>JBKQIP010000157.1:0-18385 GCA_052148295.1 Acidimicrobiales bacterium
CGTGGGTCGCCTCGAAGATCCCGTGGCCGGTCACGTAGTTGATGTTCCCACCCGGGGCGATGCCGATGCCCCCGACCTGGGCGGCCAGCGCGTCGGAGAGGTAGTCGCCGTTGAGGTTCGTGGTGGCGATGACGTCGAAGTCCGAGGGCCGGGTCAGCACCTGCTGCAGCGTGATGTCGGCGATGGTGTCCTTGACCAGCAGCTTGTCGCCGGGGTCGCCGCCGCAGTCCTCCCAACCCACGGCCACGTCGGAGAACTCCTCGCGCACGAGCTCGTAGCCCCAGTCCAAGAACGCGCCCTCGGTGAACTTCTGGATGTTGCCCTTGTGCACCAGCGTGACCGAGCGGCGCTTGCGGTCGAGCGCGTAGTTGATGGCGGCGCGGATGAGGCGCTTGGAGCCCATTTCGGAGATCGGCTTGATCCCGATGCCCGAGCCGTCCCGGATGGGCCAGCCCATCTCCTCGCGCAGGTAGGCGATGAGCTTGCGGGCCTCGGGCGTGCCCTCCTTCACCTCGTAGCCGGCGTAGACGTCCTCGGTGTTCTCCCGGAAGATGACCATGTCGACCAGCTCGGGGTGCAGCACCGGCGAGGGCACGCCGGTGAACCAGCGCACCGGGCGCAGGCACACGTAGAGGTCGAGGATCTGGCGCAGCGCCACGTTGAGCGAGCGGATGCCGCCCCCGATGGGCGTGGTCAGCGGGCCCTTGATCCCGATCAGGTGGCTGCGGAAGGTGTCGACCGTCTCGTCGGGCAGCCAGGTCCCGGTCTCGTCGAACGCCTTCTGGCCGGCCAGGACCTCCTTCCAGGCGATGGTGTGGCCGTGCTTGACGGCGGCCGCATCGAGGACCAGCCTGGCGGCGGGCCAGATGTCGACCCCGGTGCCGTCGCCCTCGATGAAGGGGATGATGGGCTCGTCGGGGACGCGGAGGGTGCCGTCGTCGCCCATGCGGATGAGATCTGCCATGGGGGCGATGCTAGGGGCCGGGAGGGCGGCCTCCCAATTCGCCGCGCCGGGGCGTCCCGACCGACGCACCCGAGGCGACCGGGGGAGCCTCGTCGAGGCCATCGGGGGAACCCGCCGCCCCGGCGGACGGCAACCCGGCCAGGCGGGCGTACTGCTCGGCCTGCGGGCCGAGCCGGGTGGTGCCACCACGAGGGCCCCGCCAGGCCACCACGACGGGGGCTCCGCAGGGTGGCCACCTTGGCCACCCCGGTTGGAACCGTCAAGCTGTGGCAGAAGGAAGGAGCATTCCGTGGGGGTAGTGAGCTTGGTGTTCCAGGCCGGGTTTCGCCGCCGCTGGCGGTCCTGGCTGGCCATCGCGGTCCTCGTCGGCGTCGTCGGTGGCCTCGTGCTGGCCGCCGCGGCCGCCGGCCGGCGAACGGAAAACGCGTTCCCGCGGTTCGTGGCGGCCCACGGGTTCGACAGCATCGTCTACGCCACCAGGCCGGTACCGGCGGTGGCCCACCTGCGCGGGGTCGCCTCGGCCACCGAGCTCATCCTGCCCGACGCGGGCAATCCGACCTGCGACTGCGCCCCCATCGACGACAACGACTTCGGCGTGGCCGTCGTCTCGGGCCGGGGCCGCTCGCCCTTCACCCTCGTCTCGGGCCAGCTGCCCGACCCGTCGAAGCCCGACCAGGTGCTGGCGTCGTCCACGTTGCAGCACGAAGGGGTGCACGTCGGGACCGTGATCCACGTCCCGTTCGAAGCACCCTCACAGGCCGCCGACTACGACAACCCCAACACGGGGCTCCCCGACCCGCACGGTCCGCACCTCGACCTGCAGGTGGTGGGGATCGAGGCCAGCGAGGTCGAGTTTCCTTCCGGGTCCACCCCCGTCTACTTCCTGTACGCCGGCCCGGGGTTCGCGCGCTCGGTGCTCCCGCACACGGCGGTGCAGTACGAGTACTTCGTCCGGCTGCGCGACGGTGCGGCCGGCATCCCCCGGTTCGACAATCAGCTCAAGCGACTGAACCTGGGCCGTGGCACGGTCGGCGCCTCGAGCGAGGACGGGACCGCCGCCACGATCCAGGCGTCGATCCACCCGCAGGCCGTCGGGTGGTGGATCCTCGCCGCGCTCGCCGCGCTCGTCGGGCTGGCCGTCGTCGGCCAGGCCCTGGCCCGCCAGAGCGCCGTCGAGAGCGAGGACCATCCGACCCTGGTCGCCGTGGGCATGTCGCGGCGACAGCTCTTCGCCCTCGACATGACGCGGAACCTGGTGGTGGGCCTGGTCGGCGCCGTCGGCGCCGTCGTGATCGCCACGGCACTGTCCCCCATCGCGCCCCTCGGCGAGGCCCGGCTGGCCGAGGACTCCACCGGCATCGCGTTCGACTCGGTCGTGCTCCTGCTCGGGGCGCTGGCCTCGGTGTTGGTCGTCCTGGCGCTCGGCGTCTGGCCGGCCTGGCGGGCGGCGGGCACCGGGCGGATGGACGAGCGGGCCGGGCCGTCCCGCTCCTCGGCGGTGGTGGGGAACCTGGTCACCCTGGGCGCGCCCCCGACCGCGGTGATCGGCGTCCGCAACGCCCTGGAGCGCCGATCCGGCGGCTCGACCATCCCGCTGGGGTCCGCCCTGCTGGGGATGGTGCTGGCCGTCGTCGCCCTGTGCGCCACCGGGGTCTTCGGGGCCAGCCTGACCCATCTGACGGCGACGCCCCGGCTCTACGGTGACCCCGAGCAGCTCGGTTTCAGCCCGCCGAACCCCGGCCTGCTCGCCAGCCTGGAGCACAACCCGGCCGTCACCGCCGTCACCGAGGGCGTCGGCGCCGCGGACGTCATGCTCAAGGGGAAGATCGTCGGCGCCATCGCCGGGACGTCGGTCAAGGGGCCCCTGCTCTTCTCGACGGTGGCCGGGACTCCTCCGGCCGGTGACGATGAGGTCGGGCTCGGCGTCTCGACCATGCATCTCGCCGGCGCCCGCATCGGGTCGGTGGTCGGCATCACCTTCGCCACCCATTCCGGGGCGCTGCGCACCGTGCCGTACCGGGTCGTCTCCCAGATCTCCTTCCCGCAGGAGGGGGGGTTCGTGAGCCTCGGCTCGGGCATCTTGTTCACGACGGCCGACCTGGTCCACGCCGCCTGCCCTCCGGGTCCCCAGCTGGCCCGGTGCCGCCGGAAGGTGGGCGACATCGCCGGCGGTGGGGTCCGGGTGAGATTCGTGCCGGGTCGGCGCGGGGCGGCGGCGATGGACCGCTACCTGGCGGCGTACCCGTCGATCACGTCACGGCCCGTCGCTCCGACCTCCCTGGTCAACTTCGGCGAGGCGGTCGATTTCCCGCTCCTCTTCGGGGTGATGCTGGCCGTGTTCGGCGCGGCGACGCTGGCGCACCTGCTCATCGTCAGCGTGTCCCGCCGCCGCCGGGAAGTCGGGCTCTTGAAGGTCCTGGGCTTCGTCAACCGCCAGGTCGCCTCGACGGTCTCGTGGCAGGCCACGACGTTGGCCCTCGTCGGCGTCGTGGTCGGTGTCCCGCTGGGGCTGGTCGTCGGGCGGGGGGTGTGGAACACCTTCGCCAACAACCTGGGGGCGGTCCCGGTCCCCGTGGTGCCGATCCTGCTCACCGCGGCGATCACGGTGGGAGTCCTCGTGGGTGCCAACGTCATTGCGATCGCGCCGGCGCTGTTCGCCGCCCGCTCCAAGCCGGGAGAGCTCCTGCGACCGGTCGACTGAGCCCCGTGGAGCGCGGGCTCCGCGTCGGGCTCAGGTGGTGCTGCTCGGCCCCAGACCGAGCGAGGCGTAGATCTCACGCGTCGCGCTCGAGGTGTTGAACGTGTAGAAGTGCAGCCCGGGGATGTCGAGCCCGAGCAGCTCGTCGCACAGCTCGGTGGCCAGGGCCACCCCCTCCTTGCGGACGGCCTCGCGCCCGCCCGCCTCGTCCGCCGCCCGCAGGCGGGCCTGCATCCAGTCCGGGGCCTCGGCACCCATGGCGCCGAGGCGGGCCATGGTGCTCAGCGAGGTGACGGGCAGGATGCCGGGCAGCACCGGGACGTGGACCTTGCGGGTCGCCAGGTCGGCCACCAGGGTCTCGTACTCGGAGGCCTCGAAGAAGAACTGTGTCACCCCGAAGTCGGCCCGTTCCAGCTTGTCGGCCAGGAAGTCCCGGTCGCTCCGGCGGCTCGGGGAGCGGGGGTGCCCCGCCGGGTGGGCCGCCACCCCGATGGAGAAGCCGCCGACGGCGCGGGCCAGCTCCACCAGCTCGGCGGCGTAGGCCAGTTCCCCCGCGGCGGCATCGGGATCGGTGGGCGGGTCGCCGCCCAGGGCCATGAGGTTCTCCACCCCGGCCTTGCGCAGCGAGACCAAGATGTCGGCCAATTCGAGGCGGGAGTGGGCCACGCAGATGAGGTGGGCCATCGGATTGAGCGACGTGGTGTGCAACATGCCGGTCACCAGGTCGAAGGTGCGCTGGCGCGACGCCGCTCCCCCGCGGTACGTCACCGACACGAAGGAGGGGTCGAGGGGTTGCAGCTCGGCAATGGTGCGGGCCAGCGTGGCCAGCTCGGCGTCGTTCTTGGGTGGGAAGAACTCGAACGAGTACGTCTTCCCCGCCGCCAGCTGGTCGGCGATCCTGGTCACGTCGCGCCGGCGCCCCCGGCGCGCCCGAAGTCGTCCTCGAGCCGGACGATGTCGTCCTCGCCGAAGTAGGTGCCGAGCTGCACCTCTATGAACACCAGGTCGGTGCCGTCGGTGGCGGGGTTCGCGATGCGGTGCGCGCCCTCCAGCGGGATGTCGGTCGACTGGCCGGCCTGGAGCGTGGTGTCGATGCCGTCGAGGGTGACGAGCGCGGTGCCGGCGACGATGAACCAGTGCTCGGCGCGCTGGGAGTGGCGCTGGTAGCTGAGGCGCTTGCCCGGATGCACCACCATGCGCTTGACCTTGTGGTCGGGGGCGTCGTCATCGAGCACCGTGTAGTTGCCCCACGGGCGCTCGGAGTGCTCCCGGGTGTCCCGGGCATCCCGGGCATCCCGGGCGTCCCGGTCGGCCCCGTTGTCCGGGTCGCTCACCTGGTCCATGTCTTCCTGCCTGCTCGAATCCTGTGGTCTGCCGGCACCGGTCAGCCTGCCCCCCGTTCCGCGGCCCGCAACGCGTTGCGGTACAGCATGGCACGCGTCATGGGGCCCACTCCGCCGAGGCGGGGCGTGATCCACCCGGCCACCTCCGCCACGTCAGGGTGCGCGTCGGGGATCAGCTTCTTGCCCTCGAAGGTGGTCCCCGCCGAGACGACGGCCGCTCCGGGCTTGACCATGTCCGGTGTGAGGATGTGCGGCCGGCCCGCGGCCGCCACGACGATGTCCGCCGTGCGCACGATGCGAGCCAGGTCCGCCGGCTCGACCCCGGTGTGCACGGCGGTCACCGCGGCGTTGAGACCGGGGCGCTTGAGCGAGAGCAGGTTGGCCAAGGGCCGCCCGATCGTCACCCCACGGCCGATGATCACGGCGTGGCGTCCCTCGACCGGCACGTCATAGGCGTGGAGCAGCTCGACGATGCCCGCCGGCGTGCAGGGCAGTTGGTGCGGAGTGCCGAGGACGAGGCGCCCGAGGTTGACCGGGTGCAGCCCGTCGACGTCCTTGGTCGGGTCGACGGCCATGAGCGCCTGCTCCTCGTCGAGGCCGGGCGGCAGGGGCAACTGGACCAGGAAGGCGCTCACCTTGGGGTCGGCGTTGAAGCGGGCGATGACATCGAGCACCTCTGGCTGCGTCGCCGTCGCCGGGAGGTGCTCGCCCACGGAGAACATGCCCATGGCGGTGCTGTCCTCGTGCTTCATGGCGACGTAGCGGGCGCTCGGCACATCGTCGCCGACGAGGATCGTGCCGAGCCCGACGGTGATGCCCTCCGTGCTCAGCTGGGCGACGCGGTCGGTGACCTCGGCGCGCATCCGCGCCGCCACCGCCTCCCCGTCGAGCAGGACCGCCATCAGTGCCGGAAATGCCGCTCGCCGGTGACCACCATGGCCAGCCCGGCGTCATCGGCTGCGGCGATGACCTCGGGGTCCTTGACCGATCCCCCCGGCTGGACCACGGCCGTCACCCCGGCGTGGGCCAGGACGAGCAAGCCGTCGGGGAAGGGTAAGAAGGCGTCGCTCGAGGCGGCCCCGCCCTTGGCCCGCTCACCGGCCTTGGCCACGGCGATCTCCGCCGCCACCACCCGCGACTGCTGGCCCGCGCCGACGCCCACCGCCTGCCCGTTGTTCACTATGGCGATGGCGTTGGAGGTGGTGCGACCGCCCACGCGCCAGGCCAGCACCAGGTCTCGCCACTCGTCCTCGGTGGGCTGGCGCGCCGTGACCACCGGCCAGGCGGCGCGGGGGGAGACGTAGTCGTCCACGTCCTGGACCAGCACGCCGGCGCCCAGGCTGCGCAGCTGGCGGGTGGCCCGCTCGGGCGGGGGGCCGGCCAGGAGACGGGTGGCCTTGCGACGGCTGGTCAGCCGCTCGAGCGCCGCCGGCTCGTAGGAGGCGGCGATGATGACGTCGGCCTGCGGACCGGTCGCAACCGCGGCGGCCACCGCGTCGGTCACGGTCCCCCCGATGGCCACCACACCCCCGAAGGCGGACTGGACGTCGCACTCGAGGGCGCGCTGGTAGGCCGTCACCAGGTCGTCGGCCACGGCGGCGCCGCAGGGGTTGGCGTGCTTGATGATGGCCACCGCCGGCCGCCCGGCGTCGGCGGCCAGTTCGTGGACCAGGCGCCAGGCGGCGTCGCCGTCGAAGAGGTTGAGGTACGACAGCGCCCGCCCGCCGTGCTGGACGACGTCGTCCCACCAGCTCGAGGCCCCGGCCAGGCGGTAGCGGGCCCCGCGTTGGTGCGGGTTCTCCCCGTAGCGCAGGACGGTGGCGCGCTCGAGGGTCAGGTGGAGCGACGGCGGCAGGACGGCGCCCAGAGCCTCCTCGTCGGCGTCGGCGCCCGCGACCGGGTGCGGTCCGCCGGCGTCCAGCCAGGCCACGATGGCCGCGTCGTAGGCCGCGGTGTGGGCGAACGCGGCGCGGGCCAGGCGGCGGCGGGTGGCGGGGGAGAGCGAGCCGGAGCGGCGCAGCTCGTCGAGCACCACCGCGTAGTCGGCCGGTGAGGTCACGATGCCGACGTGGTCGTGGTTCTTGGCCGCGGCCCGCACCATGGTGGGCCCCCCGATGTCGATCAACTCGATGGAGGGATCCGACGAGAAGGGGTACAGGTTGCTGACGACCAGGTCGATGAGGGCGATCCCGTTGGCCTCGAGGTCGGCCCGGTGGGCCGGGTCGTCCCGGTTGGCCAGGATCCCGCCGTGGATCTTGGGGTGCAGGGTCTTGACCCGCCCGCCCAGCATCTCGGGCGAGCCGGTGACCTCGGCCACCCCCGTGTGGGCGATGCCGGCCCGGGCCAGCTCGGCCGCGGTGTTGCCGCTGGCCACCAGTTCCCAGCCCAGGTCCGAGAGGCCCCGCGCCAGGTCGACCAGCCCCTCCTTGTCGTAGACCGACAGCAGCGCTCTCACCGGGTCATCTCCTGGGTCATCTCCTGGGTCCTCTCCTCGCTCGATGCCCGCGCCGGGGGCGGGGTCCCCTCAATCGATCGGCCGGCCTCCAGTTGGGCCAGGGCCCAGCGCACCGTCCTGGGGTACAGCGCGCGTTCGGCCACCTTGATCCGCTCGTGGAGCGACTCCTCGGTGTCACCGGCCCGGACCGGGACCACCTGCTGGGCCAATATCGGCCCGGCGTCCATCTCGAGGGTGGCCAGGTGCACCGTGCACCCCGTCTCGGGCACCCCGGCGGCCAGGGCGTCGCGCACGCCGTGCCAGCCCGGGAAGGCCGGGAGCAGGGCGGGGTGCGTGTTGAGGATCCGATGGGGAAAGGCGTCGTGCACGGTCTGGGTCATCACGGTGCCGAATCCTGCCATGGCCACCAGGTCCACCTGGTGGGCCACCAGGGTGGCCGCCACCGTGGCGGTGAAGCGGTCACGGTCGAAACCCGGGCCGAATCCCCCGTAGGCCTTGCGGTCGATCAGCTCGGGCGCTGCCCCGTGCTGTTCGGCCAGCCCCAGTGCGGCGCACGGGCGGTCGGAGAGGACGGTGGTCACCGGGATGCCGGCGTCGAACATGGCACGCAGGATGGTCCCGCTCCCCGAGACCAGGACGGCGACGCGCACGGCGCTCAGGCTAGCAACGTCGGCCTCGGCCCCGGCCCACAAGCGGCGCCGGCATGGGCGAGCCGTGCCGCGCCGGCCCGTGGCCTCCCTCGCCGGCTCGTCGACCCTCGAGACGGACGAGGCCTAGGACACGGTCAGCCGGGTCGTCGTCACCATGCCGCCGTCGGGGTTGGTCACGGTGAGGGAGTAGTTGCCGCTGGCCGTGCCCGAGGGCACCGTCATGGCCACGCTGAAGGAGGTGGCGGTCACCGAACTGGGCGTGCCGACGGTCGCGCCGGGGATGTCCGTGGTCACGACCAGGCCGGTCTGGAAGCCCGTGCCGTGGACGGTGATCGTGGTGGCGGCCCCCGGGACCAGCGGCAGGCCCATGAACCCGGCGATGGTCGGCAGGGCGTCGATGGTGAGGCATCCGGTGCACGTCCCCGTGCCCCCGGGCGTGGTCACCGAGACGTTGCCCGCCCCGACCGTGGCGTTGCGGGCGACGGTCGCCTTGACCATCAGCTCGGTGGGGGACTTGTAGGTGACCGAACCGACGGTCACCCCGGTGGCGGAGAACGCCACCGACGCCGAGTTGTTGGTGGTGAAGTCCGTACCGGTCAGCGTCAGGTTCACCGTCTTGCCCTGGACGGTGGTGGACGGGCTCACCGCCGTCACCGTCGGCGCCGGTGGGAGGGTGACCCGGGCCGTGGAGGTGGTGGTCACGGTGGTGCCCAACTGGTCGCTCACGGTGACCGTCACGTTGTAGGTGCCGGTGGCGGCGTAGGTGTGGCTCCCGCTCACCTTGTTGCTGGCCACCGTTCCGGCGCTCGGGCTGCTCCCGTCACCCCAGTTGATGGTGGCGGTGTACGCGGGCCCGGCCTGCGAGCCCGGCGTGATGGTGGCCACGGTCCCCTTGAAGGGCAGGTCCTCCCGCGGCGCGACCCTGGCGCTGCCGAGGGTGAACGGGGTGGCTGTCGTCAACTCGACCGCGTTCGACGGGTAGGTCACCGCGTAGGCGTCGGGGCCGAACGAGAAGGTCGAGAACGTCCCGGTCACCGGGCCCCCGATGGGGGTGAAGACGGTGCCCACCGACGGTGAGCCGACCGTGGTGGCGGCCAGGGTGCTACCGGACACGGTGATCCCAGGCCCGGTGATGCCGCCGGTGCCGGCCGTGCCGTTCACCGTGACGCCGAGGGTGCCGGTGTTGACCAGGGTGGAGCCGCCGCTCAGGGTCAGCTGGCCACCGTTGAGCACCTGCAGCGTGCCGGCGTTGGTGGTCACGGTGCCGACGTCCTGGTGGGTGTTGGGCGCCCCGATGGTGACGGTGCCCCCGGCCTGGTTGGTCAGCGGCGTCTCGATGTAGGCGGTCTGCGAACCGCTCGCCGCCGAGGTGGACAGGGTTCCGCCGGAGCCGACGGTGAGACCGGCGCCGGACCCGGTGAGGTCGGCGTAGCCCGACGACGTCGGCACCGCGGCCAGCGTGCCGTCATCACTCACCCCGGTGACCGACACCGACATGCTGCCGCCGGCGCCGCTGGCGGTGACGGTCTGCCCGGACGGGATGGTGCCGGTCACCGTGCCGCCGTTGGTGAAGGTGAAGGCGCCGGTGCCGGCGCTGTCGGCCAGGGTGGCATTGATCAGGCTCACCGCCGTGGCGCCGTTCGTCTGGTTCCCGCCGGACTGGGTGAAGGTGCCGCCGGCCTCCGTCATGACCCCCGGGCTCGGGAGCCCGTTCCCCAGGTTGAGGGTGCCGGCGGCCTGGGTGAACGAACCATTGCCGGTGATGGAGTAGGTGGCGCCGGGGTCCACCGTGAAGCTGCCGTCGTTGGTGGTCGGGGTCGTCTGGTCCTGGCGGGTGAGGGGCGCGCCGAAGGTGACCTGCCCCCCGGCCTGGTTGGTCAGGGGCGTCTCGATGTAGGCGGTCTGCGAACCGCTGGCCGCCGAGGTGGACAGGGTCCCGCCGGAGCCGACGGTGAGACCGGCGCCGGACCCGGTGAGGTCGGCGTAGCCCGACGCCGTGGGCACTGCCGCCAGCGTGCCGTCATCGGTCACCCCGGTGACCGACACCGACATGCTGCCGCCGGCGCCGCTGGCGGTGACGGTCTGCCCGGACGGGATGGTGCCGGTCACCGTGCCACCGGTGGTGAAGGTGAAGGAGCCGGTGCCCACGCTGTCGGCCAGGATCGAACTCTCCAGTCCGACCGGGTTGCCCGACTGGGTGCCCCCGGACTGGGTGAAGGTGCCACCGTTCATCGTCATGGTGCCGGTCACGGTGAGGGTGCCGGCGGCCTGGGTGAAGGAACTCCCGCCGGAGAGCGTGAAGGCTGAGTTGCTGGCCACTGTGAAGGTGCCGTCGTTGGTGGTTGGGGTCGTCTGGTCCTGGTCGGTGCTGGGCGCCCCGAGGGTGACGGTGCCACCGGACTGGTTGGTCAGGGGCGTCTCGAGGTAGGCGATCTGCGAACCGCTGGCCGCCGAGGTGGACAGGGTGCCGCCGGAGGCCACGGTCAGGCCGCCGCTCGACCCGGTGAGCTCGGTGTAGCCCGACGGCGTCGGCACCGCGGCCAGCGTGCCGTCAACGGTCACCCCGGTGAGCGACACCTGCATGCTGCCGCCGGCGCCGCTGGCGGTGACGGTCTGCCCGGACGGGATGGTGCCGGTCACCGTGCCGCCGTCGGTGAAGGTGAAGGCGCCGGCGCCCGCGCTGTCGGCCAGGGTGGCATTGACCAGGCCGACCGCGTTGCCCGACTGGGCGCCGCCGGACTGGGTGAAGGTGCCCCCGTTCTCCGACATGGTCCCCGTCACGGCGAGGGTGCCGGCCGCCTGGGTGAACGAGGCTCCGCCGCTGAGGGCCAGGTCCCCGGTGCTGGCCACCGAGAAGGCCCCGTCGTTGGTGGTCAGGGTGCTGGTGTCCTGGTGGGTGTTGGGCGCCCCGATGGTGACGGTGCCGCCGGCCTGGTCGGTCAGCGGCGTCTCGATGTAGGCGGTCTGCGAACCGCTCGCCGCCGAGGTGGACAGGGTCCCGCCGGAGGCGACGGTGACGCCGCCGGCGCCCGACACCTGCGCGTAGCCGGACGGGGTGGGATTGAGGTTGAGGACGCCGTTGGAGCTGATGGTGCTGGCGGAGGCAACGGAGAGGGCCATGCTGCCCCCGCTCCCGCTGGCGACGAGGGTCTGCGTGCCGGTCGCCCCGCCACCCACCTCGAGCGTGTTCACCGAGGCCCCACCGGTGAGCGTGACGGTGTAGGTGCCGGCCAGGTTGATGCAGACCACGTCACTGGAGGTCGGCAGGCGCGCCGGCGACCAGTCTGCCGTGGTGGACCAGGTCCCGCTGGTGGCCGAGGCCCAGCTGATGGTGCAGGCCGGGAGCTGGGCCCCGCTGGATGTCGCCGTGACCAGCGACACCGCGGCGAGCGATCCCATCGATACCACGGCGAGGACGGCCGCCATGACGATTCTGCGCATTCCCACCATGATCGTGCCCCCTGTTCGCTGTGACCCCAACGGTCCACATCTCTGCGGCCCATACACCCGATTCGGCCCTGCGGAACAGTAAGTCAGTTAAACGGAAGCGCACCCCCGATGCAAGAGGAAAGCGCTGCCCCGACGCCAGGCCGAGCCGCTGAGGCGGCGGTTCCTCACCGGGTGCCTCACGGGTGGGCTGCCGATGGGCCCGGCGCCCTGCTCAGGTCAACCCAGCTCCCGCACGATGGCCACCATCTTCTCGCCGCACTCGGTCGGGTTCTGGGCCACGGCCACGCCGGCGGCCGACAGGGCGTCCATCTTGGCCTGCGCCGTGCCCTGGGAGCCCGATATGATGGCCCCGGCGTGTCCCATCTTGCGCCCCGGGGGGGCGGTCACCCCGGCGATGTAGGCCGCCACGGGCTTGGTCATGCTGGACGCGATGAAGTCGGCCGCCCGCTCCTCCTCGGAGCCGCCGATCTCACCGATGAGCATCACGGCCCTGGTCTCGGGGTCGGCCTCGAACGCGGCCAGGCAGTCGATGAAGTTGGTCCCGGGGACCGGGTCGCCGCCGATGCCCACGCAGGTGGTCTGCCCGATGCCCTGCTGGGAGAGCTCGTGCAGGGCCTGGTAGGTCAGCGTCCCCGAACGGCTCACGATGCCCACGGGCCCGCCGGCCAGGGCGATGTCCCCCGACGTGATCCCGATGTTGCACTTCCCGGGCGAGATGACCCCCGGGCAATTCGGGCCCAGCAGGCGGGTCCCGGGGAACTCCTGGACCAGGCGGTTGTAGGCCAGCGCCTCGTCCTGGGCCGGGATGCCCTCGGTGATGCAGACGATGAAGGAGATGCCCGCGGCGGCGGCCTCCACGATGGCGTCGGCCGCCCCGCGGGGCGGCACCGAGATGAACGACGCCGTGGCGCCGGTCTCCTTGACCGCCTCGGCCACCGACGCGAAGACCGGGATCCCCTCGATCTCCTCGCCCCCCCGCTTGGGGTTGGTGCCGCCCACGATCTGGGTGCCGTAGGCCTTGTTGCGCAGGCCGTGGAAGAGCCCCTGACTGGTGGGACTGATGCCCTGGATGACGACCCGGGTGGACTCGTCGACGAAGATGCTCATGTCGTTTCCTCTGCTTCCTTCCGCCCTAGGCCTGGGCCAGGGCGACGGCGTGGCGGGCGGCGTCGAGCATGGTGGGCTCGGCGATCAACCGGTCGGACAGGTGGTCGGCCAACAGGGCCCGGCCCTCGGTGGCGTTGGTGCCGTCGAGCCGCATGACCACCGGCGAGGCCAGGTCGACCCGGCCGATGGCCTCGATGATGCCCCGGGCCACCTCGTCGACGCGGGTGATGCCCCCGAAGATGTTGACCAGTATGGAGCGCACGGCGGGATCCGCGTTGATCACCTCGAGCGCGGCGGCCATGACGTCGGCGTTGGCGCCGCCGCCGATGTCGAGGAAGTTGGCGGCCTCCCCGCCGGCCTGGGTGACCACGTCGAGCGTGCTCATGGCCAAACCGGCGCCGTTGGCGATGATGCCCACGGAGCCGCTCAACCCGATGTAGTTCAGCCCCTTCTCCTTGGCCATCTTCTCGCGGGGGTCGACGTCGGAGTCGTCGGCGAAGTCGTCCCACTCGGGGTGCCGGTAGGCGGCGTTCTCGTCCAGGGTGACCTTGGCGTCGAGCGCGTGCACCTTGCCCTCGGGGGTCAGGATCAGCGGGTTGATCTCGGCCAGGTCGCAGTCGCCCTCCACGTAGCAGCGGTACAGGCGGACCAGCAGGGCGGCGGCCTGCTGGCGCGCCTCGGGATCGAGCTCGGCCCGGTCCACCCAGGTCCGGGCGGTGGCCTCGTCCAGCCCGGTGATGGGATCGATGTGCAGCATGGCGATGGCGTCGGGATTGCTGACGGCCACGTCCTCGATCTCCACGCCACCCTCGGCCGACAGCATGCCTAGGTGCAATTTGGCCGGCCGGTCCAAGGTGAAGCTGGCGTAGTACTCCTGGGCGATGTCCGAGGCGTGCTCCACCCACAGCCGCTTGACCACGTGGCCCTTGATGTCGAGTCCCAGGATGTTGGCGGCGTGCCGCCGCACCTCGTCGGCGTCGTCGGCCAGCTTCACCCCCCCGGCCTTGCCGCGGCCACCCACCTTGACCTGCGCCTTGACCACGACGGGGTAGCCGGCGGCGTCGGCTTGGGCCACCGCCTCCTCCACCGTGTCGGCCACCCCGCCGGCCGACGTCGGGATGCCGAACCGGGCGAAGTACTGCTTGCCCTGGTACTCGTAGAGATCCACTGCGGTTTCTTCTCCTTGTGTCGTGCGGTGTCCTGCGGTGTCGTGCGGGCGTGTCGTGCTTGCGGGAGCGATGGGGGGCGTCGGTCACGGGGCGCCGCGACCGGGGGGCGCGGCGGGTCGGGTCAGGCCTCGAGCGCCTCCTCGCGGGCGTCGAGCGTGTCCCCCAACCAGGTCCCGATCGAGTCGAGCGGCGCGCCGGGGGTGAACACGGCGGCCACGCCCTGCGCCTTGAGGGTGGGGATGTCGGCCTCGGGGATGATGCCGCCCACGATGACCAGCACGTCGTCGCGCCCCTGGTCGGCCAGGAGCCCCACCACCTTGGGGACCAGCGTCAGGTGGGCGCCCGAGAGCAGGGACAGGCCGACGGCGTCGGCGTCCTCTTGCACCACGGCCTGGACCACCTGTTCGGGCGTCTGGTGCAGGCCGGTGTAGACCACCTCGAAGCCGCTGTCGCGCAGGGCGCGGGCGATGACCTTGGCCCCCCGGTCGTGGCCGTCGAGTCCGGGCTTGGCCACGACCACCCTGTAGGGACGCCTCATGAAACCCCGATGATACGGACGCCCCCTCCCGGGCGCCAGACCGCCCTCACGCCCGGCGGAGGGGCGTCGCCGAGAGCAACAGGTTCTTCTTGCCCACCGAGACGAAGTCGACCGTGGCCTGGGCCCGGGACCCCTCCCCCTTGGTGTCGATGACCACGCCCTCCCCCCAGTGGTCGTGCACCACCGCGTCGCCCGCCACCAGGCCCAGGTCCTCGGCCCCCGAGCTGGCGCGCGGACCGGCCGGACGCCCCGACCGGGGGACGGCCGGGGCGAAGGCGAGGCCCGGGCGGTACTCCTCGAGCGGTTCGAAGCCGCGGCGGCGGGTGGCCAGGCCAACGTCCTCGACGAGGTGGGAGGGGAGCTCGCTCACGAAGCGGCTCGGCATGGCGGGCTGGGTGCGGCCCCAGGTGGTGCGGGACCACGCGTGCGAGACGGCCAGGTGTCGGCGGGCCCGGGTGATGCCCACGTAGAAGAGGCGGCGCTCCTCCTCCAGCTCGGTGGGCTCGGACAGGGCCCGGAAGTGGGGGAAGATGCCCTCTTCGAGGCCGACCACGAAGACGGCGGGGAACTCCAGGCCCTTGGCCGTGTGCAACGTCATGAGGGAGACCCGGGTGCCGTCGCTGTCCAGCTCGTCGGAGTCCGCCACCAGGGCCACCGTCTCCAAGAAGCCCATCACGTCGTCGAACTCGCTGGCCTGCGCGCCCAGCTCGGCCAGGTTCTCGATCCGCCCGTCCGCCTCATGGGTGTGCTCGTCCACCAGCTCGGCCAGGTAGCCGGTGCGGTCGGCCACCAGCTGCACGAAGTCGGCCGGGTTGATGGTCTGCACCAGGGGCCGCAGCTCGGCCAGGGTCTGGGCCAGCCGCTCCGCCCCCTTGAGCGCCTTGCCGCTCAGCCCGGCCGCGGCGGCCCGATCGATGGCCTCACTGAAGGGGACGCCGTTGACCTTGGCCCAGGCGGCCAGCCGGGCCACCGAGGTGTCCCCGATGCCGCGCTTGGGCACGTTGACGATGCGCCGGGCCGAGACCTCGTCGTCGGGGTTGGCCAGCACCCGGACGTAGGCCAGGACGTCCTTGATCTCCTTGCGATCGTAGAATTTGGCGCCGCCGACCACCTTGTAGGGGATGCCGGTGAACTTGAGCGACGTCTCGAGGGCGAGGCTCTGGGCGTTGGTCCGGTAGAAGACGGCGAAGTCGCCCCAGGTCAGTCCCTCGGACGCGTGCAGGCGCAGGATCTCGCCCGAGACCCACGAAGCCTCGTCGCGTTCGTCCTCGGCCCGGTAGCGCAGGACCGGCCCGCCGGCGTCGCCGGCCGTGAACAGCTCCTTGGGCTGGCGGGCGACGTTGTTGGCGATCACCGCGTTCGCCACATCGAGGATGGTCTGGGTGGAGCGGAAGTTCTGCTCCAGCATGATGATGGTGACGTTGGGGAAGGCCCGCTCGAATTCCAAGATGTTGCGGATGTCGGCGCCCCGCCACCGGTAGACCGACTGGTCCGAGTCTCCGACCACGCAGACGTTGCCGTGCGCCTGGCCCAGCAGCATCACGATCTCGTTCTGGGCGTGGTTGGTGTCCTGGAACTCGTCGACGAGAATGTGCCGGAAGCGCTCCTGATAGGCCTCCCGCACGTCGTCGCAGGCCTGGAGCAGGTTGGCCGTGACCATCAAGAGGTCGTCGAAGTCGAGGGCGTTGGCGGCCAGCAGGCGCTGTTGGTACTGCGTGTAGACGTCGGCGATCCGCCGCCGGAAGGGATCCGGACCCTCGCCGGACTCCTGGCGGAACGTCTCGAAGTCCACCAGCTCGGACTTGGCCTGGCTGATCACCGCCTGCACGGCGCGGGGCGGGAGGCGCTTGGCGTCGAACCCGAGCTCGGCGCAGATCATCTCGATCAGGCGGCGCGCATCGGTGTCGTCGTAGACGGTGAAGGCGGACCGGTAGCCCAACCGGTCGGCGTTGGTGCGCAAGATGCGCAGGCAGGCCGAGTGGAAGGTCGAGACCCACATCTTCTGGGCCGGGGGGCCCACCAGGTCGGCCACCCGGGTGCGCATCTCGTCGGCCGCCTTGTTGGTGAAGGTGATGGCCAGGACGCCCCAGGGCGGGGCGTCCCCTGTGGCCAGCAGGTGGGCGATGCGCCGCGTCAGCACGCGCGTCTTGCCCGAGCCGGCCCCGGCCACGATGAGCAAGGGCCCGCCCCGGTGCTCGACGGCGGCGCGCTGGGGCAGGGTCAGGTCATCGAGGAGGGCGGCGGGCCGGCCGGAGAAGGCGCCCGACGCCGTGGCCGAGCGCCCGCGCCCCTCACCGGCGTCGGCGGGGTGGTCGTCCTCGCCCAGCGCGGCGGCCGCCGCGGCCGCGCCGAGACCCTCGTCGCTGCTGTCGAAGGGCGGGACGGCCCCGCCGTCCGTCGGCGTCACGGTCACTCCCACTCGATGGTGCCCGGGGGCTTCGACGTCACGTCGAGGGCCACCCGGTTCACGCCCTCCACCTCGTTGATGATGCGCGAGGCGATGCGCTCCACCAGGTCGTAGGGCAACCGGGCCCAGTCGGCGGTCATGGCGTCGTCGCTGGTGACGGCCCGGATCACGATGGGATAGGCGTAGGTGCGGCCGTCGCCCATGACCCCCACCGTCCGCACGGCCGGCAGGACGGCGAAGCTCTGCCACAGCGCGCGGTAGAGACCGGCCCGGCGAATCTCCTCGACCACGACCGCATCGGCGTGGCGCAGGATCTCGGCCCGTTCCGGGGTGACCTCGCCGATGATGCGCACCCCCAGGCCGGGACCGGGAAACGGCTGGCGCCACACGATCTCGTGGGGCAGGCCGAG
Organism: Acidimicrobiales bacterium; assembly: GCA_052148295.1. Taxonomy (GTDB): domain Bacteria; phylum Actinomycetota; class Acidimicrobiia; order Acidimicrobiales; family RAAP-2; genus Bog-473. The sequence goes on from JBKQIP010000157.1 coordinate 17,192, forward strand.
CTCCTCGCCGATGGCGCGCACCTCGTCCTTGAACAGGAGCCGGAGCGGCTCGACCAGGTCGAAGGCCAGATCCTCCGGCAGGCCGCCCACGTTGTGGTGCGACTTGATGTTGGCGGCGGTGTCGCTGCCCGACTCGATGACGTCGGGGTACAGGGTGCCTTGGACCAGGAACCCCGGGCCGGTGCCGCCGGCGCCGAGGTCGCGCGCCACCTCTTCGAAGATCCGGATGAACAGCTCGCCGATGATCTTGCGCTTGTGCTCGGGTTCGGTCACGCCGGCCAGCGCGGCGAAGTAGCGGTCGGCCGCCTTGACGTGGACCAGGTCGATGTTGAACTGGCGGCGGAAGGTGTCCTCCACCTGGTCCGCCTCCCCGGAGCGCATGAGCCCGGTGTCGACGAAGACGCAGGTGAGCTGCCGGCCGATGGCCTTGTGCACCAGGGCGGCCGCCACGGCCGAATCGACCCCGCCGCTCAGCGCGCACAGGACCCGCTCGTCGCCCACCTGGGCCCGCACGGCCGCCACCTGCTGCTCGATGATCGACACGTGGGTCCACGAGGGGAGGCACCCGCAGGCGTCGAGCAGGAAGCGCTCGAACACCTCACCACCCCGCTCGGTGTGGATGACCTCGGGGTGGAACTGCAGGGCGAAGATGCGCCGTTCCTCGTCGTGCATGGCGGCCACCGGTGCATCCGGGCTGGTGGCGGTGGCCACGAAACCCGGTGGGGGCGCGGTGATGGCGTCCCCGTGGCTCATCCAGACGGCGGACGTCGCCGGCCAGTCGACGCAGAGGGGCGACGGGCCGCGCTGGGTCAGCTCGGTGCGGCCGTACTCCCCGCGCCCGGTCGCCGTGACCGTACCGCCCAGCTGCAGCGCGATGAGCTGGGCGCCGTAGCACAGGCCGAGGATGGGGATCCCCAGCTCGTACACGGCCGGGTCGATGGAGGGCGCCGGGGTCTCGTAGACCGACTTGGGACCGCCCGACAAGATGATGCCCTTGGGCTTGCGGGCCCGGATCTCCTCGACGCTGGTGGTGGGTGGGACGATCTCGGAGTAGACGTGCGCCTCACGCACCCGGCGGGCGATGAGCCGGGCGTACTTGGCCCCGAAGTCGACGACGAGGACGGTGTCGGTCACCGAGTCCGGCTCAATGGCCCATACCCACGCCCTGCGACCGCTGGAAGTACTTCCCCTCGG
>JBKQIP010000158.1:0-22652 GCA_052148295.1 Acidimicrobiales bacterium
GCTCCATCAGCCCGCAACCGTCCAGCCCGTATCCGTCCAGCCCGCAACCGTCCAGCCCATCTCCGTCCAGCCCCTATTCGTCCAGCCCGGTACGGTCACGCCGCCAGGGCGACGAAGTTGGCCAGCAGGGCCAGCCCGCTGCGCCCGGACTTCTCCGGGTGGAATTGCGCGCCCCACAGATCGCCCCGGACCACCAGGGCGGCCACGGGGCCGCCGTAGTCACAGACCGCCACCGTCTCGGGGCCGATAGGCGGCGCATAGGAGTGCACGAAATAGACCCAGGGCTGGTCCCCCAGGCCGCGTAGCGGATCGGACGCCCCGGTTGTCTCCGTCGCGCACGGCGTCAGCTGGTTCCATTGCATCTGCGGATGTTTCTCTCCCGCCGGGAGCAGGGTCACCGTGCCGCTGAACACACCGAGTCCGTCCGCCTCGGGGCTCTCGTCGGAGCCCTCATAGAGCAGTTGGAACCCGATGCACACGCCGAAGAACGGCACCCCCGCCGCCAAGGCACCCCGGGCCGCCGGTGCCAGCCCGCTCTCGTCCAGAGCCCGCGCGCAGGCCCCGAATGCCCCCACGCCGGGCAACACGACGGCGTCCGCCGCCTCCACCGACCCCACGTCGGCCACCAGCCGCGCGTCCGCCCCGACGTGCTGGAGGGCCTTTTCGGCCGAGCGCAGGTTCCCGATCCCGTAGTCGAGCACGGCGATGCGGGGCCCCCGGGCGCTCACCGGCTGCCCGCGCTCACCGGCTGCCCGCGCTCACCGGCGGCCCGCACTCACCGGTTGCCTGCTCACAAACTGCCCTTCGTGGAGGGGATCCGCTCGCCTTCGATCCGCACCGCGTCGCGCAACGACCGGGCGACCCCCTTGAAGCTGGCTTCGAGCATGTGGTGGGTGTTCTTGCCCTCGCGCCGGCGGATGTGCAGGGTGAGGTTGCCCGCGGTGGCGAAGGCACGCCAGAACTCCTCGGCCAGTTGCGGGTTGAAGGGGGGCGAGCCCAGACCGGGCGTGTCGGGCGCGAAGTCGAGTTCGTAGGCCAGGTAGGGCCGCCCCGACAGGTCCAGTGCCACCTCGATCAGCGCCTCGTCGAGCGGCAGCAGCGCCGAAGCGAAGCGCCGGATGCCGCGCTTGTCGCCCAGTGCCTCGGCCAGGCAGCCGCCGAGCACGATGCCGACGTCCTCGACCGTGTGGTGGGCGTCCACGTGCAGGTCACCCTGGGCCGCCACGCGGAGGTCGAACGAGGCGTGGCGCCCCAGCTGCTCCACCATGTGATCGAAGAACGGGAGCCCGGTCGAGACGTCGACCGCGCCCGAGCCGTCGATCAGCAGGGACGCCTCGATCGTGGTCTCCTTGGTCACTCGCTGCTTGTCGGCCCGGCGGACGTCGGTGCTCACACACACTCCTTCAAGGCGCTCAGGAAGCGGTCGTTCTCGTCGGGTCGCCCGATGGTCACCCGCAGGCAGCCCGGCAGCCCGGCCCAGCTGGCACAGTTGCGGATGAGCACCGAGCGCTCGAGCAGGCCCTGCCACACCACGTCGGCGTCCTGGCCCAGCGGGCGGAAGAGGATGAAATTGGCATCGGAGGGCCAGCTCTCCACCGGGAGGTCGGCCAACCCGGCCGCCACCCGCCCCCGCTCTTCGGTGATCAGCGCCACCCGGCTCGCCATCTCGTCGGTGTGACGGAGGGCGAGCAGCCCGGCCAGCTGGGTCTGCGTCGAGAGGTGGTACGGCAAGGCGACCGCTTCACAGGCCCCGACCACCGCGGCGTCGGCCACCAGATAGCCCAGGCGGGCGCCGGCCATGGCCCAGGTCTTGGAGAACGTCCGGGTGACAACCAGACCCGGATGCGCCGGCCCGCGTAGGGAGAGGGCGCTCCAGCTGGCGAACTGCCCATAGGCCTCGTCCACGATGACCAGTCCCGGTGCCGCTACGAGGACGGTCTCGACCGTGCCTCTCGGTTCGACCCGCCCGGTGGGGTTGTTGGGCGAGCACAAGAAGGTGATGTCGGGTCGGGCCCGGGCCAGCAGGGAGGAGGCCGCCGCCGGGTCGATGCGGAAGTCCTCCGTCCGCCCTCCTTCGGTCAGCGCCGTCCCGGTCAGCCGGCTGATGTGCGAGTGCAGCGCGTAGGTCGGTTCGAAGACACAGGCTCGGCGGCCCGGTCCCCCGTAGGCCAGCAGCAGGCACTGCAGCACCTCGTTGGACCCGTTGGCGCAGAAGACCTCCTCGGGGGACACGTCGTGCTGGGCGGCGACGGCGGCCCGCAGTTCGGTGGCCGGGCGGTCCGGGTAGCGGTGGAACGCCACCTGGCCCAGCGCGGCCAGCAGCTCCTCACTCCACTGCTCGGGCGGCGGGAAGGGGGATTCGTTGGTGTTGAGCCGCACCTCGGCCTCGACCTGAGGCGAGTGGTACCCCTGGGCCAGCTGGAGATCGGGCCGCAACGGTGGGAGCGCGCTCACGGCCCGGGCCGGTCCAGGGCCGCCAGGCGCAGGCGGACGGAGTCGGCGTGGGCCGGCAGGCCTTCGACCTCGGCCAGGGTGATCACCGGCGGGCCCAGGACCCGCAGGGCGTCGGGCGTCACGCCCACCGCGTGGATGTGACGGCGGAAGTCGTCGGCGCGCAGGGCCGAGGAGAAGCGGGCCGTGCGATTGGTCGGGAGCACGTGGTTGGGCCCGGCGAGGTAGTCGCCCAGGCTGGCCGGGGCCCAGGGACCGATGAACACGGCGCCGGCGTTCTCCACCTGTGCCACCAGAGCGACGGCGTCAGCATCGGACACCATCAGCTGCAGGTGCTCGGGGGCCACCGTGTTGGCCACCGCCATGGCGGCCTCGGGCCCGTCCACCAGGCAGGCGATACCGGCCGAGGCGAGCGTGGCCTCGAGGTCGACCCGCCGGGGCGAGTCGGCGGCGATGCGGTCGACCTCGGTGCGCACGGCGGCCAACAACCCTTCGTCCCAGGTCACCAGCCAGGCCAGCCCGTCGGGCCCGTGCTCGGCCTGGACCACCAGGTCGATGGCGATGAAGTCGGGGGGAGCGCCGGGTCCGGCCACCACCACGATCTCGGAGGGGCCGGCGAAGGCCGAGGCCACCCCGACGACCCCGCTCACCTGGCGCTTGGCCTCGGCCACGTACGTGTTGCCCGGGCCGGCGATGAGGTCGACCCGGGGCACGCTGGCGGTCCCGTAGGCCATGGCGGCCACCGCCTGGGCCCCACCGATGCGGTACACCTCGTCGATCCCCGCGATGGCGGCCGCGGCCAGGGTGGCGTCGTCCACCCGGCCGTCGGCCCCCGGCGGCACGCACAGCATGATGTCCTCCACCCCGGCCACCCGGGCCGGCGCGGCGCACATGAGCACGGTGGAGGGGTAGCGGGCCCGACCGCCCGGGGCGTAGAGCCCGGCTCGGCGCACGGGGCGGGTGAGGTGGGCCACCGTCACCCCGCCCGAGGTGTAGTCCCCCGGTGGGGTGCCCTCGTGGGAGTGGTAGGCCACCACGCGTTCGAAGGCGAGCTCGAGGGCATCCTTGACCGGCCAGGGCACGCGGTAGCGGGCCTCCACGATGTCCGCCGGCGGCACGCGCAGGCCGTCGCCGATGTCCACCCCGTCGAAGCGCCGGGAGAAGTTGATGACCGCCTCGTCACCGTCCTGGCGAACCAGGCGGAGCACCTCGGCCACATCCTGGTGCACGTCGGACCCCGGGTCCCCCGGGCGCGGCACGACCGTGTCGAACGGCGGCGTGGCACCGCGCAGGTCGAGGACACGGAGGGGCATGAACACACCAGGCTACCGGGGCCATCGGCCGGCCCAAAGCGCCCTCGGGGACGGGCCGCCGGCGGCGGCGCGCCCGGGGCGAGCGGGTTCCGCCGCCGCGCTCCCATGGGCCATCATCGTGGGATGACATCAGCGGCCGAGATCTCCTCCCTGTCCTCCACCCTGCAGGAACTGAACGATCGGGTCACCGCCATGGCCGAGGCGGCCCAGGCGCAGAGCAACGAGGACATGGCCCACGAGCTCTTCGCCGTCGAGCGCGCCCTGGGCGGGGCCCTGCGCCGGCTGCGGCGCTTCGCTCAGACGGCGTAGAGCACCAGCTCGTGACCGAGCTGGGTGGCCGCATGGCGCAGCACGTTCTGCCGCTGCGCCACCACGGCACAATTGCGCCGATCGGCCAACTCGATCACCGCCATCACCGCCAGCTCTGACGTGTCGCAGCGCACGGCCAGCTCCCCGGTGCGACGGGCCGCCTCCGCCGTGAAGGGCTCCACCTCGGTGCCGTCGAGCAGCTCGGTGACCCGGTCGCTGCGGGCCTCGGTCCGGAAGCCCTCGGCCACCGCCACGGCCGGGATCAGCGGCACGATGCCGTTGGACAGCGCCGCTCGATGCAGGGCCCACATCATCCGGTCCCCCCGCGCCGCAGCGTGCAGGGCTCCCACTCCGTAGACCAGTCCCTCGCGCCGGGGCGAGAGGCTCACCGGCGCCGCACCCGGGACGCCACGCCGGAGACTCCCGAGCGCAGCCGGGCCAGGAGGGCCTCACCGGCGGCCAGCTCCTCGGGGCTCAGCGAGCCCGTCTCACCCTCCCACGCCGCCACGCCCCGCAGGCCCTGGCGCACCCGCAGCTGCTTCTCGGCCGCGGTGGAGAGCCAGGCACTGAACGAAACGCCGTCCTCCTTGGCCGCCAGCTCGACCGAGGCGGCCACTTCATCGCCCAGTGACACCGAGCGTTTCGTCACCATGGCAGAAAATTGTAGCAGCCGCAGTAGTACCCTCAGTAGCACCATTGGGCGGCAATGCTCACCAGGAGGCTCGCACCCGGGAAACACCAATGCCGGCCCTGAGGGGCCGGCATTGGGCGAGTCGGCCGGGAGGCGGATCCCAGCGACGACTCTTCTGGAACCAGGTGGCGGGAACCGGTTCCAGTTCTATGCTAGCGCGAGACCCCCCGTGTGTCAGCCGGAGAGTTGCCGGCCGGTGGCAGGCCGGTGGCTGGCCGTGGGTGGCGAGTCAGCCGAACGACCCGGCGGAGGGGCAGATATCGGCCAGGACGCAGCGGCCACACGCCGGCTTCCGGGCCCGGCAGGTGGCCCGCCCGTGCAGGATCATCCGCAGGCTGAAGGCTCCCCGCTCGCCGGCCGGGAGCAGGGCATTGAGCTCGTGCTCCAGCTTGACCGGATCGTCCTCGGTGCTGAGCCCGAGGCGCCGGGAGAGCCGGAGCACATGGGTGTCGACGGGCAGACCGGGGAGCCCGAAGGCCACGCTGCGCACCACGTTGCCCGTCTTGCGCCCGACTCCGGGCACCGTGACCAGGTCGTCCAGAGCGGTGGGGACCTCGCCGCCGAACCGTGCCTCGATCGTCTGCGCCATTCCGATCAGGTTGCGCGTCTTGGCCCGGAAGAACCCGGTGGTGCGGATGAGGGACTCCACCCGGTCGGGATCGGCCCGGGCGAGTGCCGCCGCATCGGGATAGGCGGCGAACAGGGCCGGCGTCACCAGGTTGACCCGGACGTCGGTGCACTGGGCCGACAGGATGGTGGCCACCAGGAGCTGGAACGGGGACTCGAAGTCCAGCTCGCACAGGTCGGCCGCGGTGCCGGGGTACTCCTCGGCCAGGCGTTGCGCCACGACGCGGGCCCGTCCTTTGGGTGTGCGCGGGCGTCCCACCTGGCCACGGTACCGGGTTAACGTGCCCCGGTGGATGTACGGGCGCTGGGCCACCTCGACCCCGCCCAAGAGTCCGCCGTCCGCGACCTGGTCGCCCGTCGCGAGGCGGCCGACCAGCACCCGGCGCTCTCCGAGGACCTGCGCGACGGGAGCGGTCGGCTCGACCTGGCCCACTATCGAGCGCGGGCGTTGCTGGCCGAGGAGGGGGGGGCCCTGGTCGGGTGCGCCACCTTGGCGCCGGGTGCCGACGGGTTCCTCGCCCTCCACGTCGCCGTCGATCCCGGGGCGCCTTCGGAGCTCGACGTCCGCGCCGCCCTCGTTCGGGCCGCCCTCGGTCAGGCCGCCCCCGGTCAGGCCGCCCTCGATCAGGCCGCCCCCGGTCAGGCCGCCCCAAGGGTCCGCCTCTGGATCATGCAGGCCGGGCCCGACGACGACAAGGCCGTCGAAGCGCTGGGCTTCCGTCCCGAACGCGACCTGCTCCAGATGCGGGTCCCCCTCCCGCTCCCGGTCGACGCCGTGGCCGCCACCCGCCCGGTGCAGACCAGGCCCTTCCAGCCCGGACGGGACGACGACATGTGGCTCTCGGTCAACAATCGCGCCTTCGCCGGGCATCCCGAACAGGGGAACTGGACCCTCGAGAAACTGCACGACCGGGAACGGGCCGAGTGGTTCGACCCCGATGGGTTCCTGGTGGCCCCGGCCCCCGACGGGCGGGGCCTCATCGGCTCCTGCTGGACCAAGGTCCACCGCCGCTTCGCGCCACCGCTCGGCGAGATCTACGTGATCTCGGTCGACCCCTCCCGGCACGGGGAGGGCTGGGGGCGGGCCCTCACCGTGGCCGGCCTGCAGTGGCTCTCAGCGCAGGGCCTCCGGGTCGGCATGCTCTACACCGACGCCGCCAATGCCGCCGCCGTCGCGCTGTACCGGTCCCTCGGATTCAGCGTCGACCACGTCGACCGGTCGTACGTGACCTCTCCCTGAACGGCGGGGTCCCTGAACGGCGGAGCCCCGTTGCTCGTGGGTCCCGGTGCTCGTGGGTCCCGGTGCCCGTGGGTGCCGGTGCCCGTGGGTCCCGGTGCTCGTGGGTGCCGGTGCTCGTGCCTGCTGCTAGTGGATCCCGGTGCCGATGGCGCGGCCCACCCCGTAGGTCACGGCGGCGGCCACCCCGGTCACGGCCAGCTGGCGCAGCGCCGAGCGCAGGAAGGTCCGCTCGGTGTAGGCGGCGAGCACGGCGCCGACCACCACCGACGCCACGGCGGCCAACACCACCGAGGCCCAGATGGCCTTGGTGCCGCTCGTGAAGAGCCACGGGAGCAGGGGGATGAACGCTCCCACCGCGAAGCTGACGAACGAAGCCAGCGCGGCCTGGATGGGCGAGCCCAGCTGCTCGACATCGATGCCCAACTCCTCCCGGGCATGGGTCTCGAGCGCCAGCTGCGGATCCTGCATGACCTCTTTGGCCATGTCGGCGGCCACGCCAGGATCGATGCCCCGCTGCACGTACATGCCCCGCAGCTCATTGGTCTCGCCTTCGGGGCTCCGCATGAGCGCCCGCCGCTCCACCTCGAGCTCGCGCTCGAGCAATTCGCGCTGCGCGCTCATGGACAGGTACTCCCCGGCCGCCATGGAGAACGATCCGGCCACCAGCCCGGCCACGCCGGCCAGGCGCACGATTCCCGGTCCCGGATTGGCGCCGGCCATGCCCAGGACCAGGGAGACATTGGTCACCAACCCGTCGCTCACACCGAAGATGGCGGCCCGGGCCCCGCCGCCACGAATGTCCCGGTGTTGATGGGCATGCGGCTGCGAGGGCGGGTGGCGACGTTGTTCCACCCGGACCAGCGTAGTGAGGGGGCACGGCCCCGTCTTCGCCGCCGGCCCCGGGGCTGGACACGGGCTGGCCACGACCGAGAACGCCCTCGTGAACCGGTCCGTCAGACTCGTCGCCCGTCGACCACGGGGTACATTGAGCGCCGTGAGAGTCGGCCGCTGAGAGAGCGTCCGGAGACTGACCCCCGGCAGAGCAAGGAGCGCACCATGAGCACCACGGTCGACGGCGTCGATGCCTTCCACGACCTTGTCGGCCAACAGGTCGGCTATTCGGAGTGGCAGTCCATCACCCAGGAGAGGATCAACCTCTTCGCCGACGCCACCGACGACCATCAGTGGATCCACGTCAACCCCGAGCGGGCCAAGGACGGTCCGTTCGGCGGGACCATCGCCCACGGCTACCTGACCCTGTCCCTGGCACCGGTGCTCTTGAACCAGGTCCTGCTGGTCGACAAGATGCGATTGGGCATCAACTACGGCGCCAACAAGGTCCGCTTTCCCGCCCCCGTTCCGGTCGGGGCCGACCTGCGCATGGGCGTCACCGTGGGCAACGTGGAGGATGTCGACGGCGGTGTGCAGGTCACCTACGACCTGGTCATGGAGATCCGCGACGCCCCCAAGCCGGCCTGCGTGGCGCAAGTGGTCTACCGCTACTACCGCTGAGTGTGACGACGGAGGCCCTCCCCCAGGGCGAGGAGAAGACGGCGCGGGTCCGGTCCATGTTCGACGCCATCGCGCCTCGCTACGACCTGGTGAACCGTCTCATGACCTTCGGCCTCGACCAGTCCTGGCGACGGACCACGGTCCGGGCGCTCGCCCTCCCGAACGGTTCGCTCGTCCTCGACCTGGCCTGTGGGACCGGTGACCTGACCCGGCTGGCCGGGCGGCAGGGCCACCGGGTGGTCGGGGTCGACCTCAGCGCGGGGATGCTGGCCGCCAACCACACCGGCGCACCCCTGCTCCAGGCCGACGGCAGCCGCCTCCCCTTTCCCGACGGCGCCTTCGACGGACTGGTCTGCGGGTACGCGCTGCGCAACTTCAGCGATCTGCCCGGCGCCCTGGCCGAGACGGCCCGGGTCCTGCGACCCGGCGGACGGGTGGCCATGCTCGAGGTCGACGCACCGACGTCACCGGCGCTGCGGGCCGGCTATCACGTCTGGTTCGAGAAGATGGTCCCGCTCCTCGGTGGGCTGTTGTCGGACCGGCGGGCCTACGAGTACCTGCCGCGCTCGACGGCCTACCTGCCGACCGCACCGGTGCTGCGGCGCTTGCTGTGCGACGCTGGGTACTCGGCCGTGGGCATCCGGCCCCTGACCGGAGGGCTGAGCCAGCTCCTCGTGGCCACCCGCTCCGGCCTGCCGGCGGCGTGAGCACGCCGGTGGCAAGCACCGACCTCCACGCCCGTTCGGTCTCCCTCGACTACGGGCCCGACGCGCTGCAGTTCGACGGCGGTCCCACCGTGCTCTTCGACCGGCCCGGATTGACCCTGGTCGGCTGGGGCACCGCGCTCCTGGTCGAGGCGGCGGAGGCGACCCGCCTGCTGCCCCGCATTCCCTGTGACGACGCCGTCGGGCGCACCGGCTCCGGCGTGGTGGCCCTCGGGGCCCTCCCCTTCGACCGGCCCCTCGCCGGCCACCTCATCGTCCCGCGCTTCACCATGGGCATCGGCCGCGACGCGGACGGCGAGACCCACCGCTGGGCCACGGCCGTCGGACCGAGCGACCAGCCGCTGCCCACCACCGACGAGCTCTTCGATTCGGTGATCTGGCAGTACGGCACCGCTCCCGACGGCGGCCCCCTGGCCGACGTGGCCATCACCGGGCTGGAGACACCGCTGCCGGCGGCGGAGTACGCCGCCATGGTCCGGCACGCCGTGGCCGGCCTGCGCGCCCCCGGGGCGGCGCTGCTCAAGCTCGTCCTGGCCCGTACCGTCACCTGCCGGCTGAGCGGTCCGCTCCCCCTGGCCGCGGTGCTGCGCCGTATGCGCGCGCACGAACCCACCTGCACGATCTTCTCCCTGCCCGTCCCCGACGGCCGGTTCTTCGGCGCCTCTCCCGAGCTCCTCATCGCGCGATCGGGCCGCCGGGTCACGTGTCACCCCCTGGCCGGCACCGTGGCGCGGGGCCGGACCGCCCGCGCCGATGCCGACGCGCAGGGGCACCTGGCCAGCTCGCCCAAGGACCTGGCCGAGCACCGCTACGTGATCGAGGACATCACCGACACGCTCCGGCCGCTGTGCGACAGCCTCCACGTACCCGCCTCGCCCTCACTGGTGACGTTCCGAGACGTGGCCCACCTCTGAACGCGCCTGGAAGGGCACCTCCGCGGCCCCACGCCGGTGCTCGATCTTGTGCAGCACCTGCACCCGACTCCGGCGGTGGGGGGGACACCGCGTGCCCTGGCCCTGCGGGCCATCGCCGACGCCGAGCCGGTACCGCGCGGGTACTGGGCCGGTCCGATCGGTTGGGTCGACGCCGGCGGCGACGGGGAGTGGATGATCGGTATCCGCAGTGCTCGCCTGCACCCCGACGACGAGACGGTCACCCTGCACGCCGGTTCGGGTGTGGTCGCCGATTCCGATCCCGAGGCCGAGGCAGCCGAGACCGACGTCAAGCTGGGCTCCGTCCTCGAATCGGTGGTCCCCGGTGGTTCAGTGCACCTGCGGTAGGCGGAGCCGCGAAGCCGGTGGGGCGGGTGCCGGCGTCCCGCTCAACGGCAGGGTCACCACGAAGGCCGCCCCCCGTCCCGGCGACGACTCGACCCGGGCCGAACCGTGGAGCGCCTGGGCGATGGCCTGCACGATGGCCAGGCCCAGCCCGGTCCCCTCGCCCGTGCGCGCGGGATCACCGCGGTAGAAGCGATCGAAGATCCTGGCGGCGTCGACCGGGTTGATCCCCGGTCCGTCGTCACTGACCCGCAGGCAGCCCATCGCGCCCTCGACCCCGACCGACACGGTCACCCGGGTGCCCACCGGTGTGTGGGCCAAGGCGTTGCGCACCAGGTTGTGCGCGACCTGGGTCAGCCGCTCGGCGTCGCCGAGGACCATGACCGCCGCGCCCGGCTGTAGGACCAGCTCGTGGCCGTGGTCCCGCAGGACGGCGACGGCGTCATCCACCACGTCGGCGCTGATCTGGCGCAGATCAACCGGTGCGACCCGCAGGGGGCGGTCGCGATCGAGCTCGGCCAGCAAGAGGAGGTCCTCCACCAACCCCCCCATGCGCGTGGCCTCGTCCTCGATCCGCTGCAGCGCCTTGCGCCGGCCCTCTTCGTCGGAGAACCCGCCCCGCCGGAGCAGCTCGGCGTAGCCCCGGATGGAGGTCAGCGGCGTACGGAGCTCGTGGGACGCCCCGGCCACGAACTGGCGGAGCCGCTCTTCGGAGGCCGTCTTGACGTCGAAGGCGTTCTCGATCTGGGTGAGCATCTCGTTCAGGGCCACGCCCAGACGGCCCACCTCGGTGTCCTCCGGCCCCTGGGGCACGCGGCGGGCCAGGTCACCCGAGGCGATGGCGTCGGCCGTTTCGGCCATGTGGGCCAACGGCCGGAGACCGCGTCGCACCAGCCAGAGGGCGAGGAGGCTGGCCACCGCCACGATGGCCAGGCTGGCCAGCAACTCGATCCGGCCGAGCGAGGACAGCGTCTCCTCGGTCGGGTTCAACGAGATGGCCGTGATCAGGGTGCCCTGGGGCACCTCGAGGGCCTCGGCCCGGTACAGCGCGATGCCGTCGCTCTTGGACCCGGTCACGACGGCGTCGGGATCCGGGCGGTAGATGCCGGCATACCGGCCGAAGTGGTGGCGGTCTGCCGTGCCCATGTGCTCGACCGGGATGGAGGGCTGGAGGCTGGGCTGGGGATCGGGGTGGTCGGGTGACCCCGACGGCCGGCGCACGATCACGTGGCCGCGTCCATTGAGGAGGATGAGATACACGTCGGGCGAGACGCGGTCGGAGAGCGCCTTGGCGCTCGGCCGCGTGTTCCGGGACGCCACGTAGTTTAGATACCGGGCGGAGAGCACCTCGGACGAGGCCAGGGTGTCGTCGGCCCTCCCGTAGAGAAAGGAGCGCACCGAGACATAGGTGACGACGTCGGCCACGCCCAGCCCGAGCACCAGCAGGACGGCCATCACAGCCATCAGCCGCAGGTGCAGGTTCACTGGTCCCGGGGCAGTCGCAGGGTGTAGCCGACCCGACGGATGGTGTGGATCAGCGCCACCTCGTTCTCGTCGATCTTCTTGCGCAGATAGCTGATGTAGGTCTCGACGATGTTGGCGTCGCCGTGGAACCCGTAGCCCCACACGTTGTCGAGGATCTCCGACTTGGAGATGACGCGCCGGGCGTTCTCGAGCAGGTACTGCAAGAGGTTGAATTCGGTCGCCGTCAGTTCGATGCTGCGTTCCCTCCGCCAGACCTCGTGCGTGTTGATCACCATCGTCAGATCGGCGAAGGTGAGGATGTTGGCGTCGCCCGCCACCACCTCCCGGGCTCGACGCAGGATGGCGCCCACCCGGGCCATCAACTCCTCGAGACTGAAGGGCTTCGTGACGTAGTCGTCACCCATCCCCAGCCCCTCCACCTTCTCCTCGGTGGTGTCGCGGGCCGTCAGGAAGACGACCGGCACCTTCTCGCCCTGCTGGCGCAATCGGCGGCACACCTCGGTGCCGTCGACGTCGGGGAGCATCACGTCGAGCATGACCAGATCCGGACGGTAGGAACGCACCATCTCGAGCGCCTCGGTCCCGGTTCCCGCCACCCCGACCTCGTAGCCCTCGAAGGTGAGGGCGGCCGACAGTAGATCGGCGATGTTGGGCTCGTCATCGACCACCAGGATCCGCGTCGCCGGGAGCTCTGTCGTCGCCACTCTCTCCGCTCCTTCCACCACGTCAGGTCACGCGGTCGCGCTCTCCGGAGAACAGCTCGACGGGCTCGTCCGGTTGGGGGGCTGCGGCGTCGGCCGGGAGGCGGGGCATCGAGGCGGTCGCCGGTGGGGTCGCCGGTGGGGTCGTCGACGCGGTCGTCGTTGCCGTCGCCGTTGCGGTCGCCGTTGCGGTCGTCGGTGCGGTCGTCGACCGGGCTCGTCCGCTCCGTCCACCTCCCACCAGCCGCCCGAGCCCCCACCAGGTGACCAGGCCCAAGGCCTCGATCACGATGACCGAGGACATCTTCGACTCCCCGGCGGCCCGGTCGATGAAGCTGATCGGCACCTCGGCGATGGCCGCACCGTGCTGCTTGGCTCGGTACGTCATCTCGATCTGGAAGCCGTAGCCCTCGGCTCGGATCCGGTCCAGGTCGAGCTGGCGCAAGATCCCGGCGGAGTAGGCCCGGAACCCCGCGGTGGAGTCGGCCACGCCCAGCCCCAACACGTGTGAGGCGTACCAATTGCCGCCGCGGGAAAGCAGCTCGCGATGCCAGGCCCAGGTGGGGATGGAACCACCCTCTACGTAGCGCGAACCGATCGACACGTCGAAGCCGTGCTCGAGGGGATCGACGACGGCGGGCAGGGCACTCGGGTCGTGCGAGAAGTCGGCATCCATCTCGACGAAGGCCTCGTAGCCCCGCTCGAGGCCCCAGGCGAAGCCGGCCCGGTAGGCGCTGCCCAGGCCCGACTTGCCGCTGCGGCTGAGGAGGTGCACGTCGGGCAATTCGGCCGCCACGGTCCGGACCAGATCCGCCGTCCCATCCGGGCTGCCGTCGTCGACCACCAGGATCCCGGCTCCGGTCAGGGACTCGTGCACCCGGTGCAGCATTCGGGCGATGTTCATGGACTCGTTGTAGGTCGGAATGACGACCAAGGCGCGCACGCTGGGCATTCTAGGAGGTCGGCCTGCTCACGATGTCTCGCCGGTGAGGGGGGCGTCCGTCGGGTCCGGGCCCCGCCGGACCTCCCGGACCACCACCTGGAGTGCGCCACCCACGGGAATTCCGATGAGCGCTCCCACGAACGTCCCCAGATCCGCCCCCACCCGGCTGCCCAGGGTGGCCCCGATCAGGACGGCCATCAGGACCCAGAAGGGATTCAGCCGGACCGTCTTGCTCATGATGACCGGGTTGAGAACATGGTTCTCCACCTGCTGGTAGACCAGGAACACCACCAGCATGATGATGCCGGCCGGCACCGAGTGGATGGCGGCGATGATGACGACCGGCACCCCGGCCAGCAGGCCCCCGATTAGCGGCAGCAGGTCGACCAGGGCCACGAAGACGCCGAGGAGCAAGGCGAAGGGGACACCGAGAATGCCGAGCGTGACTCCCACGATGATGCCGGCGATGAGCGACGTCAGGAAGTTGCCCAGCATGTAGCCCGTCACCGAGCGAATGGACTCGTTGATCACATGGCTGAGGCGCAACGCGGTGGACGGCCGGAAGAGGCTGAGCAGGCCGTGCCAGAGCTTCGGCGACTCGAGCATGGCGAAGTAGGTCAGCACGGCGATGATGCCCACGGTGACCAGCGTGGACAGGGCGGCCGCGCCCACGGAGAAGGCGGTGGCCGGCTTGAGAACCTTGGTCAATTGCTTCGTGATCTGGGATGATCCTTCGGAAAGGTACTTCTGGAGATGGAGCCTGTAGACCAGCCGTCCGAGCGGCCCACGACCCTTGCGGGTGTTGCGGATCAGCGCGGGGACCTCGTGCCCGAAATGGACCGCATTGGTGACCAAGGGCGAGGCGAAGGCGTAGACCAGACCGCCCAGGGCAACCAGGCCCACCAGGAACACCGTCAACGTGGCCAGGCCATGGGACATGCCGTGACGACCGAGGAACCGCGTGGCCGGGGTGAGGAGCAAGGCGATGAAGAAGGCGATCACGGCGTAAAGGATGATCTTGCGCAGGACCCAGAGCCCGACCAGCAGGAGGGCGTTGAGGTCGAGGAGGGCGATCACCACCACGACGGACGTGACGATGGTGGCCAGCGGGATGCCCCGGCGATCGGCACTGCCACGGACCCTGGACCGCCAGGTGTCCGGAGCTTCTTCGGGCATACGTCCAGCATGGCAGCTTCCCGGTCGCGGAGACGTGCAAACATGAACCCAATGGACGTAGCAGGTCCCGAGGCGGCTCCTCCAGCCCGACACCGGTGGTTGCCCCGCAACGTGAAGATCACCGTCATGGTGCTGCTCCTGTTCTTCGTGGGCGAGTACATCCTCCTGCCCGAACTGGCCAGCGCGCGCAAGGAATTCCATCAGTTGAGCCATCTCAATTTCCTCTGGCTCATCCTCGGGGCGCTCCTGGAGATCGCCTCCCTGGCGGCCTACGCGCAACTGACGCACTCGGTGCTGTCGCCCGGGGCCCCCAGCCGGTTTCACCTCTTCCGCATCAACATGTGGGCCCTGGCCATCAGCCACACCCTGCCCGGCGGCACCGTGCCCGGCACGGCCGCCAGCTACCGGCTGCTGAACGAGGCCGACGTGCCGGGGGGCACGGCGGCCTTCGGGCTGGCCACCCAGGGCATCGGCTCGGCCGTGGTCCTCAACATCATCTTCTGGCTCGCGCTGCTCATCTCCATCCCGCTCAACGGCTACAACCCGCTCTACGGCTTCGCCGCCATCCTCGGTCTGCTCCTGATGTCGATCTTCGGGGGATTGGTCTATCTCCTCACCCGCGGGGAGAAGCAGGCCAGTGCCGTGGTGAACGTCGTGGCAACCCACGTGCCCTTCGTGAAGGCAACGACGGTCACGGCACTGGTCAACAAGGTGGCCGACCGCATGAAGGTGCTGGCCAAGAGCCCCGTGCTGCTGTCGCGTGCCGGTCTGTGGGCGGCGGCCAACTGGCTGCTCGACGCCAGCTCGCTGTGGGTCTTCCTCTTCGCTTTCGGAGCCCACGTCTCGCCCATCGACCTCCTGGTGGCCTACGGGCTGGCCAACGTGCTGGCCGTGCTCCCCCTCACCCCCGGTGGTCTGGGCGTGATCGAGCTGACCCTGGTCACGGTCCTGACCGGCTTCGGCGTCCACGCCGGCGCGGCCACGGCCGGTGTGCTGTGCTGGCGCCTGGTCAACTTCTGGCTCCCCATACCCTTCGGGGGCGTCTCCTACGTCTCCCTGCGCCTGGGGAGCCGGGCCCGGAGCCGTGTGGCCGGTACCGATCCCGGCCTGCCGCAGGCCACCGCGAACTAGCCCGCCGCGTCAGGCGGGCGCGCCGGACACGATGAATTCGGGTGTGTCTACTATGGCCCGTAGCGGATGCCGTAGATACCGATCGACCGAGCGAAGGTGAACGTGGTCGCCCTCATTGTCATTCTCACCGTCCTGGTGTGCCTGCTGACCATTCTGGTCGCCGGGCTCCTTCGCAGCCACGCCGACATCCTCCGGGCCCTGCACTCGCTCGGCGCGGGCATCGGCGATCCGGCCTCGAACAACGAAGCCGAGCCGGTGGCGGTTGCGCTGAACCCCCCACTTCCCGGTGAACGCAATTCCACCGGCGTGTTCGATCTCTCGGGGACGACCCCGTCGGGCGACGCCGTGGCGCTCGCGGTGGCGGAGACCGACCACCTCACCTTGATCGCGTTCCTCTCCTCGGGCTGCAGCAGCTGCGCCGGTATCTGGGATGCCATGGTCCGCTCGAAGGACGCTCTGCCCCCCGGCGTGCGCCTGGTGGTGGCCACCAAGGGGGCCGAGCTGGAGAGCCCCCCGGTGGTGGGCGCCAAGGCGGCCGGCGGGTCCTTCCCCGTGGTCATGTCCACCACGGCCTGGATGCAGTACGAGGTGCCGGGCGCACCCTTCTTCGTGCTGGTGGACGGTCGGCGCAACCGGCGCATCGGCGAAGGGATCGCCAACACGTTCCCCCAAGTGCTCGATCTGGTGCGTCGGGCCCAGATGGAGATTCCCGCATCCGCCGATCAGGCCGTCACCCAGAGCCGCGCGCATGCCTTGGGACTCGACGGTGTCGAGCGCGAGTCGGCCAATGATCAGGAGCTCATCAGGGCCGGGATCCTCCCGGGCGACCCGAGCCTCTACCCGCGCTCGCACGACGACGTCTTCGGGGTGGGGCAGGTCCCGGGCCGAGGCGAAGGGTAGTCCGGGGTGACCCTCTCGGCGTATGGAATCGAGGTCCGGCTTCCGCCCGGGATGGAGGGCCGGATCTACGTCCGAGCGCCGGTGGGCCACGAAGTCTGCCGACCGGTGGCGCAATTCGCCACCATCCCCATCCCCGAGGGCATCGGCGACTTCGGGGGCAACACCGACACCAACCTGGGTCCCTCCGACCTCTTCGCCGTCCTCTTCGAATACGGCCCGGAGAGCCTGGGAAGGGCGTTGTTCGCGTCGCGGGGCATCCCCACGTCGTTGACGCCGGCTGATTTCCTCCCGTACATCTTGCGCCCCGGCGTCGGGGGGAGCCTGGGCACCCAGCGCTTCTTCACCGCGTCACAGCGGCCCTTCACCTTCTACGCTCGCCTCGGCAGCGTCCAACACAAGAACGCGCTGGTCCAAAAGGTGAACCAGCTCCTGGCCAATCTGACCATTCAACCGCTCACCCCCTCCACCACCCCGGGCGCAGTGGAGGGCGCCGCGCCGGCGACATGATCGGCCCCTACCTGATCGCGTGCACGCTGCTCGTCCTGGCCGGGGCGAGCAAGGCGCTGCGCCCGGCCAACACCGTGCGCGGTCTCGCCGCCGTGTTCGGTCATCGCGACCTGCTGGCCATGGTGGTGCCACTGGTGGCCGGCGGCGAGCTCCTGCTCGGAGTGGCCGCGCTGGCCTGGCCGGCCCCGGCACTGGCCATCGCCGTCGCCGCGTCGTACGCCTCGTTTGCCGTCGTGGTGCTCATTCTGCGCAACCGTGGCGGCGCACTGGCCAGCTGCGGCTGCTTCGGCACCCCGGACACGCCGGCGACCGGGCTTCACGCCATCATCAACGCGGCACTGGCCGCCGCCTGCGCCGTCATCGCCGCCCTGCCGCCCGGACACCCGATCACCACGGTACTGGCCCGGCAGCCGCTCTCGGGCGTACCGCTCGTGTTGGCCGTCGCCGTGGGGACCTGGCTCGTCGTGCTCGTCTTCACCAGCCTGGCCCGCTTGAGCGCCGTGCGCCGCACCCTCGCGGCGACGCCGGGCACCTCCGGGGGGCTCTCGTCGTGACCGTGGTCGAGCGGGCATCGCAGTTCCTCGAGAAACGACTGTCCCGGCGCAACTTCATCAACCGCTCGGCCTATATCGGCAGCGCGGTTGCCGTGGGCAGCGGCCTGGACCTCGTGCTGAAGCCGGGCACGGCCTACGGGCAGATCTGCAACTGCGCCGGGTACGACTGCGACTGCGACTCGACCTGCTGTCTCGGTTACTCGGAGTTCTGCTGCACCATCAACGGGGGCTACAACTACTGCCCCTCGGGGACCATCATGGGCGGATGGTGGATGGCCGACAACTCCTCCTACTGCAACGGTCCCCGGTACTACATGGACTGCAATGCCCAATGTGCCTGCGGGTGTCCCAGCTCGTCGGGGTTCTGCGATCCGAGTTGCGACGGCCAGAACTGCGGATGTGCCCTGGGCAGCTGTGACCAGTTCGTCACGGGCTGCTTCCAGTTCCGCTATGGCCAGTGCAATCAGGACGTCGACTGCATCGGCCGGATCGTCTGTCGCGTCGTCGCCTGCGTCCCGCCCTGGACGGTCGATCCGACCTGCAGCACGACCGTCGCCGTGGACGACGGCACGGCGGAGCAGGACGCGGCCTGTTGGACATCCGCCCCCCCATCTCCACCACCACCCCCACCACCACCAATACCGGAAGGAATAGGCAACGACATGATCCAACTTCAGGTCATCAACGGCCAACCGTTCATCGTCTACATCGCGGCCAACGGGGACGTGATCCAGCTCAGCCCCACGCCCTCGGGCAAGTGGGACAACTACAACCTCACCGAGCTGTCTCCCGGCGCTCCCCAGGCGGCCACGACCTAGCCGGCCCGAGCCTCGTGTCCATGTTGCTCTTCATCCTCGGCCTGGCCCTTGCCGCCGCCGCCGCCGCCCGCTCCACCTGGTCCCCCTGCGGACTCTCGATGCTGTCCAGCCTGACGCCGCTGGCCGAGCGGGGCCGCGGCCACCGCTACCGCTCCACCGTCGCCTGGTTCATCGCCGGCGGGCTCGTCGGGGGGTGCGCCCTGGGCGCCCTGGGCGCCCTGCTGGCCGTCGGCGTCCGGGCTCTGGGCCCGTCGGCGACCACCACCCTGGGTGTGGTGGCCCTGGCGGCCCTGGTGGCGTTCGCCTCCGACCTGGAGCTCTTCGGCTTCCGACTCCCCATCCACCATCGTCAGGTCAACGAGCGCTGGCTCGACCAGTTCCGTTCCTGGGTGTACGGCGTCGGGTTCGGCTTCCAGATCGGCACGGGCCTGGCCACGTACATCATGACGGCGGCGCTGTACCTCCTCCTCGTGGTGGCCGCCCTCTCCCAGAGCGTGCCGGCGGCGCTGGCCCTGGGCGCCGTCTTCGGACTGGTCCGCGGACTGGCCGTCCTGCTCGGCCGCCGCATCACCAGCCCGGAGACCCTGCGCGCCTTTCACCGTCGCTTCAGCACCACCGGGCCCCGGGTACGTCTCATGACCGTCGCCGTGGAGGGCGGCTGCGTCGCGGCCTGCGTGACCGCCCTGTGGGCACCGGTGCCTGCCGCCCTGGGCGTCGGCGCGGTGCTGGGGGCCGGCGTCTTCCTCACCGGTGCGGGCGGCCGGCTGCTCCCGCACCGCAGCCCCGCCCCGGAGTCGGCTCTCGCCCCGGTTCCGACCCCTGCCCCGGGGTCGGCTCTCGCCCCGGAGTCGGCTGTCGCCCCGGTTCCGACCCCTGCCCCGGGGTCGGCTCCCGCCCCGGCTCCGGCCGCCGCCCCGGCTCCGGCCGCCGCCCCGGCGAGCGGGACCACGAAGGCCGGAGCGAACCCGTAACCGCCGGCCCCGTCGGGCCCGCCGCGCGACCTACGCTCGGGTCGGTGAGCGTGGACGCGGATCCGACAGGGATCGGCATCGTCCTGTTCGACCTGGGCGGCGTCCTGCTCGACGTCGGCGGGGTGAACCCCATGCGCGCCCTGGCCGGGATCGACGACGACGAGGAGCTGTGGCGGCGCTGGCTCACCAGCCCATGGGTGCGGCGGTTCGAGCGTGGGCAGTGCTCCGCCGACGCGTTCGCGGCGGGACTGGTCGACGAGTGGGAGCTCGGCCTGCCGCCCGATGCCTTCTTGGAGGCGCTCGGGAGCTGGCAGAACACGACCATGCCCGGCGCGGAGGCACTCCTCGACGAGGTGCGGCGCCACGTCCCCATCGGCTGCCTGAGCAACATCAATGCCCTGCACTGGGACGCCCAGTGCGCCGGGTCGGCCATGTTCGAGGCCTTCACCTACCGGTTCCTGTCCTTCGAGCTGGGCATGGTCAAGCCGGACGACGAGCTCTTCGAGCACATCGGCGCCCGCCTTCCTGTCCCCCGCCGGCGCGTCCTGTTCCTGGACGACAACGCCACCAATGTCCGGGCGGCCTCCTCGGCCGGCTTCACCGCCGCCCACGTCCGGGGCGTGGAAGAGGCCCGAGCGGCCCTGGTCTCCGCCGGCGTGCTCGACCGCTAGGCGCGCCGGGGACCCGGGTGGTGCACGAACGGCCCTCGGCTGTCTAGCGTGGGGTCCATGTGCCGCAATATCACCACGCTGCGGGGGCTGAAGCCCGTGGCCACCGAGGAAGAGATCGAGGCGGCCGCCCGCCAGTACGTCCGCAAGGTCAGTGGCGTGCAGTCGACTTCGGCCCGCACCGAGGCAGCCTTCGACCGGGCCGTGCGCACCGTGGCCGCGGCCACGGCCGCCCTGCTGGCCGACCTCCCGCCGCGCCAGCAACCGCCGCCGACGCTGCCGCCCCTGCGCCGCAAGGGGGCCGGCTCCCTGGCCTCCCGCTGAGGGGCCTCCCGCTGAGAGGCCACCCGCTGAGGGGCCTCCCGCTGACAGGCCTGCCGTTGACGGACCTGCCCTGGGGTCAGCCCTGGGGTCGCTCGCCCCCGTCCACCCGCAGATCGCTGTCCCGGCGGCGGCGGGCCCGCTCCATGGCCAGCTCCTTCAGGCGGGCCTGGCAGCTGAAGCCGTGCACGTTCTCGACCCGTCTCCAGCGACGATCCGAACCGAGCTCCCACGAGTTGGTCTCGTCGGCGAACACCAGGTCGAGGACCTCGAACAGCCGGTCCTGCAGCTCGGAGTCGCGCACGGGCACCAGCACCTCGACCCGCCGGTCCAGGTTGCGGCCCATCAGATCGGCCGAGCCGATGTACAACTTGAGGGGCAGGCCGGGTCCGGCCGCCGGGTCGACGGGCGCCCCACCGAAGCGGTAGATCCGAGAATGCTCGAGGAAGCTGCCCACGATGGAGCGCACCCGGATGGTCTCGGAGAGCTCGGGGATGCCGGGGCGCAGCCGGCACAGGCCGCGGATGGCCAGGTCGATGGGCACGCCGGCGCACGAGGCGCGGTAGAGGGCGTCGATCAGCGTGGCGTCGGTGAGCCCGTTGAGCTTGAGCTCGATGCGGCCCCGGGGACCGGCGTCGGCCTGCTCCTCGATCATGGCCATGATCCCCTTGCGCACGGTGACCGGCGACACCAGGATCTGGCGGTAGTTGGCGTGGCGCGAAAAGCCGGTGAGGTAGTTGAACAGCTCCCCCACGTCGGCCCCGATGTCGGGGGCGGAGGTCAGGAGCCCGATGTCCTCGTAGATGCGGGCCGTCTTGGAGTTGTAGTTCCCGGTGCCCACGTGGCAGTAGTGGCGCACGCCGTCCTCTTCCCGGCGTAGGACGAGCGCCGTCTTCGAGTGGGTCTTGAGGCCGACGATGCCGTAGACCACGTGGACGCCGGCCTCCTCGAGGGCCCGGGCCCACCCGATGTTGGCCTCCTCGTCGAAGCGGGCCTTGAGCTCGACGATGGCCGCCACCTGCTTGCCGTTCTCGGCGGCGCGGATGAGCGAGGCCACGATGGGGCTGTCGCCGCCGGTGCGGTAGAGCGTCTGCTTGATCCCGAGCACGGCCGGGTCGTCGGCCGCCTGGGCCACGAAGGCCTCGACGGAGGTGGCGAACGAGTCGTAGGGGTGGTGCACCAGCACGTCGCGCTCGCGCAGCATGGCGAAGAACTCGGTGGGCTCGTGCGCCGCCGTGGCCAGGCCGGGCGGCGTCATGGGGGTCCAGGTGTCCTCGTGCAGGTCGGGACGGTCCAGGGCGTAGACCCCCCAGAGGCCGCCCAGGTCGAGCGGGGCGCGCACCCGGTAGACCCCGTCGCGCGACACGTCGAGCTCGCTGGCCAGCAGCTCCACCAACTCCTCGCGCATGTCGGCCGCCACCTCGAGGCGCAGGGCCCGGCCGAAGCGCCGGCGGCGCAGCTCCATCTCGATGGCCACCAGCAGGTCGTCGGCCTCGTCCTCCTCGAGGGCCAGGTCGGCGTTGCGGGTGACCCGGAAGGCGTGGTGCCCCCCCACCTTCATGCCGGGGAACAGGGTGTCGAGGTGGGCGGCGATGACCTGCTCGAGGGGGACGAACCGCTCCCCGTCGGGCATGACCACGAAGCGGGGCAGCACCGGCGGGACCTTGACCCGGGCGATGCGGCGCTCGCCCGTCGTGGGATCCTGCACCTCGACCACCAGGTTGAGCGAGAGGTTCGAGATGTAGGGGAAGGGGTGGCCGGGGTCGACGGCCAGGGGGGTGAGGACGGGGAAGATCTCGCGCTGGAAGACGTCGACCAGGTGGACCCGGTCGTCGTCATCGAGGGTGGACCAGTCCGACAGGCGCACGCCCGCCGCGGCCAGCTCGGGCACGATGTGGTCCAGGAAGATGGCGTCCTGGCGCCGCACCTGGTCCTCGACCCGCGACCGGATCATCTTGAGCTGCTCGCCCGGCCGCAGGCCGTCCACCGAGCGGGTGCGCACCCCGGCCGCCACCTGGTCCTCGAGGGCGGCCACCCGGACCTGGAAGAACTCGTCGAGGAGCTCGGCGAAGATGGCCATGAACTTCACCCGCTCGAGCAGCGGCACCCCCTCGTCCTCGGACAGGTCGAGGAGCCGGGCCCCGAAGTCGAGGCGCGAGAGCTCGCGGTTGGAGAAGCGCTGGTAGCCGAAGGCGGCGATGGCCTCCTGCTCGCCCACGAAACGCGACACCGCCGCCGACCCCTCGGGGACGGCGGGCGCAGCGGGCGGGTCGGCAGGGGGCGCCGTGAGGGGGTTCTCGAGGGCCATGGGTCTCCCCCCCGATGCTACTGC
>JBKQIP010000159.1:0-34062 GCA_052148295.1 Acidimicrobiales bacterium
TGTTCCGCGGCGGCGTTGAGGGCGGCCTCCACCATCACCGTCTCTACGTGACGTCCTCCGCCCGATCGGTCCCGTTCGAGGACAGCGAGGAGTGTCGCGATCACCGCGTGCATGCCGGCGAGTGGATCGCACGCTCCCCGGAGCAGGACCGGCGGGCCGTCGGCGGCACCGGTCAACCAGGCCATTCCGGTGAGGCACTCCATGGTCTGGGCGAATCCGGTGCGGTCCCGCCAAGGACCACTCAGTCCGAAGGCAGGCATACGCACCATGATCAGCTCGGGATTGAGCGCGTGGAGCTGCTCCCAACCCAACCCGAACTGTTCGATGACGCGCGGCGTGTAGTTCTCCACCAGGACATCAGCCGTATCAACCAGGCGCTCGAAGGCGCTCTTGCCCTCGGGTCGGGTGAGGTCGAGGGTAACCCCCCGTTTGCCGACGTTGGCGGTGTGGAAGACCGGGCCCCACTCCCACCACCGCTCCTCGGTGGGGGGTCGGGTGCTGGCGAACCGCATTTGATCGGGCCGCATCACCGACTCGATCTTGATCACGTCGGCGCCGAGGTTGGCCAGCACGCTGGTCGCCGCCGGTCCGGCCCACCACGCAGTGCAGTCCACGACGCGCAGTCCGGCCAGCGGAAGCTGCCAGCTACGGCCGTCTTCGGATTCGGCCTTTGGGCGTGACGGCTCCGCCCACACGAAGGACTCGGTGTGCTCACCGTTACCAGGGGCGTGACCGAACGGCCGAGGCGCGGTGCCCGAGATGGCGAATGGGACACGGGGCTGGACGAAACGGCCGGACGGACTGGGCACGAAAACCCCGCGCTCCACGAATTGCTCGAAGTTGAGGATCGTCGACCCGTTCAATACCGGACCAGCCGGGATACGAAAGAGCGAAGCGTCTTCCAGCACTTCGGCGGTGGTGTGCTTGACGGTGTAGTCGTGGGCCGCGCTCAGGAATTCGTCGCGGCGGGCGAAGCGTTTGACGGCGGAGGGGAGGTCGGGATCGTCGAGGAGGTCCGGCCGCCCGATCATGACAAGGAAATCCTGAAACTGCTGGGCGCTGTTGGTGGTGAAGACGGCGAATCCGTCTGAGGTGGGCTCGACAGAGGGCACCTCGACCGTCCGCCCAGTACCGGTCAGCGGCGGCCATCCCAGGAATGATGCGAACACCGAGGGGCAGGTAACCATTGTTACAGCCATGCAGTCGAGCATGGCCACGTCGACGTGCTCGCCCTGTCCCGACCGAACCGCCTCGCGGTAGGCGGCGATTGCGCCGAGTGCGGCGTAGGTGCCGGTCAGCCACTCGCCGATCCGCCCTCCGGCCGACAGGGGTGGTTCCAGGGGGAGGCCCCGTCCACCGGTCGAGCCGCACGCGGCCTGAAGCGTGAACTCGGTACTCGGGCGGTCGGCCCAGGGACCATGGCAACCGAATGGGGTGATCGTGACGACGACCAGGGAGGGGGTTGCGGCCCACAGTGCCTCGATATCAGGGGCGCTGTCAGTTACCACGATATCTGCCGATGCGATCGATGGCCCGGCGCTCCCGTGCACCGACCGCTTAGAGGCGTTCAGGTATTCGAACAAGGCTCCCGAACCCCAGGAGCGCAGCGGATCCCCACAGTCCGGCTCCACTTTAACGACGTCGGCTCCCGCATCGGCCAAAACCTTGGTGCAATATGGGCCGGCGATATTGGTCGTGCAGTCTACGACCCGTACTCCTGCGAGCATATGTTTCCCCGACTCTCCTCACGACCTGGCTTTACTGATCTGGCTCTATTGTCACTCACATCCGCTACCGTGTCGCCGGTCGTTGCTGACCGCCGTCGACCGCCTGGACCTCCGTGCGTTCCACCAGTCCGGCGGCCCGCAAGTGCGCCTCACCAGCGCTCTATCGGATGCACGATTCGCCAAGCTATCACCCGACTTTGAGTCGGCCGGAAGGGTGTGTCAACGACCGTACGGACTGACACAGCACGCACAAACCCAACGGCGATTCGTCGGAGGGTCCCTCGACGCTGTGGTGGATCGGCTCAACCCCGTCTTGCGGGGCTGGGCTGGCTACTTCCGACATGGAAACTCATCGAAGAAGTTCGCCATACTCAACAGCTACGTCCACGAACGGGTGGGGTCGCAACGGGTGTGCAGAGTGCGTTTGTCCCAGGGAGCATTCGGTATCGTGTCGGCCAGCCCCCTCTTCTTCCTCGCTGCCAAGTACCCCCAGGAACAAGGGGCGCCGGTGACCGGGTCGTACACCGACGGACCCGAGTGGGGTCAGCAGTCCTATACCAACATGTTTGCCTCGGACCTCGGCAGCGTCCATCCTTCATATCCCGTCAACACCCTTGAGGGGAAGATCCTCAGGCAGTTCGGCGGCACGGTCCTCGGCTCGTACGGTTACAGCATCTCCCCGAGCTCCTCGCGAGAGGCTGGCCAAGAGGTCAAGTCGTTCGAGCACGCCGGCGGCAAGTTGGGTGTGCTCGATACCTCGGTGCCGTTCGGCGGTATGAACTTCACTAGTGCCGCCCTCGTGGCGAAACAACAACATGTGAACGCGCTGTTCCCAACGATGATCGACGCCTCCGACTTTGCCTTGGCCACAGCTCTCAAGCAGGCGGGTGTACAGTTAAAGCCAGTTGTCTTCGCCACGGGTTATGCACCGGACGTCGTCAATTCTCCTACGTGGAGCTACTTGCAGGGTGACGAGTTTTTGTCCATCTACCGACCCTTCTCCCTTCCTGACGCGGGTACAGAGCAAATGGCGGCCGCGCTCGAGAAGTATCAGCACTTCTCAAAATCGCAATTCCCGACCCTGTTCCAGTACGAGACCTGGGCGGGTGCCGACCTGATGATCAGGAGGTTGCAGATGGCGGGAGCCAATCCGACGAGGGCGGCCGTGATCAAGGACCTGCGCAGTATCAAGAGTTACACCGCCAACGGATTGCTGCCCAAGCCAATCGACTACGCGACCAACTTTGGTCACGATCCGGCGGAACAGTGCGTCTGGGTGCTCCGGGCGGAGAAGAGCGGATTCGTTCCCGCCTCCTCCCAACCTGTCTGCGGAACGGATATCAAGGGAACGTCGTCCGCCAGTTCGTCATAGGGCAGCGACGTCCACCCGGATGACAAAGGATGGCTCTCTTCCCGTGGAACGGACCTTTGTTTTGATCGTGCCTGGGCGGGCGGCCCACTCTCAGCTTGCGAATCGCGGGAGGATCTCCCGGCGCAATGGAGAAAGGATTTTCACCCATGATCGATTTCAACGGGCAAGCGGTCATCGTGACCGGAGCAGGTCGTGGACTCGGGCGTCTATACGCCTTGGATCTGGCTCAACGAGGTGCCTCGGTTGTCGTCAACGACGTCGGCGTCACGATGCACGGAGAAGGTGCTGACCCGAGCGTGGCCGACCAGGCCGTGACAGAGATCACAGGCCTATGAGGCATCGCGGTGGCTTCGTACGACTCGGTGGACAGCGAGGAGGGCGGGGCGGCCATCGTGGAGCGGGCGATCGAGGAGTTCGGACGCCTTGACGCGGTGGTGAGCAACGCAGGGATCTTCGACACCCTTCCCTTCGACGAGCTGCCCGCCGAGAACTGGCGCCGGATGCTCAACGTCCACCTGAACGGCGGCTTCTACCTGAGCCAGCCCGCCTACCGGGTCATGAAGGCCCAAGGTGGAGGGCGCTTCGTCTTCATTGCCTCCTCGGCAGGGCTGTTCGGCCAACCAAATTCGGCGCACTACGCCGCTGCCAAATCAGGCATCGTCGGGCTGGCGAACGTCATCGCCATCGACGGCGCTCCCCACGGCATCTTGGCGAACACCGTCCTGCCCTTCGGATACTCCCGAATGGTGACCGAGACTGTGGGCGACCGAGACCTGCTCGGCGACGATGTGCCGTTCCTTCGCGCCATCGAGCCCGAGCTCGTGGTGCCCATGGTCGTCTACCTGGCCAGCCGGGCGTGCACTATCACGCACCAGAACTATTCGGCTTGTGCCGGTCGCTTCGCCCGGGTCTTCGTCGGCCTGGGGGAGGGCTGGGTGGCCTCCCGCGACACGCCCCCCACGGCGGAAGCGATCGAGGCCCATTTGGCCGATGTGGCGGCTACGGAGCCGTTCACCGTCCCCGGCTCGATCTTCGACGAAGTGACGCAGATCTGTTCTCGGCTCGGAATCCCTTTGTAACTCGATAGCCCTGTCCCCGTTCGATGCTCCTATGGGCTGTCAAGTCCTAATTTCTCGCGGGGCAGGAGTCCGTAGACCTCGCGGGCGACGTAGCGCTTGAGACATCGCACGCTTCCTTCTTGGTCAGCCCTTCGGTCCTCCGTCGATCGATGTACTCGGTGGTTCGAGCGTCGTAGACCATGCGGGTGATGACGATGTGTCAGAGGGCGGAGTTGGCTTGGCGATCACCGCTGCGGTTGAGCCGGTGTCGTTGGTTCTTGCCGCTGCTGGCGTCGAGTGGTGAGGCGCCGCACAGGTGGGCGAAGGCCGCCTCGTTGCGGAGTCGCTCGGGATTGTCGCCGGCCGCGACGAGGAGCGCGGAAGCAGCGTCGGTCCCGATGCCAAGCGGGCGACTAGCTCGGGCGCGGTCTCTTTGACCAAGGGCTTGAGGAGGGCGTCGGTCTCGGTGATCTCCTCTCAGACGGTGCGCTCGCGTTGCGCATAGGCGAGGACTTGGTCCCCGTGCCATCTCCGCTCGCCGTCCACGTCGGGGCACTCACCGAGCGGTCCCGCCACGTGACCGGCGCTGGACATCCTGACAGCGACTGGCTCTTTCCTGGAGTTCACGCCGGGCAACCAATCGAGGCCGACCAGCTCGCCGAACGGCTCAACCGCTATGGCGTCACCAGGGCTGCTCGAACCGCAACTCTGGACGCACTGCTCGCCATCGTGCCCGCGCCGGTTCTGGCCAAACTTCTCGACCGCGAGCCCTGGCGAGTAGCTCATCGAACGAAGATCCTCGGGACGGACTGGAGAAACTACGTGGCCCTCCGAGTACAGTCACGATCAGATCCAAGGGGAATACGCATCAATCGACAATGCGTCTCCGCCAGTCACCTCTGCGTCAGCCAGTTGAGGCTCCCAACACGGATCGCTCTCAGTGATCCCATTGCCTCCATTGTCACCGGCGCCGAACTTTCGCCTGAGCCGGGTTCACCACCGGGCGATCGCCACGCGCTCGCGTCGTGAGCTTTGATGACCGTCTCAACGTTCCATCATCCCGTTGGCACAGGTGCCATGGGGACGGCACCCGAGTCCGGTGCTGTCACTGACACTCATGGCTCGGTCCACGGCATCGAAGGCCTTACCGTGGCCGACGCTTCGATCATGCCCACCGTCCCGACTGGAGCACCGAATCTTCCGATCATCATGGTGGCGGAGCACATCGCGCAGTGGCTCGGGAGTTGATGACTGGACGGCTTCCGGCATTCGGCGTTAATCGACTACTGGCCCGGACGATCGTCGCCCGCGAATGGCGGGCAGGTCAGGGCTGCGGCCAGTGCTTTCACCTGTGACGAGCGAAACGCCCGGGAGACTGCGGCCTTTGGTCGGATGTAGTCGAAACCGTGAAACGCGCCCTCCACGATGTCCAGTTCACACTCGACGTCAGCCCCTCGAAGGCGGCTCGCGTAAGCGAGGCCTTCTTGAAAGAAGAGATCTAGCGTTCCTACCCCGATCCAGGCCGGGGGTAGGCCGGATATGTCGTCATAGCGTGACGGGGCGGCGAGTCCATCGACTCCGACCGACCCAGGTGGATGTCCCGTGTAGGACTGCCAACCGAAGCGGTTTGCCGCGTTGTTCCACAATCTTCCAGACTGCTCTTCGGGACCCCAGCACCATTCGGGAGATTTGGATCGTCCTCGGCAAGGGTCCACCCCGGTCAGAACTCGAAGAAAAGTCGACCGAAACTCCTCCTTCGAGTGAACTATTTCAACTGCTCTACTCGCTGCAAGCCACCTGGACTGCTGTAACGAGCATCGGAGCCCGGCTCCGGGTGTTCTCAGCGACATAGCGGGGGCCGAAGGCCCCGACCGCCCGGCCGAGGCCGCGGCGCAGCCGCCGTCCGAGGGGAAGGGCGGCTTGAGATAGTACAGAGATCTGTAACCACACGGGGGATGGAGCCTGGTTGTGTTTACCCGACTTCTCGGCACATTCTCGGGAACGCCGGGGTCACTCGGGAGCTGGGTCGAACGGGTAGAGGGTCCGTTCAACCCAGCTCCGTCAGAGTGCTACATCGATCCGACTCGCCACTCCCACTCGGCAGGGATCTCGAACTCCCCGGCGCGCTCGGCGCAGTGCCAGCAGACGACCTCGCCTGTGCTGAGGGGGGCGTGTGTGGTGTCGATGTCGCCGCAGAGCTCCCACTCGTGCCACTCATCCGCGTACAACTCGGCGATCTTGCGCTCGATCCATCTCTACTCGGGCGTCCGTAGTAGCGCTCGGACGCCGAAAGTGTGGGATGCGGAGACACGGGCAGGCCACTTGGGACACGTCCGAATCTGCCTTCCTGCCCAGGTCTCAGTTGAGACCGTCTTGCCCTACAACTTGCCCTACAAATCGCGCCAACTGCCGTCCTCGGGCATCTTCGCTCGTCTACAGCATCCCTGCTCAGACCGTTTTACGCCGTCCGGTGCCGTCCAGAAAAACCCTTCGGGGCGGATTATCAGTGCTGCGCTCTAACCGACTGAGCTATAGCCCCAGAGGGAGATCGAGGCTACACCAGGTCTCCGGAGGGCTTCACTGCGGGATCTCGAGGTCGTCCGGCCAGAGGCGGACGGCCATCGACTGGCTGGCCGTGGCCAGGAGATCACCGTCCTGGGACCACAGGAAGGCCACCCCCTGGCCGTACCCGCCGACCAGCGCGTGCATGCGGATGTCGCAGAGCACCCATTCCGTCGGGATGAGCTGGGCCACCCGGAGCGTGTTGTCCAGACTGCGGCCCATGGTGCGCCGTCCCAGGGGGTGCGAGGCGGCGCTCGAGACGTAGTCACCGAAGATGGCCAGTGTGGCGGCCGAGGGTGCCAGGTGGCCCGGGACCCGGGCCCACAGTGCCGACTCGGGGCTTCCGGGCTCCCCGTGCATCTCGTCGAAGACGCGGCCCTTGGCGATGCGCACCTCGACGCTCTCGAGGATGGTGTTGCGGAACATGTCGGGAAGGACGCGGGGAGGGCATTGTTCGGGGGGAGCGACGCTCGGCGGCTCCACCCAGACGCCGCTGACCGCGAGCTCCGCCGTTCCGAGGGCGGCGTTGACGGTCAGGATCTCGCGACCCTCCACCTGGCCGACGGCCCGGCCCTGCGTCACGTGTCCGCCCTCGACGGCCAGGGTGACCTCCCACACCATCAGGGAGTTGGTCGGCGCATAGGAGAGGTACTGCCCGGTGGCCCATATGGTGGGGCGCCCCGAGGCACCCTCCAACGCCACCAGGGCAGCGCCGAGGCCGCAGCCGCCGAAGAGGAAGTCACCGGGTGTGGTGAGGTGTGGCGCCACCCGCATGCGCCAGTGCA
Source organism: Acidimicrobiales bacterium (assembly GCA_052148295.1). Taxonomy (GTDB): domain Bacteria; phylum Actinomycetota; class Acidimicrobiia; order Acidimicrobiales; family RAAP-2; genus Bog-473. The sequence goes on from JBKQIP010000159.1 coordinate 7,505, forward strand.
ATGCGTCGCCGACGGGTTCCATCCCGAGGAAGGTTTGGGCATCCATCGGGGGGCACCCTAGCGGCGCGGCTCAACCGACCGACAGCTTGGAGGTGATCAACGCCGCCAACGCGGTCGCCCCCGGTCCATCGATGGCCAGGTGCGTGCCGTCGGGACCGAACCACGACGGGTTCTCGTCCGCCAGGGTGGCCCAGTCGGCGATGACCGCGTCGCGGTAGCGGGCCACTCCCTGGGCCAACACCTCGTTGTTGGGGTCCTGCCAGGGCCGGTCGACGTGGATGTTGACGAACACCACCCGCGAGGCGCCCTGCAGCACACTCATCATGTCGTCGAAGTCGGTGGCGGTGATGGGGCCGTTGGTGCTCAGCGCCACGACCACCTGCGCACCCAGTTGTCCCTCGGCCTTGAGCTGTTGGAGCACGGAGATGCCGGTGTCCCACTGTCGGCTCACCGCGGCCTGGACGTCGATGCCCGGGACGTCCGTTTCGAGGGGTTGCTGGTAGTCGAGCATCACCGAGTCACCGACGGCGGTGACCTGACCGGCCACGAACCCCGGTCCCGGTCGGGGGAGGGTGCTCGTGGTCGTGGTCGGGGCCGAGGTGGCGGGCGGGACGGTCGGATGGGCATCACCGGTGGTGATACTGCGAGAGGTCACGGCTGTGGGTGGGGTGCCGCCCTGGCTGATCGCCACGCCCACCGCGGCGGCCGCCAGCATCACGCCGAGGACCGAGACGAGTTTCCCAGTTCTCGGGCTTGCGGCGTGTCGTGGCACCGGGACATTGTGGCCGCCGGGGGTGCGCGCCGGGGGGCATCAGCCCGAACCTGCGGTTCTGATCTCCATCGATATGGACCTAACATGGAACCGACCGACGGCTCTCGTGCCCGCGGTCTCCCACTCCGGTCATCCTTGGAGAGCGGGGGTGTAGCTCAGCTGGAAGAGCGGCGGCTTTGCAAGCCGTAGGCCGAGGGTTCGAGTCCCTTCACCTCCACGGACGGACCTTCACCTCCACGATGTTGTCGGAATAACTGGCGTTATCGAGCAGGCTCGATGTTGTGGTTGACGTGGAACACGTTGTCGGGGTCGTACTTCGCCTTGATTGTTGCCAGTCGGCCGTAGTTGCCGCTGTAGTTGTCCTCGATGCGCCCCTGGTCGTCCCCGTCCATGAAGTTGACGTAACCGCCCTGGACCGAGTACGGGCGCAGCGCCTCGTGGTAGGCGCGCACCCAGGCGATGTTCTGCTCGTTGTTGGCGGGGTCCTCCCACATCCCGGCGATCACCGGGGAGAAGCCAACGTCGCGGTAGGCAAACGCAGTCTCGTCGGCAGAGACCCGTTGGACGGCCCCGTTGATCGGATACAGGTGCACCGCCGTCTGGATGGAAGGGACCTTGGCCCCATGTTCGGCGTGGACCTTGGCTGCCCCGTCGCTCAGCTCCCGGGCGAAGCTCGCCTTCCAGTAGTGCTGAAGGCCCTTGGGGAGTAATTCGTCGAAGGCAGTATTGAGTGCCGGATAGGGCATCGGACCAACATGGGACCCGACGGGCGGGACTGCGTCGAGGAAAGGCTTGATCATCTTCTCGCCCTCGGTGATCGGACCCGCCCAGCACGTCACGACCAGACACACATTCTTGAAGTGCCACTCCTCGGGTAGGAACGGCAGCGGCGGGGCCAGGTGGAACCCGAGGAACCCTCCGAGATCCTCGGGTGCCTCGGCGATGTACTCCCGGTAGAACTTCACCAGGTCCTCGGCACGGTCGACGGGGTAGGCGATCGGACCTCCGTAGATCTCAGCCACAGGATGCAGCCGGTACTCAAAAGTGGCCACCACGCCGAAGTTCCCGCCCCCGCCTCGTAGGGCCCAGAACAGGTCTGTGTGCTCGCTTTCGCTGGCTACCACCACCGACCCGTCCGCGGTGACCACCTCGGCGGAAAGAAGGTTGTCGCAGGACAACCCGTAGCGTCGGGACAGGTACCCGATGCCTCCGCCAAGGGTGAGCCCCGCGATACCGGTCGAGCCGATGATGCCTCCGGTGGTCGCCAGCCCGTGAGCGTGGGTGGCCTCGTTGAAGCTCTTCCAGGTGCAGCCTCCGCCGGCGCGAGCGGTCCGCGCGTCCCGGTCGACGACGACGTCCTGGAGCGGGCTGAGGTCGGCCACGATCCCTCCGTCGTTGGTGCCGAATCCCGGTGCGCTGTGGCCTCCTCCGCGCACCGACAGGTCGAGCCCCTCCTGGCGAGCTACCCGGATGGCGGCTGCGACGTCCGCTGTGTTCCTGCAGCACACCACGGCGGCGGGTTGCTTGTCGATCATGCCGTTGTACACGCGCCGGGCCTCTGCGTAGCCCGGGTCCGGCGGCCCGATGACCTGAGCGCTGGTCTCGGAGCGCAGTTTGTCAACTACCGATTGAGCCATTGGTCGTCTCCTCCTTGGTTCGGCCCCGATCACCGAAGGCGGGACCGGGGTGGGTTGGGTCATCGTCCGCGATCGGCGCCCTCCTGTCGGAAACCGCTATCACTGTTCTCCGCTTTTGGCAATGGCGGTGATCCAACCGAACTCGGAAGTGACTCGGACGCCGACATCTGGATCGCACAACGGAGTGATGACCTCACCCAACGCCTCGCAGAACACGTCGTAGCCGACCGCTTCGATCGCAGGGACGGACGGACCTGCCGCGGCCAGAGCACGGACGGCCGTGGCTACATCAGGCCACTCATTGACGACATCAACGGTTCCGCGCTCCATCAAGGTGAACCCCGTGGCCGCCAGCATGTCTTCCACCACACCGTCGCGCCCGGTGTCGCCGTGCTCCATGTTGGCTGCCCCGTGCTCAGGTGGAGAGAGCTCGATGACCTTGAGGAAGTACGGCATGAGGCCGAGGCGCTCGTATCGCCCCCAGAACGTGAGCCCCAACCAGCCGCCGGGGACCAGGACCCGATGGGCTTCGCTCAGCGCACCTTCGCATCCTTTCCAGATGCCATTGAAGCTGGTTGCGAAGTCAAAACTGTCATCTGCGAAGGGCAGTTCGAACATGTCCCCGACCCGGAAGTCCCCGCTCGGGGTCCTCGATCGTGCGATCGTGACCAAGGACTCCGCTGCGTCCAATCCAGAGACCCGCGCCTTCCGCTCGTCCGCAAGATGAGCAGCAAATCCGGACCCACACGCGATGTCGACAAGGCGCGCCCCGTCCCCGAGCCCCAGCTGGTCGAACAGCAACTCGTTTGCCGGTCGAGCGTACGGCTCGAACAGGCACGCCCAATCCACGGCACGCGCCCCCCAGCCTCGCCCTGCTTCTTCCCAGTTCACGGCGGTCATTGGCTGCGACCTCTCTAGACGAACGATCGTACAATTATTTTAAACGGTCGTGCGTCTAAGATGCAAGGGGTCAGATCGGCAAATCAGATCGGCAAAAGGGAGAGGTCGAGCGATGCCAGAGGAGGGAACGAGAAAGCAAACCCGGGCCCCCGGAGAGCGATCCCGAGCCCGCATCGTGGAGCAGGCCGCACAACTGGCGACGATTGAGGGCATCGAAGGGCTTTCGATCGGCCGACTCGCCGACGCCACCGGAATCGCGAAGAGCAGCGTCTACGCATTGTTCGGCTCCAAAGAGGAACTCCAGCTGGCGACCATCAACGCGGCACGTGACAGCTTCATCGCGGAAGTCGTCCTACCGGCACTGGGTGCGACTGAGCCGGGACGCGAACGCCTGCTTGCCCTGTGTGACGGATTCCTCTCCTATGTGGAGCGGCGCATTTTCCCCGGCGGCTGCTTTTTTGTCGCCGTCGCCGCCGAGGTCGGGGCGCGCCCGGGCCGTGTCCATGACGAAGTGGCCCGTATCCAACAGCAATGGCGGGACCTGCTCGAGCGCGAAGCCAACGTTGCCGTTGACAAAGGTGAACTGCCGCTGGGCACCGACCCCGGACAGACGGCATTTGAACTGGGCGCCATTCTCGCCGGGACAAACATCGTGAGCGTCCTTCACAATGATCAAGCAGTCGTCGCCCGTGCCCGGTCAGCGGTCAAGAGTCGACTGATCGGCTAGTTCGTGGTCTTCGCTCCGTCGACAGAACTGCTCGTGATGGGGGGCTGAGAGTCCCCAGGGACGTGGAGGCTCGTCCTCGGTCCACGGCAGCCCGGCCAGGGCTGTGGGTGCCGCAGGCTCATCCGACCCGGTCCTGGACCATGGCCGCGCCGGTCTCGTCAACCCGCGGGTTCCGTCGGGCATCGGAGTCGGTAGGCCGCCTCGAGCGTGGGTAGCTCCGCCGGCGTGTCGATGTCCGAGGCCTCGCCCACGTCGTCGCAGTCCACCAGCTTCACGAGCTCGGGACGAGAGCGTAGGAACCCTCTGGCGCCCATGTCGCCGACCGCGCTCTGGGCGACGCTCGGCCACAACGAGCTATCGAGCACGACTGGGGTGCGGCCTTCGCCTCCGTACGAGGCGACCACCGCCGGAGAACCCTCCTGCCATGTCTCGATGAGCCGTGCCACGAGGGGAGGGGTGACGACAGGCTGGTCGCACGGCAGGACCAGGGCGGCAGAGGCTCCCAGCCGATTGGCCGCGGCCAGACCGGCCCGCAAAGAGCTTCCCATGCCCTGCTCCCAGTCCGCGTTCACGGAGACAACCACGTCGCCCAGGCCGGATCGGGGCACCAGCTCGGCCGCCGCACCCAGCACGACGACAACGGGCTGGCATCCGCCTCGTGCCAGGATCGAAGCCGCATGCTCGACGAGAGGACGGCCGCAGAATGTGACCAGCGCCTTTGCGCACCCGAAGCGTCTGCCCGCACCGCCGGCGAGGACGATGCCCGCGACGGTCGCGGTCATTGATCTCCACGCGGATGGATCGGGCCCTCGATCTCGCGGAGTTGCGACCCGGTTCCGCCACCCGAACGCAACGCGACGATCTCGGCGCAGATCGACACGGCGGTCTCCTCGGGAGTCCGCGCCCCGATGTCGAGGCCTATCGGTGCCATCAGGCGCCCCAAATCCGCGTCGTCGGCCCCCGCTTCTCGGAGGCGCTCTTCACGGTGGGCTGCGGTGCGCCGGGAGCCCATCGCACCGATGTAGCCGACGGACGTGTCGAGTGCTCCCATGACGGCCGGGACGTCGAACTTCGGATCATGCGTCAAGATACAGACCGCGTCACGGGACGTGAGCATCGGACCGACCTTGGACAAAAGGCGGTCGGGCCAGTCAACGATCACCTCGTCAGCCATCGGGAACCGTTTCCTGGTGGCGAAGGTGCCTCGAGCGTCGCACACGGTGACTCGGTAGCCGAGGATCTTGGCGACGCGGGCGAGCGCGGCTGAGAAGTCCAGGGCGCCGAAGATGAGCATCCGGGGCGGGGGTACGAAGGCCTGAATGAAGACGGCCACGTCCTGCAGGCGGGCCTGGCCACGGGTTCCGTACCGGCGCACGCTGGTGGTGCCGGCATCCAGCTGGCCGAGCGAGTCGCGAATGACTGATTGGTCGAGCCAGTGGTTCCCGAGCGTCCCGATGGCCGAGCCATCGGGACGAACCAGCAGTGACGTGCCGATCGCAACGCCAGTGTTCCCCGGCGGTCTCGCCATGGCGTCCAGTGCGGTGCCGTCGGCGACCCATTCCTCTATCACCGTGGCCAACGCGGCCGGCTCATCGGCGAGAAGATGCCCGTGCAGCGCCTCGAAGGTCGCGTTCAGCATCCCGGCATCACGATTCGAGCGGCTCGACGAACACGCGGACGGTACCACCGCAGGTGAGGCCCGCGGCAAAGGCCTCTTCGTCCGAGTAGCCGAAGGTGCACAGGCGTGCGGTGCCCGACGCCAGGACGTCGAGCGCCTCCGTGACCACCGCCCCTTCTACGCAGCCCCCCGACACCGAACCGGAGACTTCGCCGTCCTCGTTGACGGCCATCGCCGCGCCGGGCTCGCGCGGAGCCGAACCCTCCACGCCGACCACTCGGGCCAACGCCACCCGACGCCCGGCGGCCTGCCAGCGCGCCATGTCATCGGCAACATCTCTCATGACCCTACAGGGTACGAGAAGGGAGGAGCATCTCCGTCCCGACCCTGCTCGACCCGGCGACGGGCGGGGCTCCCAGCGCGATCACGTCCACCAGGTTCTCCAACGAGGCCAGCGAATGCCCCTCGAGGAAGGCATCGACATGGGGAAGCGCGGCAGCCATGCCGCGCGCCAGGGGCTCGTAGCCCGGCGTCGCTTTGAGCGGGTTCACCCATATGATCCGATGGGCGACACGACCGAGCCGGGCCATCTCGCCAGCGATCTGTTCCGGGTCCCCCCGGTCCCAGCCGTCGGAGAGAATCACGACGACCGCGCCTCGCGCCATGCCCGCCACGCCGAAGCGGTCGTTGAAGCGCGCGATCCCTTCCCCCAAACGGGTCCCGCCCGACATGTCGGGAACGGACTCCGCCGCCCGGCGGATCGCGGCATCGGGGTCGCGCCAAGCCAGCTCGCGGGTGATCCTCGTGAGGCGCGTGCCCAGGGTGAATGCCTCGACACGGCGGCGCCCGGCCACGGCCGCGTGGGCGAACTGGAGAAAGGCTCGGGCGTACGGCTCCATCGACCCGCTCACGTCCACCAGCAGGATGAGGGGCCGATCCCTCCGTCCCGGGCCCAGCCGGTAGAGGTGCGCCAGCTCTCCGCTGCTTCGAAGACTTCGGCTGACTGTCCTCCGCAGGTCCGGCGCGCCGCGGGGCCGGTCGATCGAGACTCGCCGGCGTGTCTGGCGCGTGGAGCCGTGGTGGCGCATCGAGGCCATCAGCCGGTACACCTCTTCGATCTCGCTTTCGCTACACCTGGCAAAGTCCTTCTTCCGGAGTGTCTCCGAAGAACTGTGGCGGGCAAGACGGACAGGGGCTTCCCCCTCCCTGGGATCCTCACCCGCTGGTGCACCGGCGTCTTCGTCATCGGTCACCACGAGGAGAGCGGTCAGGGGAGCGGCAGGGTCAGTCGCGAACGCGTCATGCTCGAAGAAGGCCGAGAAGGTGACCGCGTACGTTGAGGTTTCCGCCGGGTGGCGTACGAACGCCGCGTGACCCGCCCAGAAGACGGGTCCCGGCGACACCATTCCGACCTCCTCGAGAGCCTGAGCAAAGCAGCACACCGCGCTGACGGGCACGTCGAGCCCGCGTGCCCTCAGGGCTCGGCCAAAGGCGACGGCGACTTCGGAGACTCGAGCCATGTCAGTCCTCTGGCCCGAGGGCCGCGGTGAGGAGCTGTGCCATCCCCGCCTCCCGGACGCGCTCGGTGTCCTCTCGGTACTTGAGCACGCTCCCGAGCGTGTGTTCCATCGTGATCTCGTCGAGCCGGTGCGCGCCGAGAGCGGTGAGTGCCTGCGCCCAGTCGATCGTCTCGGCGACACCGGGGACCTTGTAGAGGCCCATGTGCCGCAGTTCGGCGGCGGCGGCGGCCAGCTGGCGAGCCAGGTCGCGATCGACGCCGGGGACCTTGAGTTCCACGATCGCCACCTCCCGCTCGAGGCTCGGGTGTTCCACCCAGTGGTAGAGGCACCGCCGCTTGAGCGCGTCGTGGACGTCGCGAGTCCGGTTCGAGGTGATCACCACCACGGGAGGGCGGTCGGCCGAGAAGGTGCCGAGCTCGGGGACCGTCACGGTGTAGTCGGCGAGTATCTCGAGCAACAGGGCCTCGAACTCGTCATCGGCCCGATCGATCTCGTCAATCAGGAGCACCGGCGCCACCTCAGCTCGTCCGGCGTTCTCGATCGCCCGCAGCAGAGGTCTTCGTACCAGGAAGCGCTCAGAGAAGAGCTCGTCTTCGACGGTCGGCCCGGAGCCGTCCGTGCGTCCCGCCGCCTCCGCGGCGCGCAGGTGCAGAAGTTGGCGCGAGTAATCCCACTCGTAGGCGGCCTGGGACATGTCGATGCCGTCGTAACACTGAATCCGCAGGAGCTCGCCGCCGGTCCACCGTGCCAGGACCTTGGCCACTTCTGTCTTGCCGACTCCAGCCTCTCCCTCCAAGAACAGGGGTCGGCGCATCCGCAGGGCCAGATACACGACGGTGGCAAGGGATTCGTCGGCCAGATATCCGAAGTGCTCCAGGGCCGAGATGACGTCTTGCGGTCGCCGCAACTCGGACGCGGACGGGACTTCGTCTGTCAGGTGCTCACCCTGCTCCATGCTCCCGTGCGACCCTCGTTCGCTCTTCGGCGGCGCCTGGTCACGCTGCTGGCTGCCGTCTCCGTGTGGTGCTGCGCATTCCGGCGAGGTGCTCAAGGCATGCCGGAGGCCACGTGCGAACCAGAGCACGTGTGGTGCCATGGTATCCGGCACGAATTGAGTCGTCCACGAGCGTTGCGTCGCCCCAATCACGATCATCATTTCGGGTCTTCGAGCGACGGTGGGACAAGCCGGTGCGGGGGTGACGTTCGCCCTCGACCGGCGTGGGCAAGAGCCTGCCGCGTCGGTTGGCGGTAGCCGTCAGGGTCCAGTTGCCTCCGGCCACCGGCGGCTTTACGCTGCCACCGCTCAGCACGTGCGGGCGGGGGAGGAGCGAAACGATGGGGAAGTTCGACGGCAAGGTGGCCTTCATCACCGGAGCGGCCCGGGGCCAGGGCCGCAGCCACGCCGTGCGCCTCGCCCAGGAGGGGGCCGACATCATCGCGGTCGACATCTGTCGGCAGCTGGAGGTCGTCGGCTACCCCATGGCCTCGCCGGAAGACCTGGAGCAGACGGTCGCCGAAGTGCAGGCGGCCGGTCGGAAGATTGTGGCCCGCCAGGTGGACGTGCGGGACTACGAGGCCCTTCAACAAGCATTCGACGACGGGGCGGCCGAGCTCGGGCCGGTCGGCATCGTGCTGGCCAACGCCGGTATTGGTCCCGGTGGTGTCGCTTCTGATCAACAGCAGTGGGACGACGTCCTCGGCGTCAACCTCACCGGCGTGTGGAACACCGGGCGGGTGGCCATCCCCTCCATGGTCGAGCACGGCCAGGGTGGGGCGATCGTGCTGACCAGCTCCACCGGTGGCCTGCTCGGTCCGGGCATCAACCACGCGGGCGTCCTCGGCTACACGGCGTCCAAGCACGGGGTCATCGGCCTCATGCGATCGTGGGCCAACTACCTGGCCCCGCACTTCATCCGGGTCAACACGGTCGCCCCCACCACCGTCCGCACGCCCATGGCCGGGGGCGGAGATGTCTCCGCCATCATCGAGCACGTTCCCGAGTTGGCCGGGTCGCTGACCAACGCCATCCCGGTCGAGGCGGTCGACGCCATCGACGTCACCAACGCCATCCTGTGGCTGGTCTCTGACGACGCCCGCTACATCACCGGGACCGTGGTGCCGGTCGACGCCGGGAACATCAACCGCCGCTAGCGGGGCGCTGAAAGGAACCGCGGCGGGCCCCCGGCCCTGGCTCGGGCGGTCAGGCCGTCGGCGTGCGGCCCCGCAGCAGGGCCCCGATGTCGGCCGGTCCCAATGGCAGGGTGGTGATCGTCACCCCGAAGGGCGCCAGGGCGTCGGCCACGGCGTTCACCACCGCCGGCGGGGCGCCGATGGCGCCGCCCTCCCCTACCCCCTTGTAGCCGCCGGGCCCCGGGCTGGGTGTCTCGATGTGGCCGTACTCGATCTCCGGCACCTCGGTGGCGGTGGGCAGCAGGTAGTCCATGAAGGTGGTGGCCACCGGGTTGCCGTCCTCGTCCACGGCCAGGTGCTCGAACAGCACCCCACCGATACCCTGGACCACGCCGCCGGCGATCTGGCCCTCGACCACGTTGGGGTTGATCATGGGTCCGCAGTCCTCGCTGACGATGTAGCGCAGCAGGTGGACCCGACCGGTGGCCGCGTCCACCTCGCAGGTGCAGACGTGGGTGGCGTTGACCCAGATGATGCCGGCTTCGGCCCGGTAGCGGGCGCTGGCCTCGAGGCCCGGCGGCACGCCGGGCGGCAGCGAGGCCGGGTCGAAGTAGGACAGGGCGGCCACCTCGGCCAGCGTCACCCCCACCGCCGGGGTGCCGCGGACGTGCGCCCGACTGCCGGCCAGTTCGATGTCCTCGGGGCTGGCCTCGAGCTTGCGGGAGGCAATGGCCACGATCCGCTCGCGGAGGATGGCGGCGGTGTCACGCACCGCACCGGCTGTCATGGACCCGCTGCGGCTGCCGGCCGATCCGGCGCCGAACCCGGTGACGGCGGTGTCGCCCTGGAAGGTGGCGACGTCGTCGATGTCGACACCGAGGGCGTCGGCGGTGAGCTGCACCACCGTCGTCTCGATGCTGTTGCCGGTGGAGCCGCCGGCGATGTACACGTTCACCTTGCCCGAGGGCTCGATGCGGATGGTCGCCCCTTCGGTTCCGTACGTGCCGTAGCCGGGGGTGGACGGCTCCACGTAGTTGGACACCCCCACCCCGAGGTACCGGCCCTGGCCGCGGGCGTCCGCCTGCTGGTGGCGGAAGTCGTCGTAGCCCAGCATGTCGAGCGCCTGCTCCAGCGTCTCGGACGGCGAGATGTTGTCGTACACCATGCCGTTGGGGTTGGCGAAGGGCAGCTCGTCGCGGCCCAGCACGTTGCGGCGCCGCAACTGGACCGGGTCCATGCCCATCTGCCGGGCGGCGATGTCGAGCAGCACCTCGCGAGCGAGGGTCTCGAACTGCCACGGACCACGGTAGGCGGTACGGCCCACCGTGTTCGTGTACACCGTCTTGGTGGCGAAGCTGGCCGCCGGCACCCGGTACGGCCCGGGGAACAGAGCCCCGACGGCAGCCGTGCTGGTGACCGGCCACGGCGTCGGGTAGGCCCCGCAGTCGGACAGGAAGTCGATGCTGACGGCCAAGAGGCCGCCGTCGGCGTCGAAGGCCATGGCCACCTCGGCCCGCTCGCGGCGCGACTTCCCCGCGGCCAGCAGGTTCTCGCGGCGGTCCTCGGCCCACTTGACGGGCACGCCCAGCTTGGGGCCGGCCAGCATGAGCGCCATGTCCTCGCGCTGCACCAGGACCTTCTGGCCGAAGCCGCCGCCCGTGTCGCGCATCACCACCCGGATACGGTGCTCGGGCACGCCCAGCAGGCGGGCGCAGAAGGCCCGCCACTCGTGCGGCGCCTGGGTGGCGGCGTAGATGGTGATGTCGCCGGTGGCCGGTGTGCAGTCCACCACGATGCCCCGGGCCTCGATGGGCACCGGGGCGCAGGCCTGCTGGCTGATGGTGGCGCGCACCACGTGGGCGGCATCGGCGTACACGCCGGCCAGGGCGTCGGCGGGCCGCCCGTTGAGCTCACCGATGACGTTGGAACCGTGCGCCTGGTGCACCAGCACGTCGGCCGTCTCCGCGGTGGTGTAGTCCACGACCGCCGGCAGCGGCTCGTAGTCCACGTCCACCAGCTCGGCGGCGTCCTCGGCCACGTAGCGGCTGTCGGCCACCACCAGGGCCACCGGGTCACCGACGAAGCGCACCTCGTCCTCCGCCAGTGGCGGCCGTGGGGTCTCGGGGCCGTCCTTGCCGATGGAGGTGTGCCACTGCTCGTGCACCCCGGGGTTGAGGTCGGCGGCGATGAACACGGACCGCACCCCGGGGACGGCCAGCGCGGCGGCGGTGTCCACGCCCCGCACCGACGCCCGGGCGAAGGGGCTGCGGACGAAGCAGGCATGCACCATGCCGGGCAGCCACACGTCGTCCACGAACGTGCCCCGGCCGGTGAGCAGCCGGGCGTCTTCCACCCGGTGCACCCGGGCGCCCGCATAGCGGGTGGCACCAGCCGAGCCGAGCTCGGTCACGGCTGAGTCCCCGGGTCGGCCGGACCGATCCCCGCCGCCTGGCGCACCGCCCGGAGGATCCCCTGGTAGCCGGTGCAGCGGCACAGGTTGCCCGAGAGGGCCTGACGGATCTCGTCGTCACTCGGGTCGGGGTTGTCCCGCAGGAGCGCGGTGACCGACACGACGAACCCGGGAGTGCAGAACCCACACTGCAGGCCGTGACAGTCCCGGAAGGCCTGCTGCACGCGGCCCAGCGTCCCGTCGGCCGACCCGATGCCCTCCACCGTGGTGATGTCGGCACCGTCGGCCTGGACCGCCAGCATCAGGCAGGCCCGCACGGCGGCCCCGTCCACCAGCACGGTGCAGGCGCCGCACACACCGTGCTCGCAACCCAGGTGGGTGCCGGTCAGCCGGCACTCCTCGCGCAAGAAGTCCGCCAGCGTCAGGCGCGGCTCGACCAGCGCCCGGCGGGCCCGGCCGTTCACCGTCACATGCACAGGCAGTTCGTGTCCCTCGCCGGGCGCGGTGCCGTCCGCTGACGTCATGGCGGCGGCACCCGCGGTCGCCATCTCATCGGCGGCGCCCCTCCCCGCCGGCGGAGCGGCGGGCCTCCCCGGCGGCCGCCACCCATGCCCGCGCCACCATGACGGCGCCGACCTCGGTCCGGTAGGTGGCCGAGCCGTGGAGGTCGTCGGGGACGCCCTGCAGGCCCGCGGTGGCCAGTCGGCCCAGCTCGGCGGGGTCCACGTCCCCGGCGGCCCGGCCGGCCGCCGCCGCTTCGGCCCCGGCGGCCCGTTCGGGCACCGAGCCGAGACCGAACAGTCCGACGGCGCATCGTTGCACGCGGTCGTTGCCGTCCAGCGACAGCGCCACCATGGCTCCGGCCAGGGCGAAGTCGCCGTGGCGGCGGGCCAGCTCCTCCACGGCGAACCCTGTCCGCCCCGGCCACACCGGGAACGTGATCCCGGTGAGTACCTCGTCGGGAGCCATGGTGGTGGTCCACAGCCCCTCGAAGAACTCGGCGGCGGCGACGGTGCGCCGACCCGAAGGGGAAGCCACCTCCATGGTGGCGTCGAGGGTGCGAGCCACCGCCGGGTACTCGGCGGCCGGGTCGGCGTGGGCCACCGACCCCCCAACTGTCCCCCGGTTGCGGATCTGGAAATGGCCGACGAGCGGTGTGGCCCGGGTCAGCAACGGCACGGTGGCCGCCACGGCGGACTTCTCCACGTCGGCGGTCCGGGTACCGGCACCGACCCACAGGCCGCCGTCGCGCGCCTCGATGCCTTGCAGCTCGACGATGCGCCCGATGTCCACCAGGTCGTCGAACGCGGTCAGCCGCAGGGCCAGGAGGGGAACCAGGCTCTGCCCACCGGCGAGCACCTTGGCGCCCTCGCCGAGCTCGTCCAGCAGCCCGGTGGCCTCGGCCACGGTGGCGGGCCGGTGGTAGCGGAAGGGCGCCGGCTTCACGACCGCTTCGCCACGAGGGCCCGGGGCGGGCGGAGGCGCACGTCACCGTCGAGATCCGTCATGGGGCGCACCCACCTTCGCCTCGCCGGGGGCGCCCCGGCCCGAGTATTCGTGGCACACTTTGGCACCAATGCACGGAGGGGACAAGGGACGCCCCCAGACGGAGAACGAACGATGGAGCTGACCAACGAGTTCACCGTCGGCATCCCTCCGGAGGAGGCCTGGGCCGTCCTGACCGATGTCGAGCGCATCGCGCCGTGCCTTCCCGGCGCCCGCCTGGACGAGGTGGCCGGCGACGAGTACCGCGGCGCCGTCAAGGTGAAGGTGGGGCCCATCTCGACCGAGTACCGCGGCGTGGCGACGTTCCTCGAGCAGGACGCCGACGCCCGCCGAGCGGTACTGCGGGCGGAGGGCCGCGAGGCTCGCGGCCAGGGCACCGCCCGGGCCACCATCACGGCGACACTGGTGCCGTCGGGCACCGCCACCACGGTTCGGGTGGTCACCGACCTGGCCATCAGCGGCCGGGTTGCCCAGTTCGGGCGCGGCGTGCTGGCCGACGTGTCGAGCCGCCTGCTCGCCCAGTTCGCCGAATCGCTCGAGGCCACCATCGTGGCCGGCGACGCAGCCGCGGCGGAAGCGGCGCCGGCCGCCACCGGGGAGCCGGTTCCTCCCGGCTCCGGATCGGAACCCTTCGCCGGGACGTCGCCGGCCGCCAACCGGGCCGCACCGGCTGGTCGCCCCGCCACGGCCCCGCCGCCCACCGAGGCGTCGGTGGACCTGCTGCGGACGGTCGGCCCCGCCGTGACGAAGCGACTCCTGGTGGTCTTGGCCGCGGTCGGCCTGTTGTGGGTCGTGTGGCGGCGACGGCGCCGTTGACCGTCTGCCGATGCGGCGGCAACGCTCAGCGGTAGGCGCCCGGGTCGGGACACCGGCCGGTTGCGAGCAGCTCGCTCCGCACCTGGTTGACCCGAGAGTGGCCGGGCGAAAGGTGCTAGCTTCGGCCGCCGGGTCCCCGGGTGATGTGGGGGGGTGTCTTCGAAGTGTCGATGGTTGGAGTCCGCGGTCACGCGGGGGACCACACAGACATCCTGCGGTGCCGGCGACCGGCCCGGGGGTGAACACACCGATGGGAGGAGCCTTGACCAGGTTGGGCCGCCGAAATCTCGTTATTGTCGGACTCGTCGCGTCGATCGCTGCGCTCACCGGGCTGATGGGTGGCAACGCGCTGGCGGCCGTCGGGCCACAGCCCGCGGCGGGCCGAGCCACCTCGTCCGCAGGACTCCGCCCGGTGCTGGGCCCGCCGCTGGGACGGGCGAAGCCGGCCACGTCGGCGCCGGACCTCGCCCCGGCGGTCACGTCACCCTGGCAGCCGCTGCTGCACGCGCCCCCCTTCGACCCGGGCACGATGCTCCTGGCCAGCGACGGGACGGTGCTGGTCCATTCCGAACCCCCCTCGGGAGGGACGAGTGCATGGTACAAACTCACGCCGGACGCCAAGGGCAGCTACCTCGACGGGACCTGGAGCCAGATCGCGTCGATGCCATCGGGGTACGACCCCCTCTATTTCGCCTCGGCCATCCTCCCGAACGGGCAGATGATCGTCGAGGGCGGCGAGTACCTCGGGGGGAACCCGACGTGGACCAACAGGGGCGCCATCTATAACCCCGTCACCAACACGTGGCGATCGGTTGCCCCGCCCGGGGGTTGGTCGAACATCGGCGACGCCCAGAGCGACGTGCTGGCCAATGGCACCTTCATGTTGTCGCAGGCCTGCCAGAACTGCCTGTCGTCGAACCCCATCCTGAGCACGGATTTCGCGCTCTTCAACGCCACGGGCCTGAACTGGACGGTGCTCTCGGGGCAGGGAAAGAACGATCCCAATGATGAGGAAGGCTGGAACCTCGAGCCCAGTGGTCAGTTGCTGACCATTGACCTCTGGCTGACGCCCACGACCGAACTGTTCACTCCTTCGACCCTGAGCTGGGCCAACGCCGGGAACACGGTGAAGTCGCCGGTCAACAGCCCGGTGGTCGAGATCGGTCCTCAGGTCGAGATGCCCGGCGGCAACACGTTCGTGGTGGGCGCCGGGACGGGCGCGGCGGCACCCGCCGCCTGCACCACGACGTCGCCGGCAGCCACCGCGCTGTACAACTATGCGACCGGCCAATGGGTCAATGGCCCCGCCATCCCCACCATCGGAGGTCTGCAATATGACAGCGCGGACGGGCCCGCCTCCATCTTGCCGGACGGGAACGTGCTCTTCGATGTGAGTCCGTGCGCCTACAACGCCCCCATTGCGTTCTTTCTCTACAACGCCGGCACGAGAACGTTGAGCCCGGTGCCGAACGTCCCGAACGCGGCCAACGACTCCACGTATTACACGCGGCTGCTGGCGCTGCCGAACGGGCAGGTGCTCTTCGACGACGGCAGCAACCAGCTGGAGGTCTACACGGCCGGCGGAACGCCCAACCCGGCGTGGGCCCCCTCCGTCACATCGATCAGCTCGCTGAGCTTGACCCCGGGCCAGACGGCGACCCTGTCCGGAACGCAGCTGGCCGGGCTCGACCAGGGCGCGGCGTACGGTGACGACGTCCAGGACAACACGAACTTTCCTCTCGTGAGGATCACGAACGCCAAGTCCGGCGTGGTGACCTACGCCCGAACCAGCAACTGGAGTTCGGTTTCGATCGCGCCCGGTGTGACCTCGTCGACCGATTTCACCGTCCCGACGACGACCCCGGCCGGGGCGAGCAGCCTCGTCGTCGTCGCCAACGGCATCGCCTCGCAGCCGGTGCCGGTGACGATCGGGTGAGAGCGACGGGCTCCCCGTCGGCGGTTCAGGCTCCGGGCGTACCGGGCCCGCCTCCGAGCGTCACCAAGGTGCGCTCGGCCAGCTCCACCACGCTCGGCGGCTCGGGAGCTTGGAGGCCCCGAGCGACGTCGCGCACGATGCGCACGTCCTTTTGGAGGTTCCCCAAGGCTTGACGCATCCCCGTGAGGTCGAACCCCGACGTCGCCAGGATGGCGGCGGCCCGGCTCCCGCCGCTGCCGTGGGCCAGCACCTGCGACAGTGCGCCACGGTCGA
Source organism: Acidimicrobiales bacterium (assembly GCA_052148295.1). Lineage (GTDB taxonomy): Bacteria > Actinomycetota > Acidimicrobiia > Acidimicrobiales > RAAP-2 > Bog-473. The sequence continues at coordinate 23,750 of JBKQIP010000159.1, forward strand.
TGCCCAACTGGTCGGCGAAGGCGAAGGATTCGAGGCCGACGGTGACCAGCGCGGTGAAGACGAGGTTGTTCACCAGCTTCGCCATCTGGCCCGTCCCGAGGGGGCCCAGGTGGATCACCGGATCGGCAAAGGTGTCGAAGACCGGCCGGCAACGGGCCAGGTGCCCTTCCTCGCCGCCCGCCATCACGAGCAGCGCGCGCTGCGCCGCCGCGCCACCCCCGCCGCTCACCGGTGCGTCGACGACGCCGACGCCGCGGCGGGCCGCGTGCTGGGCGACACGCACGCAGGTGTCCGGGTGGATGGTCGAGTGGATGGCCACCACGCCACCGGCCGCCATGCCGGCGAGCACGCCGTCGGTGCGCCGGAGGACGTCCTCGACGTCGGCATCACCGGTCACGCAGATACCGACGACGTCACTGGCCGCCCCGAGCTCGGCGGGTGTGGACGCGACGGAGGCGGCGGTGTCGGCATAGGGCTCGAGGGACACGGGGCGACGGGCCCACAAGGTCAGCGGGAATCCGCCGTCGACGATCCGCCGCGCCATGGGCCCACCTTGGCTGCCCAGGCCGATGAATCCAACGTTCGTCATACGCCACCTTCTCCCAGTCGCGCCAGGTAGCCGTCCACGTCGGCGCCGAGCTCGCGGAGTTCGTCCGCCGCTTGGGGCGCGGTGAGGATCAGGAACTGGCCCCGCGTCACCCCGTCCGCGACGAGCTCGCCGACCGATTCCGCGTCCACCACGGGGAACGACGGCCCGCGCGGCGTCGCCGCGTCGCCGTAGTAGGTGATCTGCTCGACGATGTTGGTGACCACCCCGGCGGGGCACAAGCAGGACACCCCGATGCCGCGGGGGCGCAGGTACAACGCGAGCGCCTCGGTGAGCCCGACGATCGCGTGCTTCGTGGCCGTGTAGGGCAGGCGGTCGAACCCGTAGGGGAGCAACCCGGCGGTCGACGCCGTGTTCACCACGTGCCCCGAACCCTGCGCCAGCAGGAGCGGCAGGAACACACAGTTGCTGCGCACCACGCCCAGCAGGTTGACGTCGATGCTGCGCGCCCATGCTTCGAGCGGGATGGCTTCGACCGGACCGACGGCGAGGACGCCGACGTTGTTCATCACGAGATCGATGCGACCGAACCGTTCCAGTCCGACGTCCCGCGCCGCTTCGAGATCGGCGAGCCGGGTGACGTCGCACCGCACCGCGACACCGTGGTCACCGAGCTCGGCCGCCACCGTGGCCGCCCGGTCGGCGTCGATATCGGTGACCAGGACGCGGGCGCCCCGGCGGGCCAAGGAATGGGCGGTGGCACGGCCGACACCACTCCCGGCCCCGGTGATGACGGCCACGGCCTTGCTCACGTCGATACCCATGATGTGCTCGATCCAGTCGTCTAGAGGGTCAGGAGTTCGCCGACGGCGATGAGCTCGGTGTCGGCCGCCAGGGCAGCACGGGCGGCCGCCGACACGGGCGCCTCGAGGAACCCCACCAGGCCGTCGAGGAGGTCGCAGACGTGCACGGCGAACGGAAGGACGCTCAGGCCCGCCGCCTGGGCCCGTTCGCGACCGGCGGACGCGTGCACACTGAAGGCGATGGCCTCGGTGATCCGGTGCGACCGCAGCGGTTCGGGGATCGCCGTGAGCAGGAGGCCGATCTGGTCCCGGAACCCCCGCGTCGAGGCCCGGAGGTCCTCCGGCGTGTCCTCGAACAACCGCTGGTCGGCGTGCTGCTGGAGCATGGCCACGAAGCTGAGGTAGTGGCTGCCTTCCTGCTCGCCCTGTTCGAGGATGGGGAGGACGTAGCACTCGACGGCCGAACGAAGATCGGCGGGACGTCGCTGGGCCGTCAGGATCCGCCGCCGCTCGTCCAGGTGCGTGAGCCGGTACTCGAAGATGGCCCGGACCAGCTGCTCCTTCGATCCGAAGTGGTACTGGACCACCGAGTGGTTGCCGTTGCCCGCCGCCGCACCGATCTGCCGCAGCGAGACACCTTCGAGCCCGCGCTCGGCGAAGAGGTGCTCGGCGGTGAGGACGATCTGCTCCTTGGTGGACGGAGGAACCAGCGACACTCCGCCATCGAAGCACGCTGGACACCGGGAGTCAAGTGTCTTATATTTCAATCATATGACCTACACCCTCGGAGGAACGCTCAGATGAACGTTGGACAGGCAGACCAGACCTTCCGCGACGTGATGACCCGGGAGCCGCCGGCGGTGGCCACGCCGGTCGAGGCGGCCCACCGGGACTTCGTCTTCGGACAGGTGTGGTCCCGCCCGGGCCTGAGCCGGCGGGACCGTCGATGGGTGACGCTGACCTGCGTCGCCGCCGCCGATGCCCCCCAGCCGATCGAGGACCACGTCTACGCCGCACTCAACAGCGGCGACATCGAGCTGGCGGAGATGCTCGAGTTCATCGTGCAGTTCGCTGTCTACTGCGGCTGGCCGAAGGCGTCGCACTGCGAGGGGGCCGTCCTCGCACAGTGGTCCCGCCTGCAAGAAGAGGCCGGCCGGCCGGTCGAGCCCTGGCCCATGCTCTCGAACGACGCCCTCGGCCCCAACGACTGGGAGGATCGGATCGAGCGGGGCGCGCAGGAATTCGCCGACGTGAACCTCCTCCCGGCGCCCCGGCCGACGTCGCCGTATCGTCACGCGGGCATCCTCAGCTTCGTTTTCGGACACGTGTGGCAGCGTCCGGGACTGACCCGTCGGGAGCGCCGGATCATCACGGTCGCCAGCTGCGCCATCGACGACTCGCCCATCCCGTTGCAGACGCACGTCGCCGCCGCCCTCCACTCCGGGGACCTCACCGAGGATGAGATGGACGAGATCGTGCTGCAGTTCTCGGCGTACTACGGCTTCGCCAAGGGGGAGGCGTTCCAGGACGCCGCCGATCGCGCCGTGGCCTTCATGCCCCACGTCGACCTGGACCAGTGGCGCCGCGAAGCCCACGCCGACCCGTGGGGCGTGGCGCCCGTGGTGCCGTTCTCCGCCTGAGAGCGTCCCTCCGGGGCTGACCACGCCCGGGCCGGCCGCAGCGCTCAGCCCGGGGAGGCCGCCTCGGCCCGTTCGAGGGGGGTGAGCGGCGAGACCACGGACGACCGGGAGGCGGCCAGCAGCCCCGAGGGATCGAGGCAGTCGGGGCACACGGCCCACACGCGGATCTGGCTGTCGTTGTTGTTCTCGGCGACCAGCCGGCCGTTGGGGCTGACCGAGGGGTGGCTCGGGATGGACGCGTCCCGGTTGACCTGGAGCAGCTGGCCGTTGCTGGCGTCCCACACCCGCAGGGTGCCGTCGGCACCGGTGGTGATGAGGTAGCGACCGGTCGGGCTGTAGGTCACGCCGTTGACGCCGCGGGTGTCGCCGATCAGCTCGAAGACCGGGCGGTCGGTGGCCACGTTGAGCACGGTGACCACGTCGTCCCAGGAGCTGACGGCCAGACGGTTCCCCGGCGGATCGAAGGCGATGCCGGAGAGCTGGCCGTGCAGGTCGTAGGTCTCGAACGGCCTGGCCGTGTCGATCCGCCCCACGCCCACCGTGCCGCAGAACGAGTAGACGGCCACCAGCCGGTCGTCCGCGCTGATGGCGGGCGACTCCCCGCCCACGCTCTCGCAGTCATGGGGCCAGCCCCGCCCGACCACGGTGCGCCCGCTGGCCAGGGTGGTCACGTGGAGGCCGCCGGAGTCGTCGAGCACCGCCAGCAGGCGGTCGTCGGCGCTGAAGGACACGCCGGCCACGGTGGTCGCCGGCAGGGTGAAGATGACCCGTTGGCTGGCCACGTCCCGCACCTGCACCGTGGTGTGGTCGGAACCCTCCGTCCATGACGCCAGCAGCCGGCCGTCCCGGCTGAGCACGGCCCCCAGGGCCTCCTGGTCGGTGCTGACCAGGGGCGGGTCGGGCAGGAGGCGGCCCGAGGGCAGCGCCCAGGACTGGACGACGGCGTCGTTGCCCGACCGGGCCAGGGCCAGCAGCCTGTGGTTCTGCCATCCGATCTCGTTGCCGCAGCCGCACAGGCCCGCGGGCAGCGTGCGCAGCCAGGGCCCGTCGGCGCGGTAGATCCGGGCCGTGCCGTCGTACGCGGCGGCCGCCACGTCGGCGCCGTCGGGGCTGAAGTCGATGGAGTTGAGGGAGGCCGTCTGCCCCTGGAGGGACACCAGCTCCTCGTTCGGCACGATCGACCAGACGCTGCCGGTGCCGTCGGTGTTGCCGACGGCGACGGCCTTCCCGTCCGGGCTGATGGCGACGTCCGCGATATCGGTGCCGGTGACGGTGGTCAGCGTGTCGATCATGGTCCAGGTCTGGGTGTCCCACAGGTCGACGTCTCCGCTGATGTCGCCCGGACCGCTCACGTTGACCCCGACCGCCAGCAGGTCGCCGCGGAGCGCGACGGCGTTGGCCGTCCCCTGCACGAGTGGCTGGCCCTGGGGCGCCAGCAGGTGCTCGAGCTGCCCGCTGGCCACGTCGTAGACCGCGGTGGCGTCGTTGCCCGTGCCCACCACGAGGGAGTGCCCGTCGGTGGTGAAGGCCGCGGTGTAGTCGTCGTCGGCACCGGGGATGGAGTAGCGGGGTGTGCCCGAGGCCAGGTCCCACAGTGTCGTGCCGAGGGTGGTGGTGGCGGCCAGCAGGGTGCCGTCGGGACTGAAGGCCAGGGAGTTGGGCTCGCCGTGGCCCACCAGTCGCGCCGTGACGGCCCCGGTGGCGGGGTCGAGCAGGTCGATGCCCGCGTTGGTCCCGACGGCGAGCAGGCGTCCGCTCGGGTCGTACGCGACGGCGCTGGCCTGGGCCGACAGGTGCCGCTGGTACACGACGTGACCGGTGGCGGTGTCGAGCACCACCACGTCACCGGTGCACAGGCTCTCGGCCAGGCGACCGCCCGTGGGGCTGTAGGCGATGGCCGGCCCGCTCAGGAACCCGCAGAGCTTCCCCGACTGCGTGGGCAGGGCCAGCCGCACCGGGGAGGCGTCAATGGCCTGGCGCAACGCCGCCTCCGTCTGGGGGATGGGCAGCAGCTCGACGGCCCGACGGGCCAACAGCACGGAGACCTCGGGGTCGGCCGAGAGCTCGACCTGGCTCTCGGCGGCCAGGTCCTCGGCCCGCGCCGTCTTGCCGGCGGCCACCGCCTGGTTCCGGGAGGCCAGCGCGAAGGCGCCGAGCGCCAGGGCCGCCACCGCCACCGCCATGCTGGTGGCCAGGAGCGCGCGCTGGCGCCGGGCGGCCGCCCGGCGGCTGGCCAGGATGTAGCCGTTCTGCAGGGCGGTCGGGGCCGGGTCGGCGTCAGGGGTGGTCCGGGCCAGCCAGCTCTCCGCCGCCTTCAGCTCGCTGCCGCGGAGCAGGAAGCTCCGGTCCCGCCCCTCGCCGTCCCACTCCAGGGCCTTGACCAGCCAGCGGGTGTGCTCCTTGCGGAGCTCGAGGTCGGTGTCGAGCGCGCGGACCACCCGTTCGACGGAGGTGCTGTAGTCGTCCCCCTCGGTGAAGGGGATCCAGTTGCGGTCGCGGATCTCCTCGGGTAGCCCCGAGTCGGGTACGGCGCGGTGGAGCACCGGGACGATCCGCTTCTCGAGCGTGCGGGCGTAGGCGACTTCCTGCTCGCAGAAGGCCGAGGACGCCGAGGCCGGTGTGATCACGAAGAGCAAGGCGTCGGCGCCCTCGATGGCACGGCGGATGGCCTGGGGGAACACCTCGGTGTCGGCGATGCCTTCGGTGTCGAGCCAGACCGTCTTGCCGCGCTCCTCCATGGACGCCGCGATCCGCCGGACGAAGTCGGTGTCGTGGCGGGAGTACGACACGAAGACGTCGGTCAAGGGTTCTCCCCCTCACAACCCGTACCGCCACCCCGTGACGAGGTGCCGCTCGGCGTCACTCTACCGTCGGACCTGGGGGGCCGAGGGTCACCGCGGGCGCTCCGGTCCCCACGGCACAGAGTGTTGGGTTCCTCCGGGCCGCCCCTCAGGGACCCTCGCCCCCGGTGGCGGTGCACGACCGCGGATCCCAGGGGGCCAGCGGCTCCACGGTCGGGGTGGGGGGGGCGAATTCGCCGTCGTCGGTGGGGAAGGTGGTCGTGGTGGTGGTCGAGGTGGTGGGCGTGGTCGGCCTGGTGGAGCTGGGGGCGCCCGTGGTGGAGGTGGGCGGCGGCGTCGGGGCGTTGACCGAGAAGTTGGTACCGGCGACCACCGTGACCTGCGACCCCGGGGCCACCTGCGAAGGGTCATAGGCCAGGATCACCGCGCCCGAGAGGGCGTTGGCCACGGTCTGGGCGGCGGCCAGCTCGCCGCGGCTCACCGAGGAGTAGTACACCACCGTCTCGGCCTGCTGGCCCACGGGGGTGGTGTCACCCACGGCCCCGATGTGGAAGCCCAGTGCCTGCAGGCCGTCGGCGGTGTCGGTGGCCAGGTCGTACGCCCCCGAGCCGTTCATGACCGCCACGGTCACCGAGGACGGTGCCGGCAGCGTTCCGCCCGAGAAGGTGTCGTCATCGGCCGACAGCCCGAGGAACTGGTCGATGGCCTGGTGGTCCTGGGGCTCGGCGGGGAACTCGATGTCCCCGTAGTCCGAGCCCTCGTAGTCGTAGTCCCCGAACTGGTCCACGGCCACCGGGATCGTGAGCTCTGGCGCGGCGTTGACGTTGACCGAGTGGTAGGCCAGGACCAGGTTCAGCATGTCGGTGGCCGAGAACCCCTGGTCGACCGTCAGCTGTCCGACCACTCCGGCGATGAGCTGCTGGTCGACCAGCGGGTTCGAGAGCCCGCGCTTCTGGATGGCCGAGGCCAGGACGCGCAGGAACTCGTGGTCGCGGCGGATCCGGGCGATGTCACTCTGGGCCTCCTGGGGCCAGTCGACCGGGTCGTCGCTGGTCACGCCGGTTCCCTTGTACTGCAGGTGGCGGGCCCGGACCACCTGGAGGGCAACGGTCCCGTCGAGGTCGAGGCACCCGGTCTGCTGGATGTTCAGGCCCGAGTAGGCGTCGTAGACCTCTTCGGGGAAGTACATCTTGATGCCGCCCAGGTCGTTGACGATGTTGATGAAGCTGTCGAAGTTGAGCTCGACGAAGTGCTGGATGGGGATCCCGAAGTCCTCCTGGATGGCGGCGATGAGTTGGGTCGGCCCCTCATAGAGGGCAGCGTCGATCTTGTTGGCGCCTTCGGCCCGGGCGTTGGGGACGAAGAGGTCCCGGGGGATGGAGAGGATGGACACGGCATGCGTCGCCGGGTCGAGATGGAGGATCATCACCACGTCGCTGTTGACGCCGTTGACCCCCTGCGAGCACAGGCCGTAGGCCGGATTGGGCTGCGCCAGGGCGCAGCGCGACGTCGAGCCGATCATGAGGATGTTCTCGGTGTTGAGATCGACCCCCACCTTGGGGGCGGCCGAGAGGTCCTTGATCTCGATCCGGTGGATCTCGTGGTTCAGGTACCACCCGTAGCCGGCGACCGCACCGACCAGGAGCACGAGCACGAGGGCGAGAATGCCAGCCGTCCATTTGAGCTTGCGAGCGCGCCGGGGTCGGGGCCGGGCGTGTGCGGCGGCATGCCGCCTGCGCTTCTTGGGCTTGGGTGCGGGTTCATCGTTCCCCGCGATCTGTTCACCGAGACGCTGCAGACCCCCCTCGGTCTGCTTCCGGTGGTCATCGACGCCCATGTCGCTCCATACGCAACGGCCTCTTCGCCTGTTCCCTGTGGGCGGTCACCTGAGGGAGGGCCGTCCCAAGAGACTAGGCAGTCGGGGGTACGGCGTGGCATCGCGTCGACCGGACGGTGGCCTCGCGGGCGATGGGCGTCCGGTGATGCGGCACGTCGGAACCGATGGTCCGGTCGGTCATCGAGACACTCCCCGTCTCGTCCCGGGCCCGCCGGTCACGATGCCGCGGCCGGTGCTCCCGGACTCCCCAACCGAAGCGGTCACGCGCCCACGTCGGTCGGTTCGTCGCGTGCCGGTGTGCGACGCCGACGGGGGCTGCAAGGGAGGGACATCCGTTGGCCCCGCCGGGCGGCACCGCCCTGGTCGTGAGGGGTTTCTCGGGCTGGGCCGGCCGGCGCTCGAGGGGGTAGCGGGGCGATTCAGGGCCGCTCCGGCGCTCGGCGCGACACCCGGTCGGGCCCATCGGCACCGCCGGGGGTGACTTCATCGCGACCGACGTCGATTGTTAGGTTACGGACCATGAGCGGACGTGACGACGGCCGTCGCGGCTCCTCTCCGAGTGAAGAAAAGCTGCGCGCGCTCGGCGAGTTGATGGCCCAACAGGACGCACCCCACCCGGGGTCGGCCGCGCCCGCGTCCGGAGAGGGCGGGAGCGGAGAGGCACCCGCCCCGGTGGCCAACGAGGCCGGGCTCCTCGCCCTCGGCGAGCGGGTGGAGCGGGCCCAGAGCGGGCAGTCCCGGCGCGAAGCGCCGCCACGGCGGAGCCGGCGTCGACGACTCCGGACCGGCCTCCTGATCGGGTTGGCCGCCCTCCTCCTCATCGTCGGGAGCGGCGCCGGCTACGTCTACTACATCACGCACGACCTCAATCGGGTCAACGTGAACGGGTTGGCCGGAGCGGCCACGACGGGTGCCGAGGCCGGATCGGAGAACATCCTCATGGTCGGCTCGACGTCGCGCTGTGCCCTGGCGCAGCAGAATCCGGCCTACGGGCTGTGCTCGCAGGGGGTCAACGGCGTCAACAGCGACGTGATCATGATCCTCCACGCCGACCCGGTCCACCACCGCCTGGCGCTGCTGTCGATCCCGCGTGACCTGTTCATCCCCAATGCCCGCGCCGAAGGGCCCAACAAGGTGGACGCCGGGCTCTACGAGGGGCTGACCCAACTGGTGGCGGCGATCGAGGAGGACTTCGGGATCCCCATCCAGCACGCCGTCTCCTTGAACTTCGACCAGTTCGCCAACATCGTCAACGCGCTGGGCGGCATCAACATGTCGTTCCCCATGTCGGTCTTCGACGACGAGTCGGGTCTGAACGTCCAGGCCGCGACCTGCGTCCACCTCAATGGCACGCAGGCGCTCCAGGTGGTGCGGGCCCGGCACCTGCAGTACAAGTCGGCCGGCACGACGACCCCCGACGCCATGTACTGGCCCCAGGAGGTCCAGAGCGACCTGGCCCGTATCCGCCGCGACCATGAATTCCTCCGCGTCCTGGCCAGCGCCGTGGCCAAGCAGGGCCTGGGCAACCCGATCTCCGATCTGAGCCTGATCAACTCGGTGAAGGCCGACCTCACCTTCGACCAGTCCTGGTCGGTCAACGACATGGCGGACCTGGTGCTCGACTTCCACTCGGTCAACATCAATTCGGTGCCGCAGCTCACCCTGCCGGTGGCCGAGGTGACCGATCCGGACGGCGACGACGGAGACCTGATCTACCAGGGGGAACCCTATGGACAGGCCGAGTTCCCCGCCGAGGCCCAGGATCAGGCCACCATCGACCAGGTGCTCGGGGTCGGCCCCACTGTCGACACCATGACCGGCGCCCCCCTGCCCGCCCCCTCGTCGGTGACGGTGTCGGTGGAGAACGGCACCGGGGCCGACGACCAGGCCACCGACACGGCCTCGGCGCTCTCCGCCCTCGGCTTCCACACGGTGGGCGTGGGCGACATCTCGCCGGTGGGCGACGTGTCCGAGACGGTCGTCTACTACGGGTCGCGAGCGCCGGCCACCGAGGCCGCCGCCGAAGCCGTGGCCCGCGCCCTGACCGGATCGGTGATCCTGGGCTACGACCCCAGCCTGGTGACCGACGGAGCCCAGGTCACCGTGGTCACCGGTACCCAGTTCTCCGTCAACGCGCCGCCGGCCCCGTCGACGTCGACCGGTGCATCGACCACCACGGCGCCCCCCACCACGTCGACCACGTCTCCGGCGGCGTCGGCGATCGCCCCCCCGTCGTCGGCCACCTCCAATCTCGCGCCGTGGGACCCGCGGGCGTGCCCGGCCGGCGCCACGCCGACGGCTCCGGTGCCGAACGAGACCTGACCGGGACCGGCCACCCCGCGAGATCGAGCAGCTAGGCGGGGACCCACCGGGTGGAGGGGGATGCCAGCCAGCGCAACATGTGGCGGCGTGAGGTCGGTCCGTGCGGGGACCACGGCGAGGGCAGCGCCCCCACGCGGCGCAGGTCGGCCGACTCGTCGATGTTGGCGCTGAGCGGATCGGTGGTCAGGGCGCAGCGCGTGGCGGTGGGATCGATCCCGAAGAGGCCGGCCGCATTGAGGCCGAAGAGGCCGGCCTTGACCTCGCTGGTCAGCGCCGGGTACCCGTAGACCTCCTGGTACTGCTCGGTGATCTGGAAGGCCTGCATGGCCATGATCTGCGCCTGCGGGCTGCCGTACCAGATGG
>JBKQIP010000160.1:0-8362 GCA_052148295.1 Acidimicrobiales bacterium
GCGGCGGTGAGGGCCATTTCGGCCTGGGCCTGGTACTCGGGATCCTCGTTGCCCACCATCCGGTTGGACCAGTCGAACATCCGGTGGCGGTCGTCGGAGGGCACGCCGAGCAACTCGGCGATCACCTGGAGGGGCAGCTCGGCCGAGAGCTGGGTGACGAAGTCGGCCCGGCCTTCCTCGACCACCTCGTCGATGATGGCGTCGGTCGAGCGGTGGATGCTCTCCTCGAGGTCGCGCACCATGCGGGGCGTGAACCCCTTGTTGACGAGCCGCCGGTAGCGGGTGTGCAGCGGGGGGTCCATGTTGAGCATCATCAGGCTCTGCTGGGCGATCTCCTCCTCTTCGAGCTCGAAGGGCATCGTCCCCTTGGTGGCCGAACTGAACTGCTCGAAGTCGCGGTTCACGGTGACGCAGTCGTGGTACTTCGTGACGGCCCAGTATCCCGGGCCACCCGCCTCCTCCTGCCAGTGCACCGGGTCGTGCCGGCGCAGGTGGGCCAGCCAGGCGTGGGGCACGCCCGCCACGAAAGACCGGGAGTCAGAAAGATCGACGGGCGTGACGTCGGTTGCGGTATCGGCCATCGTCGGACATCCCCACTTTCCAATCGGACATATTGTCTGACAGTTTGGATGGTATGTCCCACGGCCGGGTCAGTCAATCACCGGGCGGCCTGAATCGAGGCGCCGAAAGGCCGGGGCAGGCTTCAGGAGGGGAGCGTCGGGCGATCCGGCGGCGGCGAGTCTTCCGGGAGTGGCGTGTCTTCCGGGAGTATCGCCACCGACCGGGTGGGGTCGTCCGGGTCGAGGACGACGCGCAGACGCTGGCTGGCATCGGGCGGGTCCCCGGGCGCCTCGGCCGTGATGACCGGCCGGGGTTTGGTCGGGGAGAAGATGTCACCCAGTCCCAGCGCCAGCCCGGTGGCCATTCCGCCGATGGCGGATCGCCGACGCCAGGCGTCGAGACGCCCGGCGCCCTGCTCTCCTTCGGTCTGGTCCTCCGGTTCGGTGGGTTCGATGCCGTCCATGATCGCAGGGCCGGGCCCGGTGCGCGTGACGCGCCGCCGCGCCTCGGGCCCCACCGTCAGTCGACGGGCAGCCCTCGCCGGACATCCCAGAGGTGGTGGCTCACTTCATGGGCATTGCGCTGGACGATGTCGAACGCGGTGATGGTGCCCGCCTCCGGGTGCGCCGTTCCGACGTCGCGCGGAGCCTCGAGAGCGGCGGTGCGCCAGATCTCTGCGGCCGAGACCAGTGCGAGCAGCCCCACCAGGGGAGAGAGACCGTCATAGGTCCGCATCTCGGCCATGGCGTCCGCATCCCAGCACGGTACGCCGTAGGTCGGTTCGACGGCGATCGTCCACAGCCGCTCCGCGCCGAAGCGCAAGACGTCCACGGTGTGCCACACGTACCGGTTGGCCGACCACAGGCCCGGCTCCACGGCCCGGGAGGGGTCGAGGCCGGCCATGACCTGACCGAACTCGGCGACATCGCGCACGCATTGGCCCACCAGGACCTCGTAGTCCTGTTGGTCCCAGTCGAATCGGCATTCGGCGCACCGTCCCCCGCGCCATGACCAGGTGCCGTAGGCGCCGGATCGGGCCGGCGCGGCGCCGCTCATCTCGGACGGCCCTCGGTTCCGCCCAGGTGCCAGCTGCGACAGACGTCGCACCGATATGCGTTCAGCTCGATCCCGGTCTCGCCTCGTCGCTCATCGGCCACACTCAACGCCTCACCTTGGGACCGGTAGGCGGATTTGGGGCGACCGTCCGCGCGCCAGTGCGTTCCCGACGTGACGCCACGGTTGTCGGAACGCGGGGATCGTCGCGGTCGCGGGCGCCGGGGCATTCCCCCATCTTGATGGACCGGGGCGCCGTCGGTGTGCGACGGTGCCCCCTCCTCGACGCGCCCCGATCCGACGGAGGGGGAACAGGGTCGAATCTGGCGCGTCGAGGATGCAATCGAGACTAGCGGGAGCCCCGCCCGTTGGCGATCGCTTTGGTCGAGATTTTGATTTCGAACAGGCGACAATGTGCGATGTTTAACGCTGGTTGCAATAGGCGCGGTCCAACTTCGTCGGGGCGTCGGGGCGGCTGCGTCGCGGCGCCATGGCACGCTCACCAGGAGATGTCACGCGCCTGGCGCGGGCGGTCTCCAGCCGGTCCCGTCGGGTCGGACCCGACCAACCGGCCCTGTCCTTAGCGGCCGTTTTGGCCCGCAGCGCAATGCGCTCGTAGTCGGTGGTTGGGTCAGGACTCGAAACCGGGCAAAGCAACGGGGCAAAGCAATCGGGCAAATCAGCCGGGCAAAGCAGCCGGACAAAGCAGCCGGACAGGGCAAAGCAACCGGGCAAAGCAACCTGGCAAAGAGGGATGCGTTCTGCCACTATTGCGCCATGGCGAAAACGGTAATAGTGAAGCTAACGGACGACATTGACGGCGGGGATGCTGTGGAGACAATCCATTTCTCCCTTGACGGCAAGTCCTATGAAATCGACGTCAATTCCTCCAATGCGGCCGACGTGCGCGCCGCCTTCCAGCCCTTTATCGACAAGGGTCGTTTGAGCGGATCGTCAGGGCGGGCCCGAGTGGCCCGTCCCAGGCCTACGTCCGGTGAAAAGACCTTGTTCTCCCGGTTGAGCAGCGACGAGAAGAAGCGCTTTCGGGCGTGGGCCAATATGGCAACTGCCCGACGTATCAGCGACAGTCGGGTGAACAGCTGGGTGGCAGCCGGCAAGCCGTAAGCCCACGCTTGCCCGCGGGTAGGTGTGGGCCAAAGCCCAGGGCAGCGCCGAATTCGATTCGGCGCCTAGCGGTTGCAAAGGGCCCGGGGGAAACGGGAGCGGTGGGCTCCGGGCCTAGGCGAAGTTTAGGAATCCGAAGGTGTTGCACAATCCCAGGCCCTCGATGATCAGGAAGGCCGAAATGATGGCGCCTATCACCGGCACCCGCCACCATTTCCCACTCCGCGCCATGGGCGGCGGCATGTACCACAGCGGGAGCGCGCACCCCACCTGAGCCAGGTGCAGGCTCAGCGGGATGGCGTTGTCATCGAGCGGGGCGTCGGGGTCTGCGGCGAGGGCCAGGGCGGTGAGCTCATCGTCCGTCAGTCCCAGCTCGAAAGGCTCACCGTCGTCGGTCACGGGCGCGCTCCTCTCGCTGGGACGGGTACCGGTCGTGACCAAGCGTACCGAAGCGGGCACCCCGTTCCCACGCGCCGGCTAGAGCGAGAGCTCGATCGACAGTGCTTGGGCATCGGGGTCTCCGGCCCAACGCCCGGCTTCGAGCTCGTAGGCGCCTGCGGCGGCGTCCCAGCGGTGGGTGCGCGGATTGCGGCTGGAGCAGCGCGCCCGGGGAATGGAGAGGGCGACGTCGGCCGATTGTCCGGGCTCCACCTCCACCCGGGCGAAGGCCAGGAGACGTCGGGGTGTGATCCGGCCGGCGCTCGCCGGGGCCCCGTAGATCTGCACGATCTCGGCCCCGCGGCGACGGCCCTGATTGACGATGGTGCCCTCGACGTCGACGGTGTCCGAGTCGACCCTGACGGAGAATCGACCCCATGCGAAACGGGTGTAGGACAGTCCGAACCCGAAGGGGAAGTGAGGCGCGCACCCGTCACGTCTGGACTTCCACCAGCCGTGCCAACGGTCGTAGGTGATCGCCTCGGTCTCCCGCTCGAAGACCGGCAGGTTCTCGTCACTGACCGGAACGGTGAAGGGCAGTCGGCCCTCCGCATTGCATCGGCCGAGCAGGACGTCGGCCAGACCGTGTCCTCCCTCCATGCCGGAGTACCAGGACTGGACGATGGCTGCCACCCGGGCGGCCCAGGCCGACATGATGACCGGACCCCCCGCCACCACGGCCACGACCGTGCGCGGGTTGACGTCCGCCACCGCCATGATGAGTTCCTCGTCGGCTTCGTGGAGGCGCAGCGACGAACGATCGCCACCGCCCGAGAAGGAGAAGGGGCCGTCGGCAGCGACGCCCTCCGCTGGCTCCCGCCCCGGATTCGACGCGATCTCGTCGAGAAAGGCGGCAGCCAGGACGGGATCATCGGGTCCCGGGAGCAGGGCGGAGAGTGGGCCCGAGGAGTTGTCCCCGCCGATGAATTCCCCCTCGTCGGCCTTGGTGTAGCCCGCGACGACGATGACCAGATCGGCCGCGCCGGCCAGCCGTGCCGCCCGGGTGATGTCCGCTCCATCGTCGTGGTCCACCTCGACCCCGGGTAGGGCGGCGCGGATCCCTTGCAACGGCGTCACCACGTCCGGTGCCCACACGTCGCTCGATCCACCGTCGCCGGTGTTGCGGATATCCGCCAGCCTCCCGATGACGACCACGCGCCCGAGCGAAGTCGCCTCCACGGGCAACAGCGGCACGTCATCGACCAGTTCGTTGCGCAGCAGCACGACGGCCTTGGCGGCGGCCTCCCTCGCCAATCCCCGGTGCTCGCGGCAGGCGAGGACGCTCGTGTCGGGGCGCGGGCTCGAGAGGAGATGATTGAACCGCAGCAACGTGGCAACCGTGCGGATGACCGAGCGGTCGACATCGTCCCACGAGGCGGCGCCATGGTCGAGCGCTACCGGCAAACCGGCGGCGCGGACCATCCGGTAGGGCATTTCGACATCGAGGCCGGCCCGTACCGACCTGGCGGCATCACGAACGCCGAGGATCCAGTCGCTGATGACGAAGCCCTCGAAGCCCCATTCGTCCCGGAGGATGTCGGTGAGCAGGCTCCGGTTTTCGCCACACCATTCGCCGTTGACCGAGTTGTAGGCACTCATCACCGCGGCGACGCCCTCGTCGACGACGCGGCGGAACTGCGGCAGGAACACTTCGTGCAGGGCCACTTCGTCGACGGTGACGTTCACCTTGAACCGAGAGTTCTCCATCGAATTGCAGGCGAAGTGCTTCACGCACGCCATGGCGTGCCGCTGCACCCCCCGCACCAGTGCCGCCCCGAACTCCCCGACGTGCAACGGGTCCTCCCCGTAGGTCTCCTGGGCCCGGCCCCAGGCCGGATGACGGAGCACGTTGACGCAGACGCCTCCATAGAGATCGGCGCCGACGGCGCGGAGCTCCTTGCCGATGGCCTCGCCGATCCGCTCCTCGAGGTCGAGATCCCAGGTGGCTCCCCGCGCCATCGATACCGGAAAGCACGTGGCCGGGCCGATGACGACACCGCGCGGTCCGTCGGAGAAGGAGAATCCGGGAAGGCCCAGTCGCTCGATGCGCGCCGCCGGAAACGGGCGCTTGTGGTAGCCGCCGTTCCCCAGGTCGCCCAGACCGGCCCAGAAGGGGAGGTCCCCGTCGAGGCACCACAGCTTCTCCTCAGGGGTCATCTTGGCCACGATGGCCGCCGCCGCCACGGTCACCGGCGTTCCTTCGCCGACGGAGGCGACGGCCTCCACGTAGGTGCTGGTGACGTCCCCCATGCCAAGAACGTAGCGCCGGCCGGATGGTCGGACCTCTCCGAGCCGCCGGACCGGATCTCTCCGTCGGGTGATCAGCAGTGGTGAGACAGCCGAATGCCAGGGCCGAGGATCCGGCCCTGGCATTCGATGCGGACCCCTGTGGGCTTATTGCGGTGGGCCCGAGGTGAGCGTCACGGTCACGGTGTGGCTCTGACCGGAGGAGTCGGTGTAGCCGAAGGTCACCGAGTCGCCCGGGTGGAACGGCTCCATCAGGTTCGTCAGGGACGTGGGTGAAGTGACCTTCTGATTGTTCAGCGAGGTGATGACGTCACCATCGGCCAACCCGGCCTCTTGAGCGGGCGAGCTCGTGATGACACTGGCAATCGCCGCTCCCGACGAGGTCCGGCCGGATCCGGAGCTCCCGCCGTTCCCGTTGGAGCCGGAGCCGCCGAACGCGCCCCCGAACGCCCCGCCGAAGCCGCTCGAACCGCTTCCGCTGTTCGTGGTCGTGCTGATCTCGACACCGAGGAAGGCCGTCGGTCCGATGTGGATGGTCGAGGAGGCCTGGCCCAAGGTGATCTTCTGCGCCAGCGAGATCGCTTCGTTGATCGGGATGGCGAAGCCCTGGTCGGTCGACGACTGGCCCGAGGACTGGAACGAGAACCCGGCGGATGCCGCGGTGTCCATCCCGAGGACCTGACCGGCGCTGTCGACCAGGGCTCCACCCGAGTCACCGGGCTGGATGTTGGCGTTCGTCTGGATCAGACCGGTGAGCTGCTCGGACGCTCCATCGCCGTCGTCGCTCGCGGTGATCGACTGGTTGAGGGCGGTCACCGTGCCACCCGCCGCGCTGGGGGTCCCACCAGTGCCGCCGGCGTTGCCGATCCCCACCACGTCCTCCCCGACGGAGATGTCGGACGAATTGCCGATGGACGCGGTCTGGAGTCCCGAGGCGTTGTGGAGCTGGAGGACGGCCACGTCGTTGGTGCGGTCATAGCCCACCACACTGGCGGAGTAGGTCTTGCCGTTCCCCACGTCGGTCACGCTGATGGTGGTCGCACCATCGATGACGTGGTTGTTGGTGAGGATCTCACCGGACGAGGTCAGGACCATCCCGGTTCCGGCGGCCTCCTCGCTCTGGTACCCGAGCGTGGTGTCGATGTCCACCAACCCGGGATCCACCTTGGCGGCGATGGCCGACACGTCGCTGGGGCCGGCCGAGCCCGAGGAACCCGAGGAACCGGAAGAGCCCGAGCCGCTCGAGCCGAAGGGCGAGTTGAAGGAGCCCGAGCCCGATCCACCGAAGCCGGAGCCGAACGGGGATCGGGCCGAGTGTGACGGCGGCGTCGCCGAGACGGTCGGGGTGTTCGACTTCCACGCAGCGTGACTGATGCCCGCCCCGGCGGCCAGGGCGATGACGGTGGCCGCGGCGATGGCCACGCCGTTGCGCACGCGATGGGAGCCCGAGGCGGTCTTGGCGCCGGGCTCCGGTTGGGGGGGCGCGGGCCAGGTCGGAGGATTCGGGTTGGTCGGGGGACCGTAGTACCCGGGCCCTGCGGTCGGACCGAGGCGAGGATTGCCGGACAGGACCCCGAGCGCGTAGGCGC
This sequence comes from Acidimicrobiales bacterium, assembly GCA_052148295.1. GTDB lineage: Bacteria > Actinomycetota > Acidimicrobiia > Acidimicrobiales > RAAP-2 > Bog-473. The sequence goes on from JBKQIP010000160.1 coordinate 7,014, forward strand.
CGCCCTGGGGGTTGGCCGACGGGACGACCGATTGCCCGTACGGCCCGGCGGGGTGTGCGGGCATGGCGGGGGTGCCACTCTGGGGCGTGGTCCCCGGGGTCGCATTCACGGGCGGGAGCGGAATGGCCGAACCGGTGACCGGCGTCGGCATCGGGGGTGTGTCCTGGAACTGATCCCCGGGCTGCTCACGCTCCGGCGATTCGAAACTCTCGTCGCTCATTCGATGTCCTCCATCTGGGCCCCTCTCGCGGGACCGTCGCATGGATCCATTACACCGCGATCATCTAAACGCCAGATGTGGGGAATGTATGAGGGAGGTAAATGTTGGCTGTGCAGGACCGATCTTCCTGCCCAGGCACGTTCCTGGCATCATCCCTCGGGTCATCAGGTGCGTCGGGGCTCGTGTCATACACCTTAAACGGGCCCGCGCCCCCATTCACACGCTTCACGCCCTCCGCCTGAAGGCCACTCTCGTGGCGTCGGCTAGCCGGGAGGATGGTCGTCGGGACACGCCCCCGGCGGGGTGTTGAAGTCCGGATTGTGCACCCACGCTCCGGTGATCCATCTCGGATCGGCCGGGGACAGGTGGTACGTCGTCGTGAGGTCACTCAGGATCGCGTCGGCGTACCGGGCGCTGCCCTCGGGGCACAGGTGTCCGCGATCGAGTTTGCGCACGCGCACCCACTGGTCACGGGGGGCATCGGGATCGCCCAGGGGCGGGAGCCAGGTGGAGTAGCGACCGTCGAGCAGGATCGAGTCCGCCACGGGCAGGTACATGACCCGGCCGGGGAAGACCGCCGGCATGGAGGCGGCGATGGCGTTCCACGCCCTGAGCCCCGCGACCTGCTGGGTGTGACTGATGCCCGCGGGGTGGGACACGTCCACCTTCGGGAACTGGGTGAGCATCACGCCGTCCACGCCGTCGCCGGGGGCCAGCATGAGGCGCAGGGCCCGCTCGAGCAGCGCGGCGTAGCGCTTGGGCTGGTGCCGCGCGTTGGGGGTGGTCGGGCCGGCCGCGTCCCAGCTCCAGGTGCCGATGATCAGCTGGGGGTGCTCGGTGGCGATGATCCGGTCGAGCGAGCTGGGCCAGACGCTCACCGTGGTGAGACCGAAGCCGTCGAACGTGTTCCGGTCCACGTTCACCTCACCCGTGGCGTCCAGGGCGGCGCGGATGCCGTAGGAGGCGTCGCCCATGACGGAATCCCCGATGACGGCCACCCGCAGCGGGTGCGCCGGGCTGATGGTCCCCGGGGCGATGGCGATGGGGCGCTGGCCGGCGTAGCCGCCCACCCCGGCCACCGCCAGCGCGCCGGGGTGGACCGGGCGCTCCACGCCGGCCACGGGGGCGG
>JBKQIP010000161.1:0-26460 GCA_052148295.1 Acidimicrobiales bacterium
CTGTCGTGCGCTTCTTGGCCACGGTGCGCTTGACGGCCTTCTTGGCTGTCGCGCGCTTCTTGGCCACGGTGCGCTTGACGGCCTTCTTGGCTGTCGCGCGCTTCTTGGCTGGGGCGCGCTTGACGGCCTTCTTGGCCGGGGCGCGCTTTACTGCCTTCTTTGCTGGAGCCCGTTTGACGGCCTTCTTGGCCGGGGCCCTTCTCTTCGCGGCTACTGCCACAGGTGCACCTCCCTAGGAGCATGGTCACTGAATAGAGGTGAAGCCTGCGCCACTCCGGTGCTACCTCGACACCATCGTGCGCATTGCCGCACCGATTGCCTGTTCAATCGAATCGAATGACCGTCATGACGTGGAGTCATCGACTTCGCATCATCCGGTCGATCCGTTCCGATAACCCGAAACGCAACGGCTGATCGAGATGTTGAGGTAATGCATGTCGCGCACAATCGGCAATCCGACATCTTCGCCTCTCGCGCTGCACGGTGTCTCCTTGCAGCACATGTCAACCCTCCATAACGCCTCGGGTACGTACATTCTTGGTTGTGAACGCGCTCAGGTCAAGCATCCTCGAATTGCGCGCCCATTTCGACGGCTGTCATCGATCCACCGTTGCGTGCTCACGCGCACGGCGCGCGCGTCGTTTCTGCGCGCTTTCTCGCGTCGCTGTCGGCGTTCGCGTCGCGATGTCCTATGGAATTTCGTACCTCCCGGCGCGACCATCGCAACGATGGACGAGGGTGGCGTCGACATCGCTCGACTGCGTGCCGCACACGGTGTGGCGACGCACGGGATCTACCTCGGAGAGGGGAGGCACGGCTGGGTCCACGCCGGGATCGAGCGGTCGACGCTCGTCCTGGGCCCGTCCCGCTCGGGCAAGACATCGTCCCTGGTCATACCCAATCTCGTGCTGGCCGAGGGGCCGGCCGTCTCGACCTCGACCAAGCCCGACGTGCTGCACGCCACCGCCGCGGCGCGGGGCCGGGAGGGATGGACGTTCCTGTACGACCCCAGCGGCGAAATCGAGCGGCCGAAGGGGGTGGAACCGATCGGATGGTCCCCCCTGGCGACGGCGACGCGTTGGGACGCCGCGGTGCAGACCGCTGACGCCATGGTCCGCGCGTCGAGGATCGGTGAGGGAGGCTTTTCCCGCTCACCGGGCGAACATCATTGGACGGAACGGGCCGGTGCCCTGCTGGCGCCCATCCTTCACGCTGCCGCGCTCGAATCGCTCCCCATGCGCACCGTGGTGCGATGGATCGATCGCCGCGACGGCGCCACACCGCTGGACATCCTCTCGGCCACCGTGGGCAACGACGCCACCGCCACCGACCTCTTGTCGGGCATCGTCGGCACCGATGCGCGGGAGCAATCCGGCATCTGGTCCACGACGTCGGGGGTCCTCGCCGCCTATCGGGCCGAGGGCGCAATGGCGTCCACCGAACTCCCTTCCTTGGACACCGATGCGTTCTGCCGCGGGCCGCACACCATCTACATCTGCTCGCCCGGTCGTCGGCAGACCCTCTTCGCCCCGCTGGTCGTCGGCGTCATCGGTGACGTGCGCGATGCCACCTACGACCGGGAGCGGGCCGGGGAAGGAGGCCGTCCCACGCTGCTCGCGCTCGACGAGATGGCCAACATCGCCCCCATACCCGACGTCGCCGCCATGGTCAGCGAGGGAGTCGGCCAGGGACTGCTGGTGTTGGCCTGCCTCCAGGATCTCTCGCAGGCCCGGAGCCGCTGGGGGCCGGCCGCCGACGGCTTCCTCTCCCTGTTCGGCACCTCGGTCGTGCTGCCCGGCATCGCCGACGCATCGACGCTGCGGATCCTCAGCGCCCTCGGCGGTGACCACGAGGTGTTGACCACGACGCGCAGCCACGCCGTCGGCGATCGCGGTCGGCTCCGTCCCTCGAGCTCGGTGAGCACCGTGCGCGTGCCGCGCTATCCCGTCGATGCCATCTCACGCGGCGCGCCGGGATGCGCGCTCGTCGTGGGCCCCCGGTCCACCTTGAGCCAGGTGTCGCTCACCCCGGCCCACGCGCGCGAGCCCTGGCGCCGGGTGCTCGCCCCGAGCCGGGCGCGCCCGGGGCCCGAGCCCGCGGCCCGGGGTCGCTGAGCTCAACGACCGCGTTCGAGCTCCACGCGGTGCGGCTCGCGCCATCCCAGTCGCTGCCGCACCAGTTCAACCGCGCGCGCCGTGCGCACATGGTCGGCCAGGCGCGGTGCGGGCAGCGAGGCCAGTCCGGGCTCCGGCGCCACCCCCGGCACGTCCCGGTCCGCGGCGACCCCCCAACGCCGACGGTAGGCGTCGATGGCCAGCGCGCCGGCTCGCCATACCTCGTGGTCCCCGGGGTCGACCGGCCGCGGGCCGAGCGCGGCCAGCAGGTGGTCGCCGGGGACCACTCGGCGCGGGGCGAGCGCCCGTTCGGCCACGCCGACCTCGGGCCCCGCCGGCACCCACAGGTCGACCAGGCGCTCGAGGGCCGGTGACGGTGCTCCTCCGACCGCGGCCACCGCCAGGGCTTCGACCACGTCACGACGCCGGGCCGCTCCGTCGGAGGTGGCGGAGAGCACGGCCCGGAACCGGTGCTCGTCGAGCGTGGGCCGCGTGACGGCCGCACGGCCCACGAGCGCCGACCGATCATCCCGTCCCTGCCCCAGCGCCTCGGATCGCCGTTCCCACTGCCCGACGAGATCGGCGAAGGCCACGCCGGCCGTCTTGGCCGGCCGGGTGGCGGCCCAGGCCACCTGGGTGCCGCGCGCCGAGTGGGCACCCCACTGGGCCCGGTGACGCCGCACGTCGGCCGCACGCGAGGAGAATTCCCCGAGGAGCAGCGGGGACATGCCCCGCACCTCGGCGCGGCTTCCGGGCCCGCCGACCCATTCGAGGCCCAGCCGGGCCGTGAGGTCGGCCCGCAGGTGGGCGTCGTACACGGCGCCGGCGGCCCGTCGATGCGCCCACAGCCCCCGTTGGTCGCAGGCGCTCCACCGGCCATCGTCCCCGTGCACCAGGTTGGCCGCCACGACGTGGGTGTGCAGATGGGGGTCCAGGTTCCGGTTCACCCCGTGGGTGAAAGAGCCCGCCACCAGTCCGGAGGTGGGGATGACGTGGCGCGCCGCACCCGAGGCCCGTCGCGCCGTCAGCGCGTGCTGCTCCACGTAGCGCAGCGCCCCGGTGGTGGCGGCCCGGTGCGCCGCCAGGACCTGCCGGGCCACGCCCTCCCCCCCGAGGGCGAAGAGCACGCTGGCCGACTTGGGCGCGCTGAAGGTCAGGTCATAGCCGACGATGCCGGCCCGGTCCGATCGGAGCCGTCGGCCCGTCGCCGGATGCCGCCCGTCGAGCACGGCCCGCAGCTCCTCGGCGCCCACCGGACCTCGCAGACCGAGCCCGGTCGCCGCGCCACCGCGCCACGCGCCCCGGGCGCCCGGGTCGTCCACCGGGACCTCCCGGGCCAGATCGGCCAGGTAGTAGTCCGACCCGCCGGGAGCGAGTCGGTGGACGGTGAGCACGGCCACTCCCTCATGTCATATGATCCGTTTTATGCTATTCTATGTCTTTCTGGTACATAGGCAAGATCTTGCCGGCCGCCCGGGCCGCCAGGGCGGCCCATTCGGGCGGCCGCACCACCCGGGCCTCGGTGCCCAGCTGGAGCAGCAGCCGCTCGAACCAGGCCGCGCCGGCCACGTCCAGCACGACGTCGCTGATCGAGCCGTCGGCGGCGCGGGCCACCGAGCGCACGGGGACCGACTCCGCCACCCACTGGGCTCCGGGGCCCAGCCGCAACTGCACCTCCACCGCCCCGGGCCCCGGGACGAAGCCGTCGGTGGTCCCCCGGGGCACGTGGGGGGTGACCGATCCGCCCTCGAGCACCCGCACGGAGCGGATGCGGTCGATCCGGAAGCGCCGCATGTCCTCCGCCTTGCGGCAGTAGGCGTCGAGGTACCAGTGGCCGTCGGTGCTGATCACCCGCACCGGCTCGATCACCCTCGTGGTCGCCTCGTCGCGGGAGGCGGAGTGGTAGTCGATCTCGAGCACCTCCGCCGCGTCGCAGGCCCGGCGCACCGCGGCCAGGAATGGCGGGGTGTCCACGTCGACCCCCACGGCCCCGTGGGAACCCAGGGCCCGGTCGAGCTTGGCCAGGGCGCGGCGCAGCGCATCGTCGCCCGCCCCCGGGACGGCCAGGATCAGGCGGGCCGAGGCGGCGACGGCGAAGCCCTCCGCCGGCGTGAGCCGCCGGGGCCGAGTGAATTCGGCGGGCAGGAAGGCTCGGACCGAGGTTTCGGACACCTCGATCTCCATCAGGGCGTCGGGCGTGTAGGGGGGCACGCCGCAGCAGGCCGCCAGCTCGAGCTCGTACACCAGCTCGGCCTCGCCCATCCCGAAGCGGCGCGCCACTTCGGCGATCGGTGCCTCGCCCACCTGGGCCAGCCACCCCACCACGGCCAGCAGTCGCCGCAGCCGCTGGCTGGTCTCCTTGCCCGGGATCCCCCGACCGGGCCGGGCCTCGGCCGCGTCCGGCGGGGCGGCCGCCGCGGCGCCCTCTCCGGAGGGGCCGGCCCCTTCGACCAGGGCTTCGAGCCAGGCCCGCATGTCGCTCCGGAACTCCGTCGGCTCGAGGATCTCGGCGTGCTGGAGGAGGCCCAGGACCCACGAGCGGATGGCGACGAAGCCGGACACGCCGAGACGCACGACGACCGACCCGTCGGCGTCGCGGCGCTCCACCCGTTCGTGGCCCACCTCCTCGGCCACCCGGGGACCCTCCGTGGCGTCGACGCGGATGCGGGTGACGACGTGGTCCTCCTGCTCGGAGACCCAGGGATCGGCCGGCAGCGCGGCCGCGACGTCGATGCCCGGGACGGGCTCGGCACTCCCGGGACGCCGCCGGGTCACCGGGCCCTGGACCCGGTCGACGCGAAACGTGCGCACGGCCTCCCGGTCCAGGTCCCACGCCACCAGGTACCAATGGCCGAAGCGGAACCAGAGGCCGGCCGGCGCCACCCGCCGGGAGGCGCCGCGGTACGAGAAGGTCGTCTCACTGCGGGTGCGCACGGCCTCGAACAGTTCGACCAAAGCCTCGGGCGGCACCAGGGAGACGAGGGGGCGGACCTCGCCCAGGCCGGTGGCGCCCAGCTTCAACAGGGCATCTCGACCACTAGGATCGCCCAGGTGGACGCCGGCAACGGCCAGGTGCAAGGCGACTTGTTCATCCGGCTCGAGCGCCAGGTCCGGCAGGTAGAACGCCTCCCGATCGATCAGGTACCCGAACTGCTCTTGACCGGGCAGCGACCGCGTCAGGACCGGGATGCCCTCGTCGCGCAGCAGCCGCTTGTCCCGCTCGAAGGCCTGCCGCTTGGCGGCATGCTCCTCGGGGTAGCCGGGCACCTGGTGGGCGATCGCATCGAGGGTGAGCGGCTGCTCGGTGTTGAGCAGGACCAGCACCAGATCGGTGACCCGTTCGAGGCGGTCGAGGCGTGGAGGTCCGGCCATCGGAGAGAGCCTACGGCGACGGGTGTGCGATGACGGCGGTGGACCATCCCTTCGACTGGCACCTGCACCTGGTCTGGTTCCTGGCTGTCGCCCTGTTCGTCGGGGCGTACCTCCGGGCCACCCGCACGGTGGAGCGCCGGCCCACGACACGCCAGTACGTCCTCTTCGGCCTGGGCACGCTCATCCTCCTGCTGGCCGTCACGTGGCCCCTGGGCGACCTGGCCGCGCACTGGTCGCTGCTCTCCTTGGTCCTGCAGCGGCTCCTCCTCATGCTGGCCGTCCCTCCCCTGCTGGTGCTGGGGACGCCCGTCACCGTGATCGCGTCGGTCACGCGCCCGGCGCCGATCGATGCCCTCGTGCGCATCGCCGTCCGGCCCATCCCGGCGGTGGCCATCGTCACCGTGATCGCCGTGGGGACGCTCACGACGGGCGCCGTCAGCCTGGCCGCCAACTCCGCCCTGGCGCGGGCCGCCCTGCAGGTCCTCGTCCTGCTGGCCGGCTTCGTCCTGTGGGCACCGGTGCTCTCGCAGTTTCCCGGCACGCGGCACCTCTCCGCCCTGGCCAAGGGTGGCTACCTGATCGTGCAGTCCATCGTGCCCAGCTTCCTCTCGGTGGTGTGGATCTTCGCCCGGCGCCCGCTCTACCCGGCCTACAGCCACCACGTGTTCGCCGGCATGTCACCCCTGCTGGACCAGCAGCTGGCCGGGTTCCTGGCCAAGCTGAGCACCATCGCCGTCCTCTGGACGGTGGCCTTCATCACCATGAGCAGGGCCAAGGTGGTCGACGGGGCCGAGGGGGACGACGAGCCGCTGGTCTGGCGCGACGTGCAGCGCGAGATCGAGCGAGCCGAGCGTCGGGACCGCTGGGGGCGCTGGCTCCCGCCGTCCTCGGGTGATCCCGGGTGAGGGCCCCGCGGGGCCACCCCTCAGGTCAGGCCAGCGCCGCTCCGCGCAGCTCCTCGAGGGAGAGCTCCGCCGTCTGATCGCCGCCGCACTGGGGGCAGTGCTCGACGTGGCGCCACGAACGGAGGAGGCGGGTCCCCTCGGGGTTCAACAGGACGACGAAGGACTCCGAGATCGGGTCGATCTCCAGCCCGAAGTAGGCCCGCCAGGACGTGGTGGCGGCGTGCGCGTCCAGGGCCAGGCCCTTCAAGATGCGCCTGAACCGCCGGCGCTCCGTGTCGAAGATCCACGTGCTGTGACAGGACTCGAGGACGAAAAGTGAGTCATCGGGGGAATTGCTCACAGATGAGATCATGCCTGATTCATGCCCAGGATCGGCGACGAATCCACCTCAGGTTCGTTGCGAAACGATGACAAGATGCATTTCACCAGCGTACACCCCTATTGCGGGCCCGCATCGTGCTTCCGGGCCACCACCAGCTCCCGCTTCGTGCAGAGCTGGCGGAGGACCGAGCACAGCACGATCCGGGTCTCGGCGGGGTCGATCACCTGGTCGACGAAGCCCCGCTCGGCCGCCGGCCAGGGGTTCAGGAACGAGTCCTCGTAGGCCAGCTCCCGGTCGGCGCGCTCGGCGCGCTCGACCCCCCGGTGGAGGATCTGTACCGCCCCCGATGCGCCCATGACGGCGATCTCGGCGCCGGGCCAGGCCAGGCACAGGTCGTTCCCGATGCCCCGCGAGTCCATGACGATGTAGGCGCCCCCGAAGGCCTTGCGGAGGATGAGGCAGATACGGGGCACGGTCGCCTGGGCATAGGCGAAGGCCAGCTCGGCGCCGTGGCGGATCATCCCCCGCCATTCGAGGTTCTTCCCGGGCAGGAAGCCCGGTGTGTCGACCAGGGTCACCAGGGGCAGGTTGAACGAGTCACAGAAGCGGACGAACCGAGCCGCCTTCTGCGAGGCGGAGATGTCGAGGGTCCCCGCCAGTATCCGCGGTTGGTTGGCCACCACGCCCACCGGTCGCCCACCCAGGCGGCACATCCCCGTCACGATCTGGCCGGCCCAGCGCGGCCAAAGCTCCCGGAAGGCGCCGTCGTCGGCCACACAGCGGATGACGTCCCGCACGTCGTAGGTGGCGGCGCTGCGGTCGGGTATCACCTCGTCGAGCTCGGGGGTGGGGCGCAGGGAGGGATCCGCCAGGGAGGACAGCGGAGGCACCTCGTCGGTGTGCGCCGGCAGGTACCCCAGCAGCTCGGCGACGGCACCCTCCACGTCGTCGGCTTCCACGGCGCACAACCCGCTCGCCGTGGCATGGGCGGCCACGCCGCCCAGCTTCTGCAGGTCGACCGCCACGCCGGTGAACTCCTCCACCATCTGCGGGCCCGAGACGAAGGCCACCGCTTCGGAGTTCATGACGACCAGGTCGGCCATGCCCAGCATGAGCGCCGGGCCCGAGACCACCGGCCCGGTGGCGGCGGCGATGACCGGGACGATCCCGCTGCACGACGCGATGGCGGCGGCGGCGAGCCCCCAGCCGTGCAGCGCGGCCACGCCGTCTTGGACGTCGGCCCCGCTGGAGGCCACGATGAACACGAAGGGGAGGCGGAGGTGCCGGGCCTGCTCGGCCGCCTCGGCCAGCCGCACGCCGTCGGCGTGGGTGATGGCACCCCGGCGCAGCGAGGCCAGCGCGCGGGCGATGACGACGTCGCGGCCGCCCAGGCGACCCACCACCGAGGTGACGGCACCGACGGCCCCCTTGCCGACATCGGCCGAACCGGCAGCTGGTCTGCGCACCGGGAGAGAATCTACCCACCGGCCGGGGCGAGCCGGGGAGGACGTGCCGGCGCGCTACGAGGCGGTCTCGGGACGGCGCCAGGGGCCCGAGCGTCCCCCGGACTTCTCCCACAGCGCCACCTGCTCGATGGTCATGGTGCGGTCCGACGACTTGCACATGTCGTAGACCGTCAGCGCCGCCGTGGTGCAGGCCGTCATGGCCTCCATCTCCACCCCGGTGCGGTCGACCGTCTCGACCTGGGCCTCCACCTCCACGTAGTCGTCGCCGATGAAGAAGTTCACCGCGATGGAGCCCACCAGGACCGGGTGGCACATGGGAATGAGGTCGGCCGTGCGCTTGGCCGCCTGGATCCCGGCGATCCGGGCCGCGGCCAGCACGTCGCCCTTGGTGATGGCGTTGTTGGCCACCAGGGTGGTCGTCTCGGGCAGCATGGCGACCCGGCATCGGGCCAGGGCACGGCGGTGGGTGGGCTCGTGCGGGGTGACGTCGACCATCCGGGCGCCGCCGAGCGGATCGAGATGGGCCAGGCTGCGTTCGGACACGAGACCGCAGTCTACGACCTGGCCGGAGGTGGCACAGGACGTTTGCCTCTGCCGAGGCGCGATTCCCGTCGGGTAGTATTGGCAGTCGAACGTTGAGAGTGCCAAGACACCGACAAAAGGAGTCCCATTGCCGACCTATGAGTACGCCTGCACGGCGTGTGGGCACCGGCTCGATGCCGTCCAGTCCTTCACCGACGACCCGCTGACGGTCTGCCCGGAATGCGGCGGGATCCTGCGCAAGGTCTACGGCGCCGTGGGCATCGCCTTCAAGGGGAGCGGCTTCTACAAGACCGATTCCCGGGCCGGATCGGCCCGCTCCAACGGGGATGCCAAGAAGGCCGGGGACGGCGCGTCCACGTCGGGCGACACCTCGTCCGATTCGACCCCGGCCAAGGAGAGCCCCAAGCCCGGCGCCGACGGCGGGAGCGCCTCCAAGGAGGCCGCCAAGCCCGCCAAGGCCACCCCGGCCGCCTCCACCGCCGGTTGAGCCCGGGCGCCGCTCCGGCGGTGCCGACGCCGATCGGGGGCCCCGGCCGGGGCCGCGCTCACTCCCCGCCGAGCTGCATGTCGGCGATGGCCAGGGTCTCGCCGGCGGCGACCCCCGGCAGCCAGCGCAGGTCGCTCCCGATCTCGATCACCGATTGGAGCATGCGCTGCAGGGTGGAGGCCACGGTGACCTCCCGCACCGGCTCGGCCAGGGCGCCGTCGCGGATCATGAGGCCCTCGGCACCCACCGAGAAGTCCCCGCTCACCGGATTCACGCCCGAGTGGATCCCGGTCACCGACTGCACATACAGGCCCGCACCGACGGACGCCAGGATCTCGCCGGCGTCCTTGCTCCCCGGCTGGAGCACCAGCGCCCGGCAGCCGGCGGTCGGCGTCCCGGCGAACCCGCCGCGCACGGCCGAGCCGGTGGAGCGGGTCTGGGCCCGGCGGGCCGACACCGTGTCGTAGACGAACATGCGCAGGGTGCCCTCGGTGATCAGGACGTTGCGCCGGCAGGCCAGACCCTCGCCGTCGTAGGTGGACGCGGTGAAGGCGCGGCCGTCGGTGGGATCGTCGACCAGCGTCACCGCCGGGTCGGCCACCGATTCGCCCACCCGTCCGGCGAAGAACGAACGCCCCTTGACCACGGCCTCGCCCGAGAGGGCCGACGCCAGGACCGAGAGCAGGGTGGAGACGACGCGGGGATCGAAGACCACGGTGCACCGGCCCGATCGGGCCTTCCGGGCCCCGAGGAGCCGGGTGGCGCGCCGGACGGCGTCGGTCGTGGCCTCGGCGGGATCGAGGTCGGCCGGGGACCGGCCCACGCTGAACCCGGTGCCGGTCTGGGTGTCGGCCCCCTCCCCGGCGATGGCGTCCACCGAGACGAAGGCGTTGGTGCGGCGGGCGCACGATCGGAGGCCGGCCGTGGAGGCCAGGGCCATCTCCACCCGGCCGTCGGAGTAGTCCGCCGACGAGACCTGGCGCACCCGCGGATCGGCCGACCGGGTGGCCCGCTCGAGGTCGAGCGCCAGGGCGACCTTGTCCTCCATGGGCGTGGTGGCCACCCGGTCGTCCCACAGGTCCAGGGCCGCCGCCGCCGCGCCGTCGGGCTGGGCCAGGGCCACGTCGGGGTCCGGCGTGGCGTAGCGGGCATTGTCCCGGGCATCGCTCAGGGCGGCGTCGATCACCTCGGGGTCGAGGGAGCCGGCCCAGGCGAACCCCAAGCGGCTCCCCTGCTCCTCGGCGCCTTCGAGGACGACGCGGATCCCCACCCCCGAGGAGTCGGCGGAGGTGAGCGACTCGACCGACCCTTCGTAGGCCCGCACCTCGGTGTCGGTGCCCCGGACGACGTAGGCCTCAACTCCCTCGCCGGGCCGGGCCCGGTCGACCACCGACGTGGCCAGGTCCAGCAGATCGGCCACTACGCCGTCCCGCCCAGCGTCACCCCGGTGATGCGCAAGGTGGCCTGGCCACAGCCGACCGGGACGCTCTGCCCGTCCTTGCCGCAGGTGCCGGGCGTCATGTCGAAGTCGTCGGCCACGGCGTCGATGCGCCGGAGCACCTCGGGGCCGTTCCCGATCAGGTTGGCGTCGCGCAGGGGCTCGGTCACCTCCCCGTGCTCGATGAGGTAGGCCTCGGTGGTGCCGAACACGAAGTCCCCGGTGGCGGTGTTGACCTGCCCACCGCCCAACTTCTTGACGTAGACGCCCGATGGGGTCTGGGCCAGGATCTCCCCGGCGTCGTCGGCGCCGGCCAGAAGGAACGTGTTGGTCATCCGGACCATCGGCAGATGCTGGTAGCTCTGGCGGCGGCCGTTGCCCGACGACGCCCGTCCCCCCTGGCGCGCCCTGAGCCAGTCCCACAGGTAGTCGGTCAGGACGCCGTTCTCGATCAGGACGTTGCGCGCCGGGGCGCAGCCCTCGTCGTCGACGGCGAAGTTGCCCCACTCGCCGGCCACGGTGCCGTCGTCGACCAGCGTCACCAGCGGGCTGGCCACCAGCTCCCCCACGTGCCCGGTGTAGACCGAGGCGTCCTTGAGGATGTGGTCGGCCTCGAGCCCGTGCCCGCAGGCCTCGTGGAAGAGGATGCCACCGCTCCCACCGGCCAGGACGACGGGCACCTCCCCCGAGGGGGCGGGGCGGGCCGAGAGCTTGGCCAGCGCCCGGCCGGCCGCCACCGCGGCGATGTCCTCCACGTTGTGGCGGGCGAAGATCTCGTGGCCCTCGGTGCGGGCCAGCGATTCGTACCCGGTCTGCATCCCGGTGTCCCCGCTGGCCACGCAGACCACGCTGAACCGGGTGCGGATCTGGTCGTCCTCGGTCAGGAGCCCCTCGGAGTTGGCGATCAGGATGCGGCGCCGGCTGTCGCCGTAGCCCACCTGCACCTGGACGATGGCGTCGCCGGCCCCCCGGGCGGCCTCGTCGGCCCGGGTCAGGAGCTCCAGCTTGGCCGCCTTCTCCACCGAGCCCGGCAGGACGCGGGCCCGCGCCGGGTGGGTCCGGGGCGTCCCGAGCGCCACGGTGCGCACCCCGGCGCCGCCCTCCCGCGCCACGGCCGCGGCGGCGGCCGCGGCGGCCAGGAGACCGGCCTCGCTCAGGTCGGCCGTGTGGGCGAAACCGGTGGTCTCCCCCTCGACCACCCGGATCCCCGCGCCCCGGGACCGGCCCGAGGAGAGCTCCTCGATCCGGCGATCGTCGAGCGTGGCGCCCGACGTGATGCTGTCCTCGGCGAAGACCTCGGCCATCTCCCCGCCCCGCACCAGCGCCGCGGCCAGCACGCGTTCGACCACGTCGGCGTCGATCAGGGGGGTGTCGGTCACGGGCGGTATCGTAATCGCCGTGCCCGATACCTCCTCCGAACTGGCGCCGCCTGTCGGGCATCCCCCCCACACCGGCTTGTCGGCCCAGGTGGAGCTCACCGTGGGACCCGACGACACGGCCGAGCACTTCCGTTCCGGTGACGTCCCGGTCCTGGCCACGCCGCGGCTGGTGGCCCTGTGCGAGGAGGCGACCTGCCGGGCCACCGACGGGCACCTGACCTCGGCCCAGACCAGCGTGGCCACCCGTGTCCAGTTCGATCACCTGGCGCCGGTGGCGATCGGCATGGTGATCCTGGCCGAGGCCACGCTGATCAAGGTGGAGGGGCGGCGGCTCACCTTCAAGGTCTCGGCGGCCCGCCTCGAGCGCGACGGCGGCGGCCTGGTCGGCGCCGGCCGCGTCACGCGTGCGGTGGTCGACGAGGGCGCCTTCTTGGCCAAGGCCGGCGCCACCGGCGCACCCTGAGCGGCCGGAGCGGCACGCCCCCGGCCGCCAGCGGGCGGGCCTCGCTGGTCGGGGCCGGACCGGTGGTGGCGGCCTTCGCCACGTTCGGGCTCTTCTGGGGCAGTTGGGCCGTCATGGTGTACAACATCCAGCGCACCTTTGCGTTGAACGACGCCCAGCTCGGCCTGCTCCTGGCCGTGGCCATCGGGGTGTCCGGCATCTCCAGCGCGGTCATGGCCCACCTGGCCGGCCGGCTCGGGGCCCGCCGCCTCTTGTGGATGGCCCTCTTCGCCTGGGCCGTCCTGCTCGTCCTCCTCAGCGCCGTCCAGCAACGCTGGGCCTTCGCTCTGGCCCTGATCCTGGTCGAGATCGCCGGCGGGAGCATCGACACCGCCATGAACGCCGAGGCGTCGCACCGCCTGATCGGCCAGCCGGCCGCGCTGGTCCGTTTCCATGCCCTGTTCAACACCGGCGCGCTGGTGGGAGCGGCGGTGGCCGGCCTGGTGCTGCACGCCGGGGTGTCCTGGCGCTGGATCTGGCCGGGCGTCGCCGTCGTCGCCCTGGTGGTGGGGGTCTGGGCCCTGGTGGCTCCCGACAACGCCCGGGACGGGACCGGCGCGGAGCAGCTGGCCCAACCCCGCGGCAACCCGCTGCGGCGCCTGCGCCGGGACGGGCTGCTGGTGCTGCTGTTCGTGTTCGCCCTGGCCGAGATCACCGAGGGCGGCGTCGACACCTGGGGTGTCCTGTTCCTGCGCAACCACCTGGCCACCGGTGTGCTGCTCGGCGCCGGCGCCTACGTGGTGGGGCAGTCGGTGGCCGCCACCACCCGCGGCGCCGGGGGGACGCTGTTCGGTCGGCTGTCGGCCCGTCGCGCCCTCATCGTCGGCGGGTGCGTGGCCGGAGGGGGCATCCTGCTCGAATCGGTCTCCCCGCTGTCGGGGCTGGCCGCCCTCGGGCTGGCCCTGGGCGCCGGGGGGGCCTCGCTGTTCTGGCCCTTGGTCATGAGCACCGTGAGCAGTCAGGCCAGCCGGGTGGTGAGCGCCGTGGGGACGTTCACCGCGGCGGGCTACATCGGATGGGTGGCCGGCGCGCCGGTGGTGGGCTGGGTGTCGCAGACCTACGGGCCGGCACGGGGGCTGCAAGTGCTGGCCGGGGCCGCGTTGGCGGTCGCGCTGGTCTCGTTCGTGCGGCCCGAGCGCAGCCCGACCGGTGGTGCCACGGAGTAACGTGACAGCACCACCATGATCCTTCAGAGCATCGAGACGCCGGCCGACATCAAGGAGCTCAGCCCGGAGCAATTGACGGTGCTGGCCGAGGAGATCCGCACCTTCATCGTCGACACGGTGACCACCACGGGGGGTCACCTCGGCTCGAACCTGGGAGCGGTGGAGCTCACCCTGGCCCTGCATCGGGTCTTCGACTCGCCGCGCGACGTGGTGCTGTGGGACACCGGGCACCAGGCCTACGTGCACAAGCTGATCACCGGGCGACGGTTCGGCTTCAAGACCCTCAAGCAGGCCGGCGGCATGTCGGGCTACCCGAACCGGGCGGAGTCGGAGCACGACTGGATCGAGAACAGCCACGCGTCGACCGCCCTCTCCTACGCCCACGGACTGGCCAATGCCTTCGCGCTGGGGGGCGACGCGGGTGACCGCCGGGTCATCGCCGTGGTGGGCGACGGCGCGCTGACCGGCGGCATGGCGTACGAGGCGCTCAACAACCTCGGGCACTCGGGCTGTCCGGTGGTCATCATCCTCAACGACAACGGGCGCTCCTACGCGCCGACGGTGTCGCACCTCTCCCAGAGCCTGACCAGCCTGCGGCTCAACCCGACCTACACCCAGACGCGGCGGCGCCTGCAGCACCGCCTGCGCATGCTGCCGGCCTTCGGCCCGCTGGCCTACACCGGCGTGCACTCGGTGACCAGCGCGCTGCGCGAGATGGTCTCCCCGCACACCTTCTTCGAGGCGCTGGGCGTGCGCTACGCCGGGCCCATCGACGGCCACGACATCGACCTCATGGAGCAGGCCTTCGCCCACGCGTCCGCCTGGGACGGCCCGATCGTGGTGCACATCATCACCCAGAAGGGTCGCGGCTACGCCCCGGCCGAGGAGGACGACATCCAACGCCTCCACGACGTCAAGGCCACCAAGCCGATCTCGCTCGACAACACCGTCGGCAGCTCCGCCGGGGTGGCCGTGGGCGGATCCGCCGGCGCCGACAGCGGCGGCGTGGCCTCCCCCGGCTCGACCCCCGAGGCCGAGGTGGACCACTCGCCCCCCCGGGCGGCCACCTACGGCGACGCCTTCACCCGGGCCCTGTTGTCGGCGGCGGAGGACGACCCGCGCATCGTCGCCCTCACGGCCGCCATGCCAGGGCCGACCGGGCTCCTGCCCTTCCAGGCGCGCTTCCCCGACCGCTTCTTCGACGTCGGCATCGCCGAGCAGCACGAGGTCACCTCGGCGGCCGGCATGGCCATGGGCGGGATCCGCCCGGTGGTGGCCGTCTACTCCACCTTCTTCAGCCGGGCCTTCGACCAGGCCAATCTCGACGTCGGGCTGCACGGCGCCCCGGTCGTCTTCGTCCTGGACCGGGCCGGCATCACCGGGGACGACGGGCCGAGCCATCACGGCATCCTCGACCTGGCGCTGGCGCTGGCCATCCCGGGCATGACGGTCTTCGCGCCCTCGGCGGCCGAGGAGGTGGGGCCGATGCTGAAGACGGCGTTGGCGCTGCCGGGGCCGTCCACCATCCGGTTCCCCAAGAGCGTGCCCCGTCACATCGACGAGCGCGACGTGGGATCGGGGCTCCGGGCCCACCGGCTGCGCCGTGGTGACGGATCGGTCTGCCTGCTCGGGGTGGGCAAGATGGTCGAGCCCTGCCTGGACGCCGCCGACGAGCTGGCCGGCACCGGCATCGAGGCCACCGTGTGGGACGTGCGCGTGGTGTCTCCCCCCGACCCCGACCTGCTGGACGACGCGGCCGGCCACGACCTGGTCGTCACCGTGGAGGACGGCGTGCGCCACGGCGGCGCCGGGGCCTTCCTCCTCGACGCCATGGCCGCCGTGGTCGAGGCCGCCGGCACCGCCGGCCCGTCGACGCGGGCGCTCGGGGTCCCCCGGGAGTACATCGCCCAGGGGCGGGCGGCCGACATCTTGACCAGCCTCGGCCTCGACGGTGCGGGCATCGCCGAGAGCGTGCGCAAGGCCCGGCACGCCGCGGCCGAACAGCCCCGCTGAGCCGGCGCCGCGCCGGACCCGCCGCGCCGACCCGCCGCGCCCGGCGCGGGCTCAGATCCGATTGGCCCCGTTGGCCCGGACGAAGTCGTTCACCATGTAGTAGGCGTCGATCGACTCGCCGGCGTCGCCCCAGAATCCGTCGAGCACGTCGTAGGCCATGCGCCCCTGGGTGACGTAGTGGTTGTTCACATCGGTGATCTCGAGCTCGCCTCGCCCCGACGGCGTGAGCGTGGGGATCACGTCGAAGACGCCGGCGTCGTAGCAGTAGATCCCCGTCACCGCGAAGGTGCTGGCCGGCACCTCGGGCTTCTCCTCTATGCGCAGCACGCGGCCGTCCGCCGAGAGGACGGGCACGCCGAGGTGACGCAGGTGCTCGGTCTCCTCGATCGGGGTGAGCAGGATGCGGGCCCCCGTCGGGTCGGCCCGGAAGGCGTCGACCATGGGCTTGATCGACCGTTCCATGACGTTGTCCGCCAGCATGACCAGCACGGGGTCGCCGTCGGCGAACCGCTCGGCGTACCCGAGGGCCTCGGCGATCCCGCCCGCCTTGTCCTGATAGGCGTACGAGAGGCGGTCGATGCCGAAGTCGCTCCCGTTGCCCAGGAGGCGCAGGAATTCCCCGGCGTGCGTGCCCCCGGTCACCAGCATCATCTCGTCGATCCCCGCCGTGACCAAGGCCTCGATCGACCAGGCGATCATGGGCCGGTCGTAAATCGGCAGCAGGTGCTTGTTGGTGATGCGGGTCAGCGGGAACAGGCGCGATCCGGTACCCCCGGCCAGCAGGACACCCTTCACGGTCTCAGGGCCCCGGCGACGTCACCGTCATCCCGCGTGCTCACTCGAAGGTGAGGACGCCACGCGCCACCCGACCGGCGTGCATCTCGTCGACGACGTCGCCGAAGCGAGCCAGGGGGCGGGTCAGCGACACCAGCTCGTCGAGCAGGAGCCGACCGGAGAGGTAGAGGTCCACCATGAGCGGAATGTCGTGATGCGGACGGGCCGATCCGTAGCGGCAGCCGATCAGGGCCCGGTCGACGTAGGCCAGGGCGTTGATGTCCACCGACACCTCGGTGCCCCGTGGGGGGATGCCGATGGCCACCGCCGTGCCGGCCCAGTCCAGGCAGTCGAAGGCGCTGCGCAGGACGGCCGGATGGCCCACGCAATCAAAGGCCCAGGTCACGCCGCCCAGCGGGAACAGCGCGCCGGCGGCGGACTCCCGGTTGGCCGGCACCAACGCCCGCACCGCCGCCGCGGCGTCGCCCGACGAGGCGTCGACGAAGTCGGTGGCGCCGAACTGCCTCCCCAGGCGCTCCTTGGCCGCCACCGTGTCCACCGCCACGATCCGGGTCGCCCCGGCGATGCGCAGACCCTGGATCACGTTGAGCCCGACCCCGCCGACGCCGAAGACGGCCGCCGTGTCCCCCGGGGTCACCTTGGCCCGGTTGAGCACCGAGCCCACCCCGGTCAGCACCCCGCACCCGATCAGACAGGCCGAGGTGAGGGGCACCTCCTTGGGGATGCGGACCGCCTGGACCTCGCTCACCACCGTGACCTCGCTGAAGACCGAGGCGGCCGCGAAGTTGGAGGCCGGCTCACCCTTGAAGGTGAAGGGGGTGGTGATGTTGCCGAGCGAGCTCCGGCACCACGTCGGGTGCCCGGTGCCGCAGGCCCGACAGGCCCCACAGCTGGCCAGGGTGGCGATGACCACGTGGTCGCCGGGCTTGACCGAGGTGACGGCGGAGCCGACCGATTCCACCACGCCGGCCCCTTCGTGGCCCAGCACGGCCGGGGCCGGGAAGGGGATGGTGCCGTCGATGACCGACAGGTCGGAGTGGCACACCCCGGCCGCCGCCATCTGCACCCGCACTTCCTTGGGGCCCGGCGCGCGCACCTCGAGGGCGTCGGTGACCTCCACCCCCTCACCGGTGTAGACGATGCCTCGCATTCAGTTGCTCCTCTCGTGGGTCACGACATGATCTTGCCCGGTGGCGTGGCGCCGGCGCAGTTCGCGCTTGAGCACCTTGCCGCCGGCGTTCAACGGCAGCGCCTCGACCAGCACCACCTGGCGCGGCGCCTTGTAGTTGGCCATGGCCCCCCGGGCCCAGTCGAGCAGCTCGGTGGCCCACGCGTCCGCGGCGGGGCCGGCCGGCGTCGGCAGCGCTCCGGGTGCCGGCACGACGTAGGCACACCCGACCTCACCCATCCGCTCGTCGGGGACGCCGATGACCGCCGCCTGGGCCACCCCGTCGCGGCGGCGGAGCGCGGCCTCGATCTCGGCCGGGTAGGCATTGAACCCCCCGACCACGAACATGTCCTTCAGCCGGTCGGTGATGGTGAGGTTGCCCGCCGGGTCCAACCGGCCGATATCCCCGGTGTGCAGCCAGCCGTCGGCCGTGACGGTGGCGGCCGTGGCCTCGTCGTCGCGCCAGTAGCCGGCCATGACGGTGTAGCCCCGCACCACGATCTCCCCGGGCTCGCCGGGAGCCACCTCGGCGCCGTCGACCACCGCCTTGACCTCGAGGCCGGGGATGGCCCGGCCCGAGGTGCCGGCAATGACGGCCGGAGGATCGCTCCGGCGGCACATGGTCACCGTGCCGCAGGACTCGGTGAGCCCGTACGCGGTCAGCACGGTGTCGAACCCGAGGTCCTCGCGCATGGCGTGCACCAGCTCCACCGGGACCACGGCGGCGCCGGTCACCCCCAACCGCAGGGAGGAGAGGTCGTAGGCGGCTCGGCGCGGCTCCGACAGGAGGCTCTGGTACAGCGTCGGCGGGCCCGGCAGCACCGAGATCCGCTCCGCCGCGATGCGCGCCATCACGGCGGCGGCGTCGAACACGGGCTCGGGGACCACCGTCGCCCCGGCCATGAGGCAGGCCAAGATGCCCGCCTTGTACCCGAAGGTGTGGAAGAACGGGTTGACCACCAGGTACCGGTCGCCCCGGGTCAGCCCGACGATGGAGGACCAGGTCCCGAACGTGCGCAGGCTCTGGGCGTGGGTCGTCGCCGCGCCCTTGGGGTACCCCGTGGTGCCCGAGGTGAAGAGGACGTCGGCCACGTCGTCGGGAGCGATGGCGGCGGCGCGGGCCGCCGCGGCGCCCGGGTCGACCGCCTCGGCCGCGGCCAGGAAGGCGTCGAGGCCGACCACGTCGGACCGTCCCGGTGGACCGTCGTCCTGCAGGAGCACGATGCGCGAGAGGGCCCCCACGTCCTCGCCGGCGAGGAGGGCGGGATAGTCGACACCGAGGAACCCCCGCACGGTGACCAGGGTCGTGACCTGCGCCGCCCGCAGCACGTAGGCGGCCTCGGACCCCTTGAAGCGGGTGTTCATCGGCACCAGCACGGCACCGGCGCGCAGCGCGCCCAGCGCGGCCAGCATCCACCCGGCGCCGTTGGGGGCCCACACCGCCACCCGCTCGCCGGGGCCCACGCCGGCGGCCAGGAAGCCGCGGGCGTAGCGGTCCACCGCCCCGGCCAGGTCGCCGAACGAGAGCCGCAGCTCGCCGTCCACCAGGGCCTCGGCCGGGCCGAAGCGCACCGCCCCGTCGTCGACCAGGCGGGGGATGGTGCCCCAGGTCAGGTCGGCCCGGGGGTCCTCGTCGCCTGCGGGCGCGCCACCGATGCCCTCCCCCGCACGGTGGCCCGGCCGGCTGCTCACGGGTGCTGGCTGCTCACGGACACGATCTCGCCGCTCATGTACGACGAGTAGTCACTGGCCAGGAAGACGATGACGTTGGCCACCTCCCAGGTCTCGGCGCCGCGCCCGAACAGCTCCCGGCGGCGCAGCACGGCCAGGTCCTCGTCGGGAATGGCCCGGTTGAGGAACGGGTGCTCGGCCAGGCTGGGCGACACCGCGTTGACCCGCACACCGGCCGGTGCGGCCTCCGCCGCGGCGCAGCGGGTCAGGGCCATGACGCCGGCCTTGGCGGCGGCGTAGTGCGCCTGTCCGGGCTGGGCCCGCCACCCGAGCACCGAGGCGTTGTTGACGATGACCCCACTGCCCTGAGGGAGCAGGTGGGTCAGGGCGGCCCGGGTGCAGCGGAACGTCCCGGTCAAGGTGATGTCGAGCACGGTCGACCACTGCTGGTCCGTCATCTCGACCAGCGGCACCGTGCCTCCCAGCCCGGCGTTGTGCACGGCCACGTCGAAGCGCCCGAACGCCGCCACCGCGGCGGCGTAGAGCGCGCCCACCTGCGCCTCGTCGGTCACGTCACAGGCCACGGCGTGCACCGGGCCGCCGGTCTCGGCCCGGAGCTCCTCGGCCACCTCGGCCAGACGCCGCCCGTGGGCGTCGGAGACCACCACCGACGCGCCCTCCTCCAGGCAGCGGCGGGCCGTGGCCGAGCCGATCCCGGTGCCGGCGGCGGCGGTCACGATGACCACCTTGTCGGCCAGGAGGCCGTGCCCGGCGGGCGGGGTCGGCGGGGCGGGCGGCTCGAAGGAGGACCCCAGGCTCACGCCGCCCCCTTGGGCTCGGGCGGGAGCCCGAGCACCCGCTCGCCGATGATGTTGCGCTGGATCTGGTTGGACCCGCCGTAGATGGTCTCGGAGCGCGAGTTGAGGAACGACCGTTGGAACTCGCCCAGCTCGTAGGGCTCGCCCTCGGCCACCGTGGCGTGCGGGCCGAGCACGTCGAGCGCCAGCTCGCCCAGGCGCCGGTGCCAGCTGCCCCAGTACAGCTTGGCGATGGAGGCCTCCGGCGGTGCCACCGGGCCGTCGACGCCCGAGAGGCTGCGCAGCGTGTTGTAGCGCAGGATGGCCAGTTCGACGTGGGCCCGGGCCAGGCGCTGGCGCAGGACGGGGTCGCCCGAGCGCCCGTGCTCCCGCGCCACGGCCACGATGCGGTCCAGCTCGCGCCCGAAGGTCAGCTGGTGGCCCAGCAGCGCCACCCCGCGCTCGAAGGCCAAGGTGGCCAGTGCGACCTTCCAACCGTCGCCCTCGGCGCCCACCACGTGGTCGGCACGGGTGCGAGCTCCGTCGAAGAAGACCTCGTTGAACTCGCTGGTCCCGGTCAGCTGGGTGATGGGGCGGATCTCGATGCCGGGCTGGTCCATGGGGACCAACAGGTAGGACAGTCCCCGGTGTCGCTGCGACCCCGGGTCGGTGCGGCACAGCGCGAAACACCAGTCGGCCTGATGGGCCAGCGAGGTCCACACCTTCTGCCCGGTGATGACCCACGTGGCGCCGTCGCGGACCGCCCTGGTCTGCACGTTGGCCAGATCGCTGCCCGCATCGGGCTCCGAGTAGCCCTGGCACCACAGCTCGGTCCCCTGGCGGATGGGCGGGAGGAACCGCTCCTTCTGGGCCTCGGTCCCGTAGTGGATCAAGGTGGGGCCGAGCAGGCCCTCGCCCATGACGCCGACGCGCCCCGGCGCGGCGGCCCGGGCGTACTCCTCGTTGAAGATGACCTGCTCGGTGATGGAGGCCCCCCGGCCGCCGTACGCGGTGGGCCAGCCCAGGCAGGTCCAGCCGGCGTCGGCCAGCACCCGCTCCCACTTGAGCCGGGTGTCGAAGCCGAAGGACTCGTCCAGCGAACCTCCCCGGCCGCCGAGGGCGGCGAACTCGCCCACCACGCTGTCGGCCAGGAAACGGCGGACCTCGGCGCGGAACGCCGTGTCGGCGGGGCGGTCTCGCAGGTCCATGGCCCCGGTAGCGTACCAATGCGCCACCGCCGATCTGACGGGGCGTCAGCTCCCCGGGCGCCCGGCCGGGACGGTCGGGGCGGGCCCGTCCCGGCCCGCACGGCGCGCCGCCGGTCGGCAGGGCGCCCGTACCTTTGCGATACTCGCGGTCGGCGCAAAGGGAGGCGCATGCCCTACAACGAAGGCCGGCTGGTCCACGATGCCGATGCCCACATCATGGAGACGCCGACCTGGCTGCGGGACCACGCCGAGGAGGCGTTCCGGGATCGTCTCCCCGTCCTGCGCTACGCCAGCGGCAACGAGCTGCGACAGACGGGGGACCCCGACGAGCAGCAGAGCGACCTGGCGGCCTCCTTCGCGCGGCTGCGCGAGCGCCACCGCTCGGCCGACTTCCGGGCCGCTGAGGCGGCCGAGATCATGCAGCGCAAGAACTTCGCCGCCACCGGCGCCTTCATCGCCGAGGACCGGCCCCGGGCCCTCGACCTGCTGGGCTTCGGCAGCCAGCTGGTCTTCAACACCTTCCACAACGGCCGGCTCCACGATCTGGAGCACGGCGGCGACGCGGACCTGGCCTATGCCGCCGCCCGCGCCCACAACCGGGGCATGCTCGAGTTCTGCGCGGTCGACCCCCGGCTCCTGGCCTCGTGCTACGTCCCCCTGGTCGACCCCGAGCGGGCCGTCCACGCCGCCGGCGACGCCATCGACCAGGGCGCGGCAGCCCTGCTGGTGGCGTCGGGGTGCCCGCCCGCCTTCTCCCCCAGCCACCGCGACCTCTTCGGCGTGTGGGCCCGGGCCGAGGAGGCCGGGATCCCCGTCGTCTTCCACGTGGGCGGGACGGGCGACCTGATCGACCCCCACTACTTCGCCAACGGCCTGCCCGTGCCCCACGACTTCCACGGGGGAGACGAGAACTTCCGCTCGGTCGACTACATGGGCATCCCCGGACCCCCGGCCCAGACGCTGGCCACCTTGATCTTCGACGGCGTGCTCGAGCGTTTCCCTCGTCTGCGCATCGGGGTGATCGAGCAGGGGGCGATCTGGGTGCCGTCCTGGCTGCGCCAGATGGAGTCGGCCTTCGAGGCCTTCCACCGTCACGAGGAACGGTTGCAGAGCCTGTCGCTCCGCCCGGGCGACTACGTCCATCGGCAGGTCCGCTTCACCCCCTACCCCACCGAGGACGTCGGTTGGATCGTGGCTCAGGGCGGGGCGGACCTGGTCATGTTCTCGTCGGACTACCCGCACGTCGAAGGGGGGCGCAAGCCCATCGAGCGCTTCGAGGCCTCGCTGGGCGATGCCGGCGAGGACGTGCGCCGCGCCTTCTACGTCGACAACTTCCTGTTCCTGATGGGACCGGCCGGCGCCCAGCTGGCGGCCTGAGCGACGCACGAGGAGACCACATGGACACCGTCATCGGGGGCCACGTCGAGCCCGGCTTCGAGGGCGTGCGGGACGCCTTCGCCCGGAACTTCGAGGCCGGGCGCGAGGTGGGGGCCGCCTTCTGCCTGCACGTGGGCGGCCGCCCGATGGTCGACCTCTTCGGCGGCACGTTCGACCAGCAGGGGGACCGGCCGTACGACCGGGACACCCTCCAGCTGGTCTTCTCGTCGACCAAGGGCGCCACGGCGGTCTGCGCCAACCTGCTGGCCCAGCGGGGCCAACTCGACCTCGCCGCGCCGGTGGCCCGCTACTGGCCCGAATTCGCGCAGGCGGGCAAGGGGGATCTCCCCGTCCTGTACCTGCTCACGCACCAGGCCGGCCTGCCGGCCCTCGACGCCACCCTGAGCGCCGAGGCCGTCCAGGCCTGGGACCCCGTGGTGGCCGCCCTGGCCGCACAGGCCCCGTTCTGGGAGCCCGGCACGGCGCACGGCTACCACGCCCTCACCTACGGGTGGCTGGTGGGCGAGGTGGTGCGGCGCATCACGGGGCGCTCCCTCGGCACCTACTTCGCCGAGGAGATCGCCCAGCCGCTGGGCCTGGAGTTCTGGATCGGCCTGCCGGCGGCGCACGAGCACCGGGTCTCTCCCATCATCGGCAGCCTGCTTCCCGAGGACGCCGACGCCGCGGGCATGCCGGCCGACTTCTCGCAGACGCTCCTGGCCCGGGCCCTCAACGCCGGCGGCGCCTTCCCCGACGTCGGCTTCGCCAACGAGCGGGACTGGCACGCGGCGGAGCTCCCGGCCGCCAACGGCATCACCAACGCCCGCTCCCTCTCCCGCCTGTATGCCGGCCTGATCGGGACCGTCGAGGGGGGACCGGCCGAGGCCGTCCTGACCGGAGCCCAGGTGGACCAGGCGCGCCGGGTGCGCACCTTCGGCGCCGACCAGGTCTTCCTCTCGGTGGGCTTCCCCGTCGAGCAGCACATCGGTCAGGGCTTCTGGATCGCCAACCCCTACGCCCTGTTCGGCGGCGAGGGGTCCTTCGGCCACGGGGGCGCCGGGGGCTCGTACGGGTTCGCCGATCCCGAGAACGGTCTGGCCGTCGGCTACGTCATGAACCAGATGGCGGCGGGCATGCTCGGTGACCCCCGGGCCCACGGGCTGATCGAGGCCTGCTACGCCGCCATCGGGGCCACGCCGAAATACATCTAGCGGGCGCGGGGTTGTAGAGGGAGAGAGGTGAGGGCCATGCTGCGCAAGCACAAGGATCAGGAGCCGGCCGTGGACTACGAAGTGACCAAGACCGAGGACGAGTGGAAGGCGGAGCTGACGCCGGAGCGCTACGCCGTGCTGCGCAAGGCCGGTACCGAGCCGGCCTGGTCGGGCGAGCTGCTGCACGTCGACGGCGAGGGCGTGTTCCACTGCGCCGCCTGCAACGCCGAGCTCTTCGACACCGACGCCAAGTTCGAGTCGGGGTCGGGTTGGCCCAGCTTCGACCGGGCCCGATCGGCCGGCACCATCGTGGAGCACACCGATCGCAGCTTCGGCATGGCCCGGACCGAGATCCTGTGCGCCCGGTGCGGCGGTCACCTGGGGCATGTCTTTCCCGACGGGCCCACCGACACCGGGCTGCGCTACTGCGTGAACTCGCTCTCGCTCACCTACGAGCCGTCCCCGGAGGACGCCGCCAGCGAGGAGTGAGGTCAGGCCAGGCGCCCCTCGACGACGTCGAAGACGGCGGCCAGGTGGGCCGCCTCGGCCTCGTGACCGAGCGGCCGCAGCAGCGCCTCGGCCAGCGCCAGTGCCGCGCAGATCTCGAAGACCTCCTCCTTCATGAAGGCGATCGTCTCCGGGAACCGGATCGGTGCACCAGCAGCGCCGCCCCGTAGCCCGCCACCGCGCTGCCCAGGCCCACCATCGTCAGGGAAGCGGTGATCCGGTGGCGCCACAACGTCAGCAGGGTCACGATCAGGTGGCGGCCGACGGGCAGGCCGAACGAGGTGATCAACCAGGGCACCGCTCACGCCTCTACCGCTTCGGGGTCCGACCCGGCGGCGGCCTCGGCGCCCACCTCGGGGGTGGCGCGGCGCTCGGTGCGCCGGACATCGGCCGTGGCGAAGCGCAGGCTCGGTCCGACCTCGTCGGCGGTGATCTCGACCTTGGCGCGGTGCTCGCCCTCCTCGGTCTCCCAGGTGCGCTGCTCGAGCCGACCGGTGACCACGACGCGCATCCCCTTGGACAGGCTCAGCGCCACGTTCTCGGCCAGGTCCCTCCAGCACACGACGTCGAAGAACGACGTCGCCTCCTGCCATTCCTGGGTGGCCCGGTCCTGCCAACGGCGATTGACGGCCACCCCCAGCTGGGCCGTGGCCTGCCCCTCCCGGGTGTAGCGGATTTCGGGTTCCCGGGTCAGGTTGCCCGTGATGGTCGTGGTGTTGGCCATGGCGTGCTCCTCGTGTTCGCAACGTCCCCGCCGGTGCGGGGCCACGGGGAGTGTGGCGGAGCCACCTTGCCGGGAACCTTGCCGACGCGGCCCGACACCTCACCGGCCCGGCCCGGCCCGCGGGGCGGGGCCGGCGGGCGGGCAAAGCGGGGCAAGGCGAGGCAAAGGCAAAGCGAGGCGAGGCGAGGCGAGCCGGAGTGCCGCCGTGCGCGGCCGCCGCGTCAGACGTCGAGGAAACGGCGGATGGCGATGGCCGATCCCAGCGAGCCGATGATCACGCCCACCAGGACCACGACGGCATTGGTCAGGACGACCTCCCCACCCGTCATGTGCATCGCCGTCAGCACGTTGCTGCTGTTGCCACTGCCGTAGTGGTTGATGACCAGATAGAGCACGTAGACGGCCAGCGCGGCCAGGCCCGAGCCCAGCAGTCCCTGGATCAGACCCTCCGACATGAAGGGCACGCGGATGAACCAGTTCGTGGCCCCCACCAGCTTCATCACCGAGACCTCGCGCCGGCGGGCGAAGATGGCCATCCTGATGGTGTTGAGGATGAGCACCGATGCCGACAGCAGCAGGACCACCGCCACGGTGAGGAACACCCACTGCAGGACCCTGATGACGCTCTGCATCGTCTTGATCTGCTGGCCGGGGTACTTGACGTCGAAGACCCCCGGTTTGCCGTAGAAGGCCAGGTACAGCGCGGGCGCCTGGGACGGGTTGGTGAGCTGGCAGCGGAACGACGCCGGGTAGTTGGCCTGGGTGGTGGCGGCCACCTCGTCGGCGGGGAGGACGCGCTTGGCCTCGCTGTAGTCGTAGGACTGTGACCGGTAGTTGCACGTCTTCACGTAGGGCGACTGGTGGAGCTGGGCACGGATGGCGGCCGTCTGTGCCGCGCCCGCGGACGGATCGACCCAGACGATGGTCTGGACGCCGTTCTGCCACAGCTCGGTCGCCTTGGACGCCCCCTGCTTCAACAGGAGCGCCGAGCCGACCAGGGCGAGTGACACGGCCACGGTCAGGATGGCCGCCGCCGTCATCAGTCGGTTGCGCCACAGGTTGGTGACGGCCTCCTTCGATACGTATGCCGGGGAGACGGGCATCAGGGGCGGGCCAGGAAGGTGCCGGGCACCTCGAACTCGGAGTCGGCGGTGGGCGTCTGGTCCACGAGGGACCCGGTCGGCATGCCGGCCCCGCCCGCCACCGTGGCGCTGTCGATGTCGTACACCCCGTGGGCCTGGTCGCGCACGAGGATGCCCCGGTCGAGCTCGATGACCCTGCGGCGCATCTGGTTG
>JBKQIP010000162.1:0-79500 GCA_052148295.1 Acidimicrobiales bacterium
TCGGGCAGCGCATCGAACACGGCCTGGCCTTCCTCGGTGTCCGGGCCGCGCGCGGTGTCGAACTGGCGGAGCTGCTCCGCCGCCAGCCGGCTGGCGGCCCGCACCGGGGACAGCCCGAACAGGGGCATCAGCAGCTCGGTCCCCGGGATGGTGGCCAGACGCAGGAGCGGGCTCACGCTGCGTCCGACCCCGCCGCTCCCCACCAGGATCAGGCGCTCGCAACGGTCCGGGAACTGGTAGGCGAACTGCGCGGCGACCCCGCCGCCCAGCGAGTGACCCACCACCGTGACCCGGTCCACGCCGAGCACGCTGAGGAGATCGCGCATGCCGTTGGCGTAGGCGGCCACCGAGTAGTCGGCGCGTGGTTTCTCGGAGCGACCGTGCCCCAACAGGTCGGGGGCGATGACGGTGTGGGCCTTGCACAGCTCCTTGAACACGGGCCGCCACGAGTCGGAGCTGTCTCCGATGCCGTGGATCAGCAACAGGGCGGGGCCCGACCCCGCCCGCACGTAGGCCCGCCGGTAGCCGTGCACGGTGCAGTACTGCACGGCGAAGCCGTCCTCGCGCCGGCGACCGGGCCTGAACCGGATCTCGGTGGGGTCGACTGATGAGTCGGCCGCTGGACTCGCCATAACAATCGTCCGATCGCCCTCAGGCTGAGCTGCTGCAGCCTGGCGTGATCGTAGGCAGCGCAGGTATCGGCCCGGTGACGGCGATGTAAACGCTCGATGAATGACGGTGGGACCAGCCGCTACGAGAGCGGCCCCGCCCGCAGGAGGCGGACCATGGCCATCCCGGCCTGCGCCGCCTCACGGCCCTTGTTCGTCCCGTCGGGATGGGACCGTTCGAGCGCCTGGTCGAGTGAGTCGGTGGTCAAGACGCCGAAGATGACCGGCACACCGGTGGTGAGCTGGACCTGTTGGATCCCCGAGGCGCACTCCCCGGCCACGAACTCGTAGTGGCCGGTGTCGCCCCGCACCACCGCCCCGAGGCACAGCACCACATCGACCTTGCCCGCCGTGGCGAAGGCGCGGGCGACCAGGGGGAGCTCGAAGGCCCCGGGGGCCCAGGCCACGATCACGTCGTGGCGATCCGCGCCCGCCTCGGCCAGGGCGTCGAGCGCCCCGTCCAACAGGCGGAGCGTGATGCCGCCGTTGAACTGCGCACAGGCGATGCCGATGCGCAGGCCCCGCCCGGTGGGCTCTCCCCGCACCGAGGCCCCGACCCGGGCGGCCACCTGCTCGTGCGCACCCTCGGGGAGCGCCATGAGGTCCGAGCCGGCCACTAGCGCCGTGGCGCCGTCACAGGGCGCCGTCGAGGCCGTGCAGGATGTGCCCCATCCGCTCGCGCTTGGTGCGCAGATAGGCGATGTTCTCCGGATTCGCCGAGGGCTGGAGGGGGACGCGCTCCGTGATGTCGAGACCGAAGCCCTCGAGACCGCCGTACTTCACGGGGTTGTTGGTCATCAGCCGCATGGTGGTCACGCCGAGGTCGACCAGCATCTGGGCCCCGATCCCGTACTCACGGCTATCCACCGGCAGGCCCTGCTGCAGGTTGGCGTCGACCGTGTCGTGTCCCTCTTCTTGGAGCTGGTAGGCCCGGATCTTGTGGCCGAGTCCGATGCCCCGGCCCTCGTGGCCCCGCAGGTAGATCAGCACCCCCCGGCCCTCCCGCTCGATGAGGTCCAGTGAGGCCTGGAGCTGGGGACCGCAGTCACAGCGCAGAGAGCCGAAGACGTCCCCGGTCAGGCACTCGGAGTGCACCCGGACCAGCACGTCGGGCTGGCCGTCCACGTCCCCCATGACCAGGGCCAGGTGCTGCTCGGCGTCGAGCACCGACTCGTAGACGAAGGCGCGGAACTCGCGTCCCTCCGCCGGGATGCGCGCCTCGGACACCAGGCGCACCAGCTTCTCGTTCTGGCGCCGGTAGCGGATGAGGTCGGCGATGGAGATCAGGGGCAGATCGTGCTTCTTGGCGAATCGCTCGAGGTCCGGCAGGCGCGCCATCTCGGACTTGTCCTCGGTGACCACCTCGCAGAGCACCCCGGCCGGCGTGAGCCCGGCCGAGCGGCACAGGTCCACGGTGGCCTCGGTGTGGCCGGCCCGCTTGAGCACCCCCCCGGGCCGGTAGCGCAACGGGAAGATGTGGCCGGGCCGGTTCAGGTCGTTGGGGCGCGTGTTCGGGTTGATCAGGGCGCCGATGGTGGCCGCCCGGTCGGTGGCCGAGATGCCGGTGGAGGTGCCGTGCCGGACGTCGACGCTGACCGTGAAGGCGGTGCGCTGGGCCTCGGTGTTGGCCGTGACCATGAGCGGGAGGTCCAGCGCGTCCGCCCGCTCGGGCAGGAGGGGCACGCAGATCACCCCCGAGGTGTGGGCCAGGAAGAAGGCGATCTTCTCCGGAGTGGCGGCTTCCGCCGCCATGACCAGGTCCCCCTCGTTCTCACGATCCTCGTCGTCGACCACGACGGCCATGCCCAGGCGGCCGATGGTGTCTATGGCCTCCTGCACCGTTGAGAACCCCATCAGGCTGCCACCTCCACTCGAAGATCATCGCCCAGTCGTTCGACCGAGACCAACTTGCCCCTCCACACGTCGTCAATTGTGCCAGCCCCGGGGCCGGCGAAGAGCGGTCGCCCGTCGTCTCCCCCGAACAGGGTGGGGGCCACGTAGAGCACGTAGCGGTCGACCAATCGGGCCGCATGGAAATCGTGGGCCACGCCGGCCCCGCCCTCCACCAGCACCTGGACCACTCCGCGCCGGCCCAGCTCGGCCAGCACGTCGCCCAGGTCGCCGGAGAGCTCGAGCGCGGGGTGCACCCTGGCCCCCGCCGGCGCCCTGCCCAGCACCACGCGCAGCGGCTGCCGCTCCGGGGGATCGGCGCCCAGCCGGACCGTCAGCTCGGGATCGTCCGCTCTGACAGTGCCCGCGCCGACGAGCACGGCGTCGGATTGGGCCCGGAGGCGATGGACGTCCCGGCGGGACTCCTCCCCCGTGATCCACCGGCTGGTGCCGTCGGGCGCCGCCGTCCGGGCGTCCAGGCTGGCGGCCATCTTCAAGATCACCCAGGGCCGGCCGGATCGGCGATGCTTGAGGTACGGCGCCAATCGGTCGGACACCTCCGCCGCCGAGAGGCCCACGGTCACCTCTATCCCGGCGGCCCGCAGCGCCGCCACGCCCCGACCGGCCACCAGCGGGTCGGGATCCTCCACGCCGATCACCACGCGGGCCACTCCCGCCGCGATGATGGCGTCGGTGCACGGAGGGGTCCGACCCTGGTGCGCACAGGGTTCGAGCGTGGTGACCATGGTCGCCCCGAGCGCGTGCAGCTCGCCCGCCCGGCGCAAGGCCACCACCTCGGCATGGGGCCCGCCCGGGGGCGCGGTGGCCCCGGCGAAGGTCAGCTCGGGGTCCGCCGCCGAGGCGACGATGCACCCTACCCACGGGTTCGGCGCCGTCGACCCCCGCACCGCGTCGCCCAACGCGATGGCCCGGCGCATGAGGTCCACCTCTCTCGGGCTCTCGGTGTTGTGGGGACCGTGCATGGGGCCGTCCTGATCCGGCGGCGGTCGTACCGACGCCTCCTGCCCAATATTAGAACACGTTTCAGTTTTTGTCGAGAAGTCCTGGTCAGAACGGGTTCTGACGCCGGCACGGTCGCGGCAGGCGAGCACAGTCGCCCCACGGGCCCGGCGGCTCGGCCTACGAGTACCAGCCGAGCACGTCGACCACCACGTCGGTGCTGCCCGCGTTGTTGTAGATCGAGATGGTCCCGGTCGAGCTGAGGGTGGCCACCACCAGGTTGGCCCGGGTCACGCCCGGGACCAGGTTCAGATCCGAGGTGGTGGGCACCGGTGCCGTGGGGAAGACCGTCAGGTGGGTCTGGGCGGATGGGCCCACCCCGGTCAGATTGACCACCACCGCGGTCGCCCCGCTAGCGGGCACCCCGGCCAGGCCGGCCACCTTGATGGTCAGGGTGCTCTGCGGGCCTAGGGTCTTGGCGTCGCACTGGGCGGCACTGCCGGTGAGCCCCGAGGGGTTGCCCGCTCTGGTGTCACAGATGCGCACCGGGGCCCCTTCGGCGGTGAATTGCGTCCCGGTCCCGCCCAGCCCCGAGAAATACCCCGAGACGTCGACCACCACATCGGAGGCGGCCGAGCTGTTGACCGAGATGCCGCCATGAGAGGACAGCGGCACGATGACCCGGTTGGCCGTGCTCTGGCCGGCCGCGTAGTTGACGTTGGATGCGGTGGGCAAGCCGGTCCCTTCGGGGTACACGGTCAGGTGGCCCGCGGCCGCCGAAGCCACCGAGGTCACGTTGAGCACCGCGGCGGTGGCCCCGGCCGGGACGACGTCCGTGCCGTAGGTGCCGGTCACCTGGACCGAGATGGTTCCCCCGGCCGAAAGCGTGCTCCCGCTGTTGCCCGGCCCGTTGCACTGGGCCGCGCTGCCGCTGAGGCCCGAGGGATTGCCCGCCCGGGTATCGCAGATCCGGGTGGGTGTGGGCAGGGCGTTGTACAGCCCGGCTTCCGCGTTGCTCGACGCGTCGGGCGAGGTGTACCCCTCCACGTCGACCGCCACGTCGGTCCCGGCCGACGCGTTGATGGAGACGTCTCCGCCGGTGCCGACGCCCACCTCGACCAGGTTGGGCACCGTCGAGCCCGCCGCGTAGTTGAGGTTGGAGGCGACGGGAAGGCTGGCTCCCGCGGGGAACACCGTCAGATGGCCCGAGCCCGTCGGATCGGTTGCGGTGACGTTGAGCACGACGGCGGTGGCGTCGGCCGGAACACCGAAGGTGGATGCCTGCGGACTCGATCCGTTGGCCACGTTGATGGTCTTGGTCTCACTGTTCCCCAGGGTGCTGCCATCGTTCTTCGGCCCGTTACATTGGGCGGCCGCTCCACTGAGGTTGGAGGGATTGCGCGGTCGGGTGTCACAGATACGCACGGGAGCGAGGGGACTGTAGGGTCCAGACACAACGGTGAGGGGAGTGGTCCCCGACGACGGCGCGAATGAGAAGGACGGAAGGGTTCCCGAATAGGTGGCAGTGACGGTGTCCGCCCCGGCCGGGGCACTGCTGACAATGCACGAACCCTGCCCGCCGCCGGAAAGCGTCCCGGTCGTGCAGAGCGTGGCAGAGCCAATGGTGAAGGTCACCGTGCCGGTCGGGGTACCACCGCCCGAGGAGACCGTGGCCGAATAGGTCACCGGCGTGCCGAAGGTCGTGCTGCTGGGCATCACGGTCGGGACGGTCGTCGAACCGTTGGAGAAGACACTCAACGTCAGGGTGACGATGTCCTTGTCGCCGTGGGCATCAGTGACCGTAATCTGAAGGCTCTGCGTTCCGGTCGACGTGGGCGTCCCCGCAATGACGCCGGTCGTCGCGTCCAGTACAAGTCCGTTGCTCAGCGGGGGTGATGATGTCCATGTGTAGGGCGCCGTACCTCCCACTTCCGTCAACGCCTGCGAATACGGCTGGTTGACGACGCCCGGGTCCAGAGAGGTCGTGGTGATGAAGGGGTTCAGGTAGGTGAACGACGACGTTGTCACCCCGGTGCCCATGAGGTTGGTCGCCCCCACGACGACCGTTCCCCCTCCCGGCGGCACGACAACCGTGGCCTGCGTGGCGCTCGTCGACACCGTTGTCGCAGCCACTCCCCCGAACGTGAAAATCGCATGGCTGAGCCCGAAGCCCGAGACGGTGACCTGCTGCCCAGCCTGGCCGGATCCCACCGAACTGACTTCGGGACACGAGAGACCTCCTGCGGCGGGTGAGCCGATACCCGTGGCCAGGTCATAGCCGGGAGAGGCCTCGTACTGGTTGTCGTTGCTCTGCGTGAAGTCGTTATTGCCGCTGGTGATGTCATGGAACGCGGTGCCCTCGCCCTGCTGCTCGTACAGCGCGTAGAGCGCCGGGGTCATCGTCCCGCTCGAGGTCGTGCATCCGGCATCCTTGTCCGCCGTGATCGCCGCCCACAGGGGTGAGGCAAAGCTGGTGCCCTCCCCGATACCCCATTGACCGTCGACATAGATCACCATACCGACGCCCGCATTGGCCGACACATCGGGCACTTCGCGACACTCGTGATCGCAATTGCCGTTGACGCCAACGACAGACGGTTGGTAACTGGGACGCGGCTCGAAGTCCGATAGTCCCCCACCCCCGGCGCCAAAGCCCTCGTCATCGTACGCGCAATCCGGACCCTCGGCCTGGCAGTAGTTCCACACCACTTCCCCCGAGTCGTAGAGGGAAGTGCCACCGACCGCGGTCACATTCGAGCTGGACGCCGGATAGTTGACGTTCAATTCGGTGTCAGGTGACGCCGATTCCGTGAAGCAGGCCTCAGAACCCGAATCGCCCGATGCGGCGAAGATGGACTGACCCTGCACCGCAGCCTGTTCGAACAGGGGATCGAAGGCGGCGAATTGACCGTTCTCATCAGCTGCGATCTCGCACAGACCCCAGCTCGTAGAGACGACCTGCGCGGCGTCGTCGTCGACGATGGTGGCCCAGACATCGACCACCTGCTGCAGTGTGTTCTGTGGTCCCTCATAGGAGATGATGGATGCCCCGGGAGCTTGTGTGGCCGCCTGTTCGATGTCCAGGTCGGCCTCACCACTGGCATTGCTCGTCTCGGACCCGCCGCCACCGTCGACCTCCACCGTCGAGACAGAGTTGTGAAGTCCGAAGCAGTTCATGTACGTGCCCACATCGGTCGGGGAATGTGCAGCCAACTCGTACAAGCCGATGGTCACACCATGACCGTTCTGCCCTTGCGTCAAGAGGCTGTTGATCCCGTATTGCGCCCCGACTTGGTCGAGTGTGTAGACGTCATCGGCGTTTGCCACGTCAGCCGCAGCGGCGCACGGCGTCAGCCCGTCTTCGAAGGGCCGGACTCCCCCGGATCCCCGTGCCTCTGCGCCCACAGGGAGCGCCCGGGAACTGATCCGATCCTGCGGCTCGAAGCGAGACACGGTGTCGAGGCCCAGAATGGTGGAGATTTGTCCCGTGGCCAGGCTCTGGGGAACGAGCGGCGCGTCCTGCGCCGCGTAGCCCACGCGGCCCGTAGGAGTCCGGTAGTTCTCGAACGACGTGTCGAATGCGGAGGACACCGTGCCCGCAGGCGCCGACACCTCGATGTCGAACCCGGAGAGCTTGGTCGAGGTCAGTCCCTTCGCGTGCAACCAGGACTCCACGGCCTGCACGTTCGACGGTGAGGGGCCGAACTCGGTGTCGAACTGTCCGCGCTTCAGCCACTGGTGGTACTCGGGCGACGCCGGGTTGTAGAGGTTCTTGAGGAGGGCTTGGAGCTCCACGTTGTTCGACGGCGGGAGGACCACGCTGAGGGCGAGCTTCTGGCTGCCAGGAACGGCACCTGTGGCTCTCAGTCCGGCCATGCCCTTGGGCGCGAATTGCGCAGGCCGCACGTAGGGCGTATCGGCTCCTGCCGCCGGCTGTAGGGCGAACGCGCATCCTCCCGCCACGATGAGCACCGCCAGACCCAATCGGATCCCCGCCGGGAAGACCCCACCCGTCTTCCTCGATCGCACTGCTTCCTCCATCATCGGCTCCCCGTGGGGATGGAGTGAACCCTAGTGCCGGAAGGGGGTGCCGACTCGGGGCAGCGCAATCGGGCCAGGCCGGAGCGGCGGGTTGTCCCCCCAGATCGATTCAGAGAGCGCGCAGGACCTCGATCAGGTGGGTCACGTCGACGATCAGCGCGGTGTGCGGCACACGGGACAGCGTCGCTGCATCGTGCGCGCCGCTGAGTACGCCGATGACCGCTCTCGCGCCGGCTGCGGTCCCCGAGGCGAGGTCGCTCA
Source organism: Acidimicrobiales bacterium (assembly GCA_052148295.1). GTDB lineage: Bacteria > Actinomycetota > Acidimicrobiia > Acidimicrobiales > RAAP-2 > Bog-473. The sequence goes on from JBKQIP010000162.1 coordinate 7,821, forward strand.
CGGTGTCACCCACCACGGCCACTGCAGCGGCGTCGGCGACGCCCAGGCGCTCCATGGCGCCGAAGATCATGTCGGGTTCGGGCCGGCCGCGACCGCAGTCCGAGGGCGAGAGGGCCAGATCGATGTGGCTGGACCACCCGAGGGCGGCGATCAGCGCGTCGCGGGTGGAGGGGGCGAAGCCGGTGGTCAGACAGACCTTGACGGCGGCCCGTCGTAACGCCACCAGGACCTCGAGGGCGCCCGGTAGGGCCGACACCCCGCCCCGGGCGACCCGTTGCTCGTAGGCGCGGGCGAACGCCGCCGTCGCCGCCTCCGCCTGCTCGGGCCCCAGTAACCCGGCGAACACGTCCGCCTTGGACCGCCCCATGGTGTCGTGTACATAGCGCCGGGCCGACGCGAAGCGCGGGCTGGCGAGGTCCACCCCGACCGAATGCAGGGCGACGGTGAAGGCCTCGTCCACCACGCCGTCGTCGCGCACCGTGGTGCCCGCCATGTCGAGGCAGACCAGGGCGAACGGGCCGATCACCTCACACCACGCCGGCCGCCGTCAGCGTGTCGGCCGCAATGGCCGGCGCGCACGTCATGCCGCGACCACCGGGGCCGGTGACCATCCACACGCCCGTGGTCAACTCCTCACGCGCGCAGACGGCGCCGTCGGTGCTCTGGGCGTACACCCCCTCCCACCGCTGCCGGACCGGTGGCGGTGCCGTGCCCAACAACCGAGCCGCCCGGGAGAGCAGTTCGAGGAAGGGCTCCTCGTCCAGGGCGAACGCAAAGGGTTCCTCGTAGGCGTGCGTGTCCCCGATGGTCAATCCCCCGTCGGGGCGCTGCACCATCAGGAGCTGGAGGTGATGGGCCGCAGCGACGGGGCCCTGCGGTCCCAAAGGTGCCCGGTCGACCACCTCGTAGGCCGGGTAGTAGCGCAGGGTGTCGGCATCGGCCACCGACGTGGTGAGCGTCCGGGCGAAGGGCGCCGTCTCGAGCATCTGCAGGCGGACCCGCCGCACCAGGGGCGCCACCCGCCTCGCTCCGGGGAGCGGGCCGAAGGCCGCCCCGGGCGCCACGATCACCACATCCCCCTCCCATCGCGCCCCGGCGGCGTCCACCAGCGCCCCCTCTTCCACGGCCACCACGCGGCATCCGCCGTGGAACTCGTAGTGACCCCGATCGGCCAGGTGGGTGCGCAACGCCCCGAGGGCCCGTCGGGGCTCCACCAGGGCATCGTCGGCGCAGTGCAGCCCGCCGGCCACCTCGCCCCGCAGCGCCGGGTTCCGGGCCACCAGCTGCGCGGGTTCGAGGAAGCGGATCTTGCGCTCGTCGGCGTCGGGCAGAGCGGCGAAGGACTGCATGACCCTGCGCTCGTCGTCGGTGGTGGCCACGGTCAGGGAGCCGTTGGCCCGGAACCCGATGCCGGCCACCAGGTCGCCGATCTCCTCCCACCGGCGCCGGGAACGTCGCGCCGCGTCGAGCTCGGCTCCCGAGCGTCGGCCGCTCACCCAGAGCAAGCCGAAATTGCGCACCGAGGCTCCGACCGGAGCCGGGTCGGCGTCGAGGTGCTGCACGGCGTAGCCGGCCCGGCGGAGCTCGAGGGCGTGCCAGGTGCCGAGGATGCCGCCTCCGGCCACGACGGCACGCCTCACGGGCGCGGCCCGACGGGGGCGCGGTGCCGCTCCCCCTGGTGGCGGGTCATGGCCGTGCGGCCTGAATCGCCCCTCTGATCCGGTCGGCGGCAGCCCACGGTTGCCCGTGCCCGAAGATGGCGCTCCCCGCCACGAAGACGTTGGCACCGGCCCCCGCGGCCAGCGGCGCCGTCTCCACGTCGATGCCGCCGTCCACCTCGATGTCGACCGGAAGGGCGGACGACCGGACGGCGGCGCGGACCTGGCCCACCTTGTCGAGCACGTCGGGCATGAAGCTCTGACCACCGAAGCCGGGGAACACCGTCATGCACAGCACCAGGTCGACCGCCTCGAGGTAGGGCGCCACGGCCTCGAAGGGCGTATCGGGGTTGAGGGCGACGCCGGCCCGCAGACCGAGCTGGCGCATCTGCGCGATCAGGTCGCCGGTGCGCCCGACTTCGACGTGCACGGTGCATCCATCGGCGCCGGCCTCGGCGAAGTCCTCGAGGTACTTCGCCGGATCGGTCATCATCAGGTGACAATCGAAGAAGAGCGGCGTGTGCCGCCGGAGGGAAGCCACGACCGGCGGGCCCACGGTGAGGTTGGGCACGAAATGACCGTCCATGACGTCGACGTGGAGCCAATCCGCCGCCGCCGCCACCTCTCCCACCTGCTCGGCCAGCGCGCCGAAGTCGGCCGACAGGACGGACGGCGCGATGCGGATGGCCCCCGGCGGCCCGGCGGCGCGTCCCGATGGAGCAGATGGCGCGGGCACGATCCGGCGACTCAACTGAAGCGGGCCCAACACAGGATGCGCCGGAAGCCGTAGAAGTACGGCTCACGCTCCCCGAGCTCCTCGAGCAGGCGCTCGCGGTAGCGCTCGACGAACGCCGCGAACAGCTCCGGGCTGAGGCGGCTGCGGTACGGGGTGAGGACCGACCCCATGACCCATTCCACCACGTCATCGGTCGACGACAGCTCGTGGCCGTACACCTCCATGCGCACCACCTGTTGGCTGGCCCCCAGTTCGTACAGCAGATCGGCGTAGAGCTCGGGGGACAGGACATAGCGCCCCCGGTCCTCGGGGACGTCACCGTCCAACGCATCGATGAAGGGTGGCTCGAGGGCCACCTGGTGGGCCAGCACGTGCGACGGGTGACGAAAGTTCGCCGGCACCTGGAAGGCCAGTTGCCCGTCGGCCTTGAGCGCGGTGCGCATGCGGGCCAGGAGGTTGAGGTGATCGTCCACCCATTGCAGCGAGGCGTTGGCGAAGACCAGATCGAGGTCCTCACCGAGCCACGTGGAGATGTCACCCGGCGCGAACGAGAGGCCGGCCACCCCCGCATGGTCGGCCGTGGCACGCGCCATCATCGCTTCGGACGAGTCGACGCCGACGGTCTCGTCGGCCTGCAGGTGCGCGTGCAGGATCGCGGTCAGGTCACCCGTCCCGCATCCGAGATCGACGATCCGGCCGTGGGGCACGGGGTGGCAGAGCGCCAACAGGTCGTCGAACGGCTGCCGCCGCTCGGAACGGAACCGGTGGTACTGATCGGGGTTCCACCCGTCAAGAGGGGTCACGGTCACTGCGCCCATGTTTAGTCGCTCCCGAGGCGCTCCCCCTCCGTCGGCCGCACGCCGCGCCGCCAATCCTCTGCCGACATGGGCGTTCTGCTCGCCGGCTTGACCTCCCGGAGGGTGAGGAGGCCGTGGCCGGTGACCACCGACGTCCCCCGCAGCGTCCCGGGCCGGCCGGTGGTAGCGGCGGCTTCGGCGGCTTCGTCGGCGGGATCGGCGGTATCGTCCGCGGGATCGGCATCGGCATCGGGAACGGCGCGCAGGACCCCCAGCCGCTGGCCGCGGAAGGTGGTCCACGCCCGGCCCAGTCGCACCACGCGGTGGAGTTGGCGCGCTCCCTCCTCCCAGCGCAGGTGCAGGTCCTCGGTAGTGAGCTTGTCGGCCATGGTGGGCACGCCACGTTGGGGCTCGGGCACCGGGAGGCCCGCGGCGCCGTGCGCCAGCGTCTCGACCAGGAGCGCGCCGCCCACCGCCACCAGCTCGTCCCGCAGTGTCGCCAGGTCGATCGTCTCGTCCAGTGGCACGACCCGGCGGGCGTAGACCGGTCCGGTGTCGAGGCCCTCTTCGACCTGCATCACGCAGACACCGGTCTCGGTGTCCCCGGCCAATATGGCGCGCTCCACCGGCGCCGCGCCGCGCCAGCGCGGCAGGAGGGAGAAGTGGAGATTGACCATGGGGACCTGCGCCAGCAGCTCTGGGGGGATGATGCGGCCGTAGGCCACCACCACGCCGAGCTCCGCGCCGGCCCCGGCCACCTCGGCCAGGGCGTGCGAGACCGGTAGGCCGAGCTCCCGCGCCGCCACCTTCACCGGGCTGGGGGTGACGCCCCCTCCCCGGCCGCGGCGCCGGTCCGGACGGGTGACGCAGAGCGTGATGTCGTGTCCGGCGGCGACCAGCTGGCGCAGCGGGCCCACCGCCATGTCGGGAGTGCCGAGGAAGGCGAGCCGAGCCACCCGGTCACCGTAGGACAGGCCGGGGCGGCACCCCTCAGCGGGTGAAGAGCCTGGACAGGCCGTCGGGGTCGCCCTCGGGCAACCCGAGCGTGCGGCCGCGCAGGATCTTCAGCGCCTCCCGGCGTTGATCCTCGTTCAGACGGTCCACCAGGAGCACGCCGTCGAGATGGTCCAGCTCGTGCTGGAAGACCCGGCCCTCGAGCTCGACCGCCTCGAGCGAGATCTCGTTGCCGTCGAGGTCACGGCCCACCAGGTGCACCGCGTTCGGGCGCACGATGTCCCAACTCAGGCCCGGGATCGACAGGCAACCTTCGTCGTAGGTCCATTCCCCGTCGCTCTCGACGATCTGCGGGTTGATCACCGTCCGCGGGCCCTCCCCCACGTCGTAGACGAAGATCCGCCGGAGCACCCCGATCTGATTGGCCGCCAGGCCCGTCCCCGGTGCCTCGTACATGGTCTCGATCATGGACTCCACCAGGCCGGCCAGCGTGCCGTCGATCTCGTCGACCTCGCGGGTGCGCTGCTTCAGCACGGGGTCTCCGTACTGGCGAATGGTCAGACCGGGCATGGCGCCATTCTACCGGGCCTCCCCCGTCCCCACCCTCACACCGCCGTCGGGTCCACCTCGATCCGCAGGCCCCGGCCCGGCGGTCGTGGGACCTCCTCGAGCAGGTCGCTCAGCGCGGCCGCGTCGGGGGCGTGCACCAGACGACGACCGTCGGGCAGGTCCGACACGGTCACCGCTCGACCCTCGCCGGCGGCGGCCAGCGCCTCGGCGTAGTCGGCGGCCCGCGGGCCCGACAGGGCGGCCAACGCGGCGAACGGAGGCAGACCGGCACCGCGACGGATGGACTCCTCCTCCGCCGCGATCGCCGAGGGGTCGCCCCGGACCACGGCGGCCAGCACCGGATGGGCGGGCACGCGCGTCTGCACCAGGACCCGGGCCGACGGTGGGCCCGCCTGGCGGGGCCCGACCAGCCGAGCGGAGCGGATGAGCAGGGCCAGGGTCTCGTCGGTGGCACTGAAGCGGGGGGCCAGCAGGTGGAGATCGATGTCGAGGAAGACCACCGCCGCGGCGCGACGGACCCGGTGCAGGACGGCTTCGGTGCCGATCAGCACCGGCGCCGCGGACTCCGGCTCGCCCGTGGATTGCGCCGCACCGGACACCTCGACCACCTCGGTGCGGAGGAGCGCCGCCACCTCTTCCCGCAGACGGCTCACGCCGGACCGGAGCGTCTTCATGCGCAGACGACCGCAGGCCGCGCATACCATCGGGCGTTCCTCGCCGCAGCGCGGGCAGCGCAGGCCGTCCTCGAAGGGCCGTACGGCGGCCGAGCAGCGGACGCACTGCGCCAGCTCTCCGCAGTGAGCGCAGGCCAATAGGCGGGCGCGTCCGGTGCGGTTGAAGACGCAGACCAGAGGGCCGCGCCGCGCCCGCAGCGGCGGATCATCGAGCACGGATCGGGACAATCGCACGAACTCCTCGGAGAACAAGCCCAGGTGGGGATCCGCTCCCCGCCGATCCACCAGTTCGACGGCGGCCCAGCCCGCTCGTTCCACCCCGGCCGGCGGCGCCACGATCGTCCGACCCGCACCGAGGGCCACCGGAGGAGCAGGGCACGTCACCAGGCAGCGCACACCCTCACGCCGGGCCCGCTCGGAGGCGACGTCGACCGCACTGTAGGTCGGTGCACTCTCCTCCCGGTAGGCCTCGTCGTGGGCGTCGAGCACGACCGCGGCGGCCAGTCGCGGCACCGGTGCCCAGGCGCCGGCCCGGTTCCCCACCACGATGGGCCATCCCGCCCTGGCCTCCTCCCACGCCGTCGTCGCCGCATAGCCACGGCGGGCCAGCCGATCGACCAGGCGCTCGGCCCAACCGGTGCCCGGGACCAGCACCAGGACGCTGCCCCGGCCCACGGTCTCGGGGTCCTGGGCCACCGTGGTCACCACGTCGATGAGGTCAGTGGTGGGCGGGAGGCGCAGCAGGGCCGGGGCATCGGACACCAGGGCCTGCCGCGTCGTCTGGGCGGCCACCGACGCCGGGGCGGCCACCGACGCCGGCGCGTCCGGGCCCGGGCGGGCGGGCGGCGAGGCCGGGACCTCGGGCAGGGCGCGCACCACGTGGTGGGGAGACGCCGCGCCCAGGAAGAAGGAGACCGGGCCGGCCCAGCGCCAGGCCGCCCAGCGGGCCACCTCGACCACCGTGGCCGGAGGACCCCAGCCGGACCACTGCGCCAGGGGCGCCACCGACACTCCCGGGGGCGGTGTGACGTCGTCCTCGACCACCCAGGCACCGACCCGGCGGCCGTGCAGTCTCACGCGGACGCGGGTACCGATGGTGACCGGGTCGTTCCATCGCTCGGGAACGGCGTAGTCGAACAGCTTGGGCACCGCCGCCACATCGGTGCGGACCCGAACGACGCGGCGACCTGCCGTGTCCTCGTTCAGGTGGCGTGGCTCACAAACCCAGCGCGGACCGCAGCTCGTCCACCCGCGGCGTGGCCTCCCAGGTGAACTCCTTCTCCGATCGCCCGAAGTGCCCGTAGGCCGCCGTCTTCTTGTAGATCGGCCGGCGCAGGTCCAGGTCCCGTGCGATGGCGGCCGGCCGGAGGTCGAACACCTCGCGCACGGCACCGGAGATCTTCTCGGGATCGGCGGCCTCGGTGCCGAAGGTCTCGACCAGCAACGAGACCGGCTGCGCCACACCGATGGCGTAGGCCACCTGGACCTCGCATCGCCGGGCCGCCCCCGAGGCCACCACGTGCTTGGCCACCCAGCGGGCCGCATACGCCGCGGACCGGTCGACCTTCGAGGGATCCTTGCCTGAGAACGCCCCACCACCGTGACGGGCCATCCCGCCGTAGGTGTCGACGATGATCTTGCGTCCGGTCAGCCCGGTGTCGGCATGGGGGCCACCGAGCTCGAAGGTGCCGGTCGGATTGGCCAAGATCCGCAGGCCGTCGGTCTCGAGGTCGGTCGGCAGCAGGGGCTGGATCACGTGCTCCGTCAGGTCCGGCAGCAGCTGCTCCTCGAGGTCGATGCCCGGTGCGTGCTGGGTCGAGATCAGCACCGTGTCCACCCGCGCCGGTCGACCGTGCTCGTAGACCACCGAGACCTGGGTCTTGCCGTCGGGTCGCAGATAGGGCACGGCACCGACGCGGCGCACCTGGGCCAGGCGCTCGGACAGGCGATGGGCCAACCAGATCGGCAGCGGCATGAGGTCGGGCGTCTCGTCGCAGGCGTAGCCGAACATCATCCCCTGGTCCCCCGCACCCTGCGCGTTGAGGGTGTCCTCTCCGCCGCTGCCGGTGCGGAACTCGAAGGCCGTGTCCACACCCTGTGCGATGTCGGGGGACTGACCGTCGAGGGAGACCAGCACGCCACAGGTACGCCCGTTGAACCCGTAGGCGTCGTTGTCGTAGCCGATCTCGCACACCGTGTCGCGCACGATGGTCGGGATGTCCACATAGGTCGACGTGGTGACCTCGCCGGCCACCACCACCAGGCCGGTGGTCAGGAGCGTCTCGCACGCCACCCGGCTGGCCGGGTCGCCCTCCAACATGGCGTCGAGCACGGCGTCGGAGATCTGGTCCGCCATCTTGTCCGGATGGCCCTCGGTCACGGACTCCGAAGTAAACGTCGTCTTCACGTTGCGCTCCCATATTCTCTTTGGTGGGCGGTCACTCTATCGAGCACCGCGTCGGCCACAGCATCCTTGGACGTCAAGGGGACTTCGGTCACGCTGCCGTCCACCGCGAGGATGCTGACCGCGTTGGTGTCATGGTCGAATCCGGCGCCGGGCGCACTGACATCGTTCACGACCAGGAGGTCGACACCCTTGCGGGTCAGCTTCCTCCGCCCGCGCGCCAGCACGTCGTCGGTCTCGGCCGCGAAGCCGACCACGATCTGCCCGCGAGGACGGCGCGCCACCAGTCCGGTCAGGATGTCGGGAGTCGGCTCGAGCACCAGGTCGGGCAGCCCGTCCTCCTTGGCGAGCTTGCGCTCGGCGACCTCCTTGGGGCGGAAGTCCGCCACGGCCGCCGCCATGACGACGACGTCGGCCTGCGGGCACGCCTCGAGCATCGCCGCTTCCATCTCGGCGGCCGACTCGACCCCGATGCGCGTGACGGCCGCCGCGACGTCCGCCGCCAGGGCCAGGCCCGAGGTGGTGACCAGGGTCACGGTCGCCCCGCGGCGCGCCGCTGCTTCGGCCAACGCATGACCCTGCTTGCCCGAGGACCGGTTGGTCAGGAATCGGACGGGGTCGATGGGTTCGCGGGTGCCGCCCGCGCTCACCACCACGCGACGTCCCGCCAGGTCGCCCGGGCCGGCCACCGGCTGCCCCACCAGGGCCAAGGCGCGCGCCGCAATGACGGCCGGATCGGCCAGGCGGCCCTCCCCCGAGTCACCCCCGGCCAGGCGCCCGGTCTCGGGCGGGACGAACTGCACCCCGCGCCGCTCCAGCACGGCCAGGTTCTCCCGGACCGACGGGTGCTCCCACATCTCGGTGTGCATGGCCGGGCACAGCAGCACCGGTGCCCGGGTGGCCAGCAGGGTGGCGGTCAGCAAGTCGTCGGACAGGCCGGCCCGGTAGCGGGCCAGGAGGTGCGCCGTGGCCGGAGCCACCAGGACCAGATCGGCTCGTTGCCCCAGACGGGTGTGGGGGATCGGCGAGTCCTCGTCCCACAGCGAGCTCTGCACGGGCTCGGACGCCAGGGCGGAAAACGTCAGCGCGCCGACGAAGCGGGTGGCGTCGGCGGTGAGGACGGGCACCACGTGGGCTCCGGCATCGACCAGGCGACGGCACACCTCGACGGCCTTGTAGGCGGCGATGCCACCGCAGACGCCGAGCACGATGCGGGGAGCCGCACCCTCTGCCACCTGCCGTTCGTCGGTCATCGGCGGAACCCGCCGCGCCCCGCCGCGCCTAGCTCGCGGTCGGGTCCTCGTCCCCGACGTCGAGGACTTCGCTCAGCATCGCCTCGTCGCCGCCCTCGGTCTCCTGGGCCGCCTCGGCGGCGGCATCGGCCAGGGCGGCGGCCAGGGCTGCCTCCTCTTCGGGGTCGGGGCGGCTGTACGTCGCCTTGCCGGCCGCGATCTCCTCGAAGGCGATGGACACCGGCTTGCCCGAGACGGATGCCACCTGGGGCGGGACGACCTTGCCGAGCCCTTCGCCCAGGCTGTTGTAGTACGAGTTCACCTGCCGGGCGCGGGCCGAACCCAGCGCCACCAGGGTGAACTTGGAGTCGACCTTGTCCAGCAGGTCCTCGATGGGTGGGTCCATGAGTGTGTTGCGGCCTTGCGCCATCAGGTGTCCTCCGGGTTCGCGGCGCTCACGGCGGCCGATCGGGTCCGGTCAACTATAGCGGCCAGCTCACGGTAGGCCTGACGCAGGTCGTCGTTGACCACGGTGTAGCTGGCCAGCTGGCGGCCGCGCTCGACCTCGCGCACTCCCGTGTCCACCCGGCGGCGGATCTGCGCCTCGTCGTCCCCCCGGGCCGCCAGGCGGGCCGCCTGCACCTCAGCGGAGGGGGGGAGCAGCAGAATGACCGTGGCGTCGGGCCGTTGGGCCAGGACCTGCTCGGCCCCCTGCACCTCGATCTCGAGCAACACGTCGGCTCCCGGCGGAGGATCGGGGACCGGCGTCCCCATCAGGTTCCCGAGGAACTCGGCCCACTCGAAGAACGCACCGGCCTCGATGGCCCGCTCGAAGGTGGCCCGGTCGACGAAGACGTAGGCGTTCCGCTCGCGCTCGCCGGGCCGCGGCGGGCGCGTGGTCCAGCTGCGGCTCAGCCAGAGGGTGGGATCCTTGGCCACGAGCTCAGCCGCGAGTGTGCCCTTGCCGGCCCCCCCGGGGCCGATCAGCACGAAGATCAGTGGATCAGCGCGCAGTCTCTTTGAGCAACGACTCGCGCTGCTTGGCTCCCAGGCCCTGCAATCGACGACTCTCGCTGATGCCCACGGTCTCCATGAGCCGACGGGCCTTCACCTTGCCCAAGCCGGGAAGGGACTCCAGCACGGAGACCACCTTCATCTTGCCGACCGTCTCGTCGGAGTCCGCGTCCGTGAGGAGTTGGGCCAGTGAGAGCTGGTTCATCTTCAACCTGTTCTTCACCTCGGCCCGCTCACGGCGGACCCTGGCGGCCTTTTCGAGTGCAGCAGCGCGCTGCTCGGGAGTGAGTGCGGGAGGTTGCGGCATGGCGAGACCATAGCGCCTCTGTTGGTGGGGTTCATCTCCGAAACCCCATCTCAGCCCATGAGGGCGGACAGCTCGGCGGCCAATGCGGCGGCCGCCGAGCGCAATTGTGAGGGTTCGGGTCCGGCGGCCAAGAGGGAGCGCGAGGTGCTGGCCAAGACGCTCCCGGGAGGGCAGTCGCCGAATCGGGCGGCCACGTCGGCCGGTCGCGCCCCTTGGGCACCGAGGCCGGGTGCCAAAATTACCCCTCCGAGCTGGGATAATGGGAAGGCGGAGGGAGGGAGCGTCGCACCGATCACCGCCCCGACGGTGCCGCTGGGGATATCGTCGGACGCGTTCCAGGCCGCGATCCCGGCCAGGATGGACTCCTCGACCGAGGCCCCCGAGGCCGTCACCGCCTCTTGCAGCGCACGGCCTTCGGGGTTCGAGCTCCGGGCCACCACAATCACTCCACGGCCGTTCCGCCCGGCCTGCGCCACCAGCGGAGCCAGGGCGGCCAGCCCGAGATACGGGTGCACGGTCACCGCGTCGGCCGCCAACGGGCCCAGTGCACCGACCCAGGCGTCGGCATAGGCCGCAGCCGTGGTGTCGATGTCGCCGCGTTTGGCGTCGGCGATGACGATCAGGTCGGCGGCCGCCGCATCGGAGATCAGGTGCTCGAGCACCGCCAGCCCGGCCGAGCCGTGCCGCTCGAAGAAGGCGACCTGCGGCTTGATCACCGGTACGACGCCGGTCCACGCCTCCACGCAGATCCGGCCGAAGGCGCGCAACCCCTTCACGTCGTCGCTCAGGCCCCAGTCGTGCAGGAGTGCGGCCGACGGGTCGACGCCGGCACACAGGGGACCCCGACGCGCCACGGCCCGGGCCACGCGGGCACCGAAGCTCGGTGGGGACCCCGGTTCCCGCGTCATGCCGGCCCGATCGCGGCGCCGGAGCCCGCCGCGGCACCGGAGCCCGCCGCGGCGCGGAGCCGCGCCGGCGACGTCCCGTTCCGGGCGCACCACCGGGCGAGTTGGCGCAACACCTTCCACGGGGCGCCGGGGTCGCGAAAGGTGGCGGTGCCCACCTGCACGGCGTCGGCGCCGGCCATCAGGAACTCGACGGCGTCCCGCCCCGAGGCCACGCCCCCCACGCCGACGATGGCGGCCTCGGGGAAGGCGGCGCGGCACTCCCACACGGCCCGGACCGCCACCGGGTGCACCACCGCCCCCGAGAGTCCCCCGCCCCCGGCCCCGAGCACCGGGCGGCCGCTGCCCAGGTCGAGGGCCAGGCCGAGCAGGGTGTTGACCAGGGTCAGGCCGTCGGCCCCGCCCCGCAGGGCGGCACCGGCGATCTCGACGATGTCGGGCACGTTCGGGCTCAATTTGGCCCAGCGCGGCAGGCCGCAGGCGGCGGCGGCGAGCGCCTCCTCGGTGGCGGGGGCCGAATGGGCGAACATGCGGGAACGGTCTTCGACGTTGGGACAGCTCACGTTGACCTCGAGCGCCACCAGGGCCGGGCTGGCGGGGACGGCCTCGGCCAGCAGGGCGGCGGCGGCGGCGTACTCGGCGATGGTGCGGCCCCAGATGCTCACCACCACGCGGGCCCCCGAGGCCGAGAGCGCCGGCAGGTCGTTCTCGAGCCAGGCGGCCAGGCCGGGGCCCTGCAGCCCCACGCTGTTGAGCATGCCCGTGCCGACTTCGTGCACCCTCGGCGCCGGGTTGCCCGGCCACGGTGGGACGCACAACGATTTCACCACGACGGCGCCCAGAGCGGCCAGGTCGCCGTAGTCGGACAGCTCGGTCCCGTGACCCGAGGTCCCCGATGCCGTCATGATCGGATTGGGCAGGCGCACCGGGCCCACCGCGGTGGACAGATCGGCCGGGGCGGGCCTCACGGGGCCGGCCGCGGCGCCACGCGGTGGAGGTCCTGGAGCGGGCGCACCACCAACGGGTGCACCCGGGCGTCGGCCATGCCGGCGGCGGCGGCGCGGGCGGCGGCCAGCGTGGTCAGGCAGGGCACCCGGTAGGTGATGGAGGCCATGCGAATGTGGTGCCCGTCGGCGCGCGGGCCGAGCCCGCGCGGCGTGTTGATGACGAGCTGCACCTTGCCCTGCGCCAGGAGTTGGACGGCGTCGGAGGCGACCCCCTCCTCCCCCACCTTGGCCACCAGCGTGTCCACGCCGAGCCCCTCGGAGCGGAAGAACCCCGCCGTCCCCAGGGTGGCGGCGATGGAGAATCCCATGGCCGCGAACGCCCGGGCCACCTCGAGGCCGGCCGGCTTGTCCCGGTCGGCCAGGGACAGGAACACGGTGCCGGACTCGGGGAGCCGGGTCCCCGCCGCCATCTGGCTCTTGGCAAAGGCCAGGCCGAAGGTGGCGTCGACCCCCATCACCTCCCCGGTCGAGCGCATCTCGGGCCCCAAGAGGGTGTCGACCCCGGGGAAGCGGTCGAAGGGCAGGACGGCTTCCTTGACGCTGACGTGGTCGAGCGTGCGCACGCGACCGACGGCGCCGGGAGGGAGCAGGCCCTCCTGGCGCAGCTGGGCCAGGCTCTGGCCGACCATCACCCGCGAGGCCACCATGGCCAGCGGGACACCGGTGGCCTTGGCCACGAACGGGACGGTCCGGCTGGCCCGGGGATTCGCCTCGAGGACGTAGACCAGGCCGTCCTTGACGGCGTACTGCACGTTGATCAGGCCGCACACGGCCAGCGCATCGGCCAGCGATCGGGTGTGCCGGTCGAGGACGTCGAGCACCTCGTCACCGAGCGACTGCGGGGGCAGGGCGCAGGCCGAGTCCCCCGAGTGCACGCCCGCCTCCTCGACGTGCTCCATGATCCCGGCGATGAGGGTCTCGCCCGCCTCGTCGCGCACGGCGTCGACATTGACCTCGACGGCGTCCTCGAGGAACCGGTCGACCAGGACCGGTCGTTCCGCCGTGACGCCACCCTCCCGCTCCAGTGCGCCGGTCGACAGGGAGTGCATGACCCGGCGCACGCCCTCGTCGTCGTAGACGATCTCCATGGCCCGGCCCCCGAGGACGTAGCTCGGCCGCAGCAGGACGGGATAGCCGATGCGGCCGGCGATGTCCAGGGCCTCGGCCGTGGTGCTCGCGGTGCCCCCGGGGGGCTGCAAGATGCCCAGCGAGCGGCACAGGGCGTTCCAGCGCTCACGGTCCTCGGCCAGGTCGATGGAGGCCGGACTGGTGCCCAGCACCAGCTCGGGAGGCAGTGAGCCGGCCAGCTTCAGCGGCGTCTGGCCCCCCAGGGCGACGACGACGCCCACCACGGTGCCCCCGGCCTGCTGCTCGGCCTCGAGCACATTGCCCACGTCCTCGGCCGTCAGCGGCTCGAAGTACAGGCGGTCCGACGTGTCGTAGTCCGTCGACACCGTCTCGGGATTGCAGTTGATCATGACCGTCTCGTACCCGGCCTCCCGCAGCGACAGGGAGGCGTGCACGCAGCAGTAGTCGAACTCGATGCCCTGACCGATGCGGTTCGGTCCCGAGCCCAGGATGATCACCCGGTCCCGTTCCGAGGGCCGCACCTCGTCCTCGTCCTCGTAGGTGGCGTAGTGATACGGCGTGAACGCCTCGAACTCGGCCGCGCAGGTGTCGACCGTCTTGAACGTGGCCCGCACCCCGAGAGCCAGGCGCTCACGGCGCACCGCGGCCTCTGTGCGCCGGCGCAGATAGCCGATCTGGGCGTCCGAGAAGCCCAGGCGCTTGGCCCGCCGATAGGCGGACCGATCGAGCTCGGAGGCGGCGGCGATGGAAACCCGTTCGGCGACGATCCGGGCGATCTGGTGCACGAACCACGGGTCGATGCCCGTGCGCTCCACGATCACCGCGGGCTCGATGCCGCGCCGCACCGCGGCCTCCAGCTCGAAGACGCGCTCGGGGGTGGGCACGCCGACCCGTTCCAGCAGCTCGTCGTCGCTCAGCGCCTCCAGCCGCCCCTCGGCCGGGTCGGCGTTCAGCCCGGCGCGGCCCTGCTCCAACGATCGGAGCGCCTTCTGCAGCGATTCGCAGAAGGTGCGACCGATGGCCATCACCTCGCCCACGGACTGCATGCGGGTGCCCAACCGCCCGTCGGTTCCCGGCAGCTTCTCGAAGGCCCAACGGGGCACCTTGGTCACCACGTAGTCGATGGTGGGCTCGAACGATGCGGGCGTGGCCCGGGTGATGTCATTGGGAATCTCGTCGAGGTGGTACCCGACGGCCAGGCGGGCGGCGATCTTGGCGATCGGGAAGCCGGTGGCCTTGGACGCAAGCGCGGAGGAGCGCGACACCCGCGGGTTCATCTCGATGATCAGGCGACGCCCGGTCGCCGGGTCGACGGCGAACTGCACGTTGGACCCGCCGGTCTCCACGCCCACCCGGCGCAGGCAGGCGAAGGCGTCGTCGCGCATGGCCTGGTACTCCACGTCGGTCAGCGTCTGTGCCGGGGCCACGGTGATGGAGTCCCCGGTGTGCACCCCCATGGGATCGAAGTTCTCGATGGAGCAGATCACCACGCAGTTGTCGGTGGCGTCGCGCATCACCTCCAGCTCGTATTCCTTCCAGCCGGCAATGGAGCGCTCGACCAGTATCTGACCCACGGGGCTGGCGGCCAGCCCTTCGCCGGCCAGCTGGCTGAAGCGCTCCATGGAGTGGGCGATCCCCGTGCCCGCTCCGCCGAGGATGAAGCTGGGACGGACCATGAGGGGCAGCCCGATCGACCGCGCCACCTCCTCGGCCTCGTGCAGGGAATGGGCGAAACCGGACGGGGGGACCTCGAGGCCGATCTCCTCCATGGCCGCCTTGAACCGATCACGGTCCTCGGCGGTGGCGATGGCCTCGGGTCGGGCGCCGATGACCTCGACGCCGAAACGCTCGAGCACGCCCCGCTCGACGAGCTCCATGGTGAGATTGAGGGCGGTCTGGCCCCCGAGGGTGGGCAGCAGGGCGTCGGGTCGCTCCGCCTCGATGATGGCGGTGAGCACCTCGGGGTCGAGCGGCTCGACGTAGGTCCGGTCGGCGGTGGCCGGATCCGTCATGATGGTGGCCGGGTTGGAATTGGCCAGCACGACGCGGTAGCCCTCCTCGCCCAGGACCCGGCAGGCCTGCGTGCCCGAGTAGTCGAACTCACAGGCTTGGCCGATGACGATCGGGCCGGAGCCGATCACCAGAATGGTCTGCAGATCCTCGCGGCGGGGCACGGTGCGGTTCCTCCGTCCGGCTCGCTCAGCGCGCTCTGTGGCGCGTGGTCGGGACGCGACCGAGCAGGTCGCGGAACTCGGCGAAGAGGTAACGGGCGTCGTGCGGGCCGGGCGCCGCCTCCGGGTGGTACTGCACCGAGAACGCCGCCGCCTTGGGGCAGCGGAAGCCTTCGATCACGCCGTCGTTCAGGTTGACGTGGGTCACCTCGGCACCGGGCACGGAACCGGCCGCCACGGCATAGTTGTGATTCTGGCTGGTGATCTCCACCACGCCCGTCTCGAGGCGCTGCACCGGGTGATTCGCCCCGTGGTGGCCGAACGGCAGCTTGTAGGTCAGCCCACCGAGCGCGGCGGCCAGCAGCTGGTGGCCCAGGCAGATGCCGAAGATCGGCACCCGGCCGATCAGGTCGGCCACGGCGGCGATGGGTCCGCCCAGCGCGGCCGGATCGCCGGGTCCGTTGGAGAGGAAGACCCCGTCGGGCTCGAGGGAGAGGACCTCGGAGGCAGCGGTGCCCGCCGGCACCACGGTCACCGTGCCCAGGGCGGCCAGCTGGCGCACCATCGTCGCCTTGACCCCGAAGTCGTAGGCGACGATCCGCACCGGCCCGGTGCCGTGGGTGGACGGCCCCGCCGTGGTGACGCCCGAGACCAGATCGGTCCCGTCGGTCCCGGGCGCCGCCGCCGCTGCGGCGCGGAGCTCGCTCTCGGGGGCCGTCCCGAAGGCGCAGGGCACGGCGCCGGCCGCGCGGAGATGGCGCGTCAGCCGCCGGGTGTCGACCCCGGTGATGGCGGAGACGCCGTGGCGGGCCAGGAACCCCTCGAGGCCCTCGGTGGACCGCCAGTTCGACGGGACGGTGGCCAGATCGCGCACCACCACCCCCCGGCAGTGGGGCCGGGGCGCTTCGTCGTCCTCAGCGTTGGTGCCGTAGTTCCCGATGTGGGTGCTGGTGAAGGCCACCACCTGCCCGGCGTACGACGGGTCGGTGATGACCTCCTGATAGCCGGTCATGGCCGTGTTGAACACCAGCTCGCCCGAGGCGATCCGGTGCCCCGCGCCGGCCGCCTCCCCGGCGAAGACGGCCCCGTCGGCGGTCACCAGGAGCGCGGGCTGGCGGTCGGCCGCCGGCATGCTCATCGCTGGGCCACGGCGTCGATCACCACCGGCTCACCGCGCAGGATGGTGTGCCGCACCGCGCCGGTGAAGGTCCGTCCGGCGTAGGGCGTGTTGCGACTGCGGCTGGCCAGCCGGCCCGGGTCCACCACGGTGGTGGCCGACGGATCGAAGACACAGAGATTGGCCGTGGCACCCACCTCGAGCGGCCCTCCCTGCGCGCTGTGGCCCGCGCTGCGGGCGTCGGTGGCGCCGAGCCCGGCGATGGCCGCCGGGCGGGAGCTCATGAGGGCGAAGATCCGCTCCGGTCCGAGCCGCGGCGACAGGACCTCCCAACAGACGGGCAGCGCCGTCTGCAGCCCGAGCATGCCGGGTGGCGCCTGATAGAACGGGGCGTCCTTGGCCTCCGGCGCGTGGGGCGCGTGGTCGGTGGCGATGGCGTCGATGGTGCCGTCGCAGAGCCCGGCGATGACCCCCGCCACGTCGTCGTCGGTGCGCAGGGGGGGGTTGACCTTGAAGACCGGGTCGTAGCCGGCCACGTCGGCATGGGTGAGGAGGATGTGGTGGGGCGCCGCCTCGGCCGTGACGGGCAATCCCTCCGCCTTGGCCGCCCGCACCAGCTGCACCGAACCCGAGGTCGAGAGATGGAGGAAGTGCATCCGAGCGCCGGTCAGGCGCACCAGCTGGATGTCCCGGGCCACCATCGACTCCTCGGCCGCGGCGGGTATGCCCGGCAGACCTAGCCGACTCGACCAGCACCCCTCGTGCATGGCGCCCCCACCCGACAGGCGCTCGTCCTCACAGTGCTGGGCCAGCGTGACCCCGACCCCCTTGGCGTAGTCGAGGGCCCGCCGCATCAGGGCCCCGTCCTGGACGCCGGCCCCGTCATCGGTGAAGAGCCGGACGCCGAGGGCGGCCAACTCGCCGATCGGGGCGAGTGCCGTCCCGCGGCGGCCCACGGTGATGGCGCCGGACACGGCCACCTCGGCCGGCGCGCCGCGGCCGAGCGCCAGCACGTCGCGGGCGACGCCGGCCGTGTCGATCGGCGGCTCCGTGTTCGGCATGGCCACCACGGCGGTGTAGCCACCCAGGGCGGCGGACCGGGCCCCGCTCTCCACCGTCTCGGCCTCCTCACGCCCGGGTTGGCGGAGGTGCGCGTGCAGATCGACCAGGCCGGGACCGACCAGGCACCCCCCGGCATCGAGCACGAGCGCTCCCCGCGCCGGGTCGACGGCGTCGGCCAGCTCGACGACGACACCTCCCCGCACCCCCACGTCGAGCCGGCGGAGCCCCTCCGCCGTCACCACGGAGCCACCCCGGATCACCATCATGGGCTCAGCCCCGACCGCGGGTTCAGCCACGCGGCTCGCCTCCCGCCCCGTCCCCGCCCAAGAGGAGGAACAGGATGGCCATGCGCACCGCGACACCGTTGGTGACCTGTTGGGTGACGACGGTGCGCGGCAGGTCGGCCACGTCCGAGGCGATCTCGACGCCCCGCACCATGGGGCCGGGATGGGTGACGATGGCCGAGTCCCCCAGTCGCGCCACCCGTCGCGCCGTGAGGCCCCACCCGGCCGTGTACTCGCGCAGGCTGGGCACGAACGAACCGCTGCCCCGCTCCGCCTGGAGGCGGAGGAGCGACACCACGTCGGCATCGGCCAGGGCGGTATCGAGGTCGGGGGCGACCTCCACCGGCCACCCGTCCAGGGACGGGGGGAGCAGGCTCCCCGGTGCGGCCAGCGTGACGTGCGCCCCCAGGGCGCTGTAGGCCAACACCTCGGAACGCGCCACCCGACTGTGCCGGATGTCGCCGACGATCAGCACGCGCAGTCCCTCGAAGCAGTCGGTGCCCAGTTCCTCGGGTGCCACCCCCTTGCGCTCGGCCAGCACCTGGCGCACGGTGAAGCAATCCAACAGGGCCTGCGTCGGATGCTCGTGCCAGCCGTCACCGGCGTTGATCACCCGGGCGCGGGTGGTCCACCGGGCCACCTGGTGCGGAGCCCCGGACGAGGCGTGCCGGATGATCAGCGCGTCGATGCCCAAGGCCTCGACGGTCTCGACCGTGTCGCGCAGGGACTCGCCCTTCTTGACCGAGGAGCTGGCCACCGCCAGCGACAGCACGTCGGCCGAGAGCCGCTTCGCCGCCGTCTCGAAAGAGAGGCGGGTGCGGGTGGACTCCTCGAAGAACAGGATGGCCACCACCTTGCCGCGCAGCGTGGGGACCTTGGGCATGGAGCGTCGCTCGACCTCGGCGAAGGCCTCGGCGACCCGGAGCACCTCGGCGATGCCGTCGGGACCCAGGTCGGCCACGGAGAGCAGGTGCTGGGGCGTCGTCACTTGTCCTCCAGCGTGCCGATCCACACGCCGTCATCGCCCACGTCGACCATCTCCTCGCGGTTGGTCGGGAGGTTCTTCCCGACGAAGTCGGGACGAATGGGGAGCTCCCGGTGCCCGCGGTCGACCATGACGGCCAGCTGCACCGCCCTGGCCCGGCCGAAGTCGTTCAGGGCGTTGAGGGCGGCCCGTATGGTGCGACCGGTGAAGAGCACGTCGTCGACCAGGACGACCACCTTGCCGGCCAGGTCGACCGGGATGTTGGTCACCGCCTCGGGAAGCACCGGCCGCAACCCGATGTCGTCGCGGTAGAAGGCGACGTCGAGACAGCCGAGGTCGATGTCGACCCCTTCGATCTGGCCCAGCACCTGTGCCATACGGGTGGCCAGCGGTACGCCGCCCGTCTGGAGACCGACCAGGACCACGTCCTCGACTCCCCCGTTGCGCTCGACGATCTCGTGCGCCATCCGGGTCAGGGCGCGCTGCACGTCGGCCGGGGTGAGCGCCTGGGAGTGGGCCACGAACACGCCCCCGAGGGGCCGCGTGTGACTGCGTTCGCGTTCGGCCACTGCTCCTCCTGTCCGTGTGAGCCTCACGGGACTCACTTCACGGTCAGGCCAGTACCTTATCGCGCGCCCGCCGGTCAGGCTGCGGTTCGCGGACCGAGCGGGTGGCACGCCGCCGATGGTGCCACCCGGCGACGGCGTCGATCCCGGCGGCGGCCAGGATGACCAGGCACACCTCGAAAGGTGCGCGGAAGCGGACGATGCCGTAGGAGAGGGCGGCGACGACGGTCAGCGCCACCGCCGGTACCAGGAGAGGCCACTGCACCAGTCGCCGCCGCCTCAGGTGCGCCATCCCGAGCCCGGCCAGGGGCAGGAGCGCGTAGTACATCACCAGACCGGCCAGGGCCGCACCCTCGGGGCGACCCTCGGCGACGTCGTCACGGGCCATCTGCACCGGCATGTACAAATCCCACAGGCGGGCCACGCGCGCCACCATCACCACCGGGAGACGGCTCTCGTGACGGGAGACGTAGTGCGTGGCCCGCTGCTGGCGCTCCGCCGACCGTTCCGATTCGTCCCCGCTGAGCCCCGGCGGCTGGGCACAGCGGAGACTCCACGTTCCGATGTCGGCCCCGTAGTACGTCTGTGGGCAGTTGGCCCCGAGCAGGACCAATCCCTCGCCGGTGCTGACCAGCGTGGTGTCGTGGAAGGAGACCAGGTTCCGGCCGACCCAGGGCATGACGGTGACCAGGCAGACGGCGACGCCCAGGCCGGCCAGCCCCACCCGTCTGCGCCAGCGGACCGTGCGGCACGCCAAGGCGGCCGGGATCAGGATGAGAGGGACGAAGAGGGCGAGCTCCGCCCGGTCCAGGATCTCCAGCCCGCAGGCCAGGCCCACCAGCGCCGCGTGCCACGCCGTGGGCTCCCGGAGCAGCCGGTAGACCCCCAGGAGGATGAGGGCCATCAGCAGCATCGACAGGGTCTCCGACATGACGATGCCGTTGGGCATCCACATGTTGGGATAGACCGACGCCAGCACGGCAGCAACGATCCCCACGCGTGGACCGGCGACGGACCGGCCGAGGAGGCCTACCAGCACCACCACGACGACACCGAGTACGGCCATGGTCAGCCGTTGGGGGACCTCGCCGGCGTGGAACCCGAAGAGATAGGTGGCCGGCACGATGGCCAGGCTGGTCAAGGGGGGATGCGCGGCGGAGGGCCCGTGGCCGAAGATGACCGGGAAGAAGTGCCCCCGAGTCATGTAGACGGCTTCGGCGTTGTACCACAGCGAGTCGTAGATGCGGGGGGCCTCGCGCGAGGTGAAGACGAGCACGTACACCACCCGTATGGCCAGGGCGAACCCGGTGACGGCGAGGAGCGTGGGCCAGAAGGGCAGGCGAGCTCCCGCCACCCCAAGACCGGGTTCGTCGGCGGGCTCCGCGGCGGGGTCGTCGGCGGGCTCCGCGGGGGGAACGAGGTCCGCGAGCCCGACCACGGGCTCCCCGCCTGGCGCCGGCAGGGCGCGGTCGATCTCGAGCTCAGACATCTACACCTTGGACGCTAGGCCACCGCGGCCGGGGCCACCGGGCCGTGCCGCTACCGCGCGATGACGTCGTCGTAGGCGCGTAGCCGGTTGGCCAGCGCACCCATGATCCCGAGGGCGAAGGTGGGCGACTCGTGCACCAGGAACAAGAAGAGCTTCTGGTCGACCTCGGCCAGCTCCGTCTCGACCGTGGCGACGGCCGTGACGTTGCGCGGCAGGTGATCGATCAGCGCCCGCTCGCCGAAGACGTCGTTCGTCCCCAGCGTGGCGACCACCACGCGGCCCTTGCGGAGCTCCACGGTCCCCTCGACGATGCCGTACATCAGCGTCCCCGTCTCCCCCTCCTCGTAGATCGTCTCCCCGGCGGCCACGATCCGGTGATCGGGTGCATTGAGGAAGAGCGAGTGCGACTGGGTGCGGCCGCCGGCTGGGATGGGACACATTTCGCCCCAAGCCTATTGAGCGACCGACCCCGAGATGCTGCCCATCGGGGTTGCAAAATCGGCCCACGGCAGATCGCCGCGCAACCCCCATTTCCCTCGAGCGGCCTCAGCCGAGGCTGCTCAGCCCGGACGCACCTCGGCGGCGATGGTGGACAGGACGCCGTTGACGAAGGACCCCGAATCGTCGGTGGAGTAGGTCTTGGCCAACTCCACCGCTTCGTCGAGGACCACCGCCGTGGGCGGGCCGTCGGGGTCGAGGAGCTCGGCCACCGCCAGGCGCAGGACCAGGCGGTCGATGACCGCCATGCGGTCGAGCGGCCACCCGACCGATGCGGCCCCGATCCGCGTGTCCGCCTCCTCGCCGGTGCTCACGGTCCACTGCAGCAGGGTCCACACGTAGGGATCGGGCTCCACCGGCAGGTCCGCCAGCACTTGCAGCGGGCTCACGCCCTTGAGCTCGGCCTCGTAGAGGAGGGACAGGGCCCGCTCCCTCTGCTGGTGGCGGGATGCGCCCGTCTCGGCCACGGTGGCCGGGCTCAGGCCCTAGTCAGGTACTCGCCGGAACGGGTGTCGACCTTGATGGCATCGCCGGGGTTGACGAAGAGGGGGACCTGGACGACCAAGCCGGTCTGGAGGGTGGCGGGCTTGCGGGCCCCCGACACCCGGTCACCTTGGAAGCCGGGCTCGGTCTCGGACACCTTCAGCTCCACCGAGGCCGGCAGCTCGACGCCGACGATCTCCCCGTTGTACATCTGCAGGTTGACCTCGTCGCCCTCCTTCAGGTACTGCGGGGCGGTGCCCAGGGCGTCGGGCGCGGCCTGCATCTGCTCGTAGCTGGTCGTGTCCATGAACACGTAGTCCGCCCCGTCGCGGTAGAGGAACTGCATGTCCCGCTTGTCGATGATGGCCTGATCGAGCTTCTCGTCGGCCCGGTAGGTCCGTTCGATCACGGCGCCGTTGCGCAGGTTCTTGAGCTTGGTACGGACGAACGCCCCACCCTTGCCCGGCTTGACGTGCTGGAACTCCACCACGCTGAAGAGTCCCTCGGGCAGGTTGAGGCTCATGCCGTTCTTCAGGTCGTTAGTCGAGACTGCCATGGATGTCCTTCGTGAATCGGGTGAGGGGTCGGCTCCCGCCTTCGGTCACCACCAGGGTGTCCTCCACACGGACGCCACCCAGGCCGGGGAGGTAGACACCGGGCTCGACGGTGACGACGAAGCCGGGAGCGAGGATAGCAGTGCCCAGCTGGCTGACGGTCGGGGCCTCGTGGATGTCCAGCCCCACCCCGTGGCCGGTCCCGTGCTCGAAGCGGTCGGCCCAACCGGCCTCGGTGATGATGTCCCGGCAGACGTCGTCCACCTCCTTGGTGCTGATGCCGGGCCGCACCGCCGCCGCCCCGGCCGCCTGCGAGGCCCCCACGACCGAGAACACCCGGGCCAGGTCCCCCTCGGGCTCGGCGTCCACGCAGAAAGTGCGGGTCATGTCGGACCGGTAGCCCTCGAAGGTGGCGCCGAAGTCCACGACCACGGGATCGCCGGTCCGGATGGGGCGCGAGCCGGGATGGTGGTGGGGCTTGGCCGAGTTCTCCCCCGCCGCCACGATGGTCTCGAAAGCCACGCTCTCGGCGCCCCCGCGGCGCATGGCCGTGTCGAGCGCCAGGCCGAACTCCTCCTCGGTCACCCCCTCGGACATCATCGGCAGCACCTCGGCCAGGGCGGCGTCGGCGATGGCGGCCGCCCGCTCCATGCGGGCGATCTCGGCCTCGTCCTTCACCTCGCGGAGGGCCTCCACCGCGTTGGTGGTGGGCACCAGCTCTACCGGGCTCAGCAGATCGGCCCAGACCTGCTGCCCGGACCAGGTGACGTTGTCGGCCTCCAACCCCACCACGGGCGAGGCCGAGAGGTAGTCCCTCACGGCCTTGCGCTGGTCGGCCAGGCCGCCGATGGTGATCTCCACCTCCGCTCCCGAGGCGGCCACCTGCTCCGACGACTGGGTGCGGTACCGGCCGTCGGTGGTGAGCAGGGCCCCGCCACCGGTCACCACCAGGATCCCGGCCGACCCGGCGAAACCCGTGAGGTACCGCACGTTGGGCAACGTGGTCACCACCAGCGCGTCGAACCCGTCGAACCGGGCCCGCAGCGCGTCGAGCCTGCCGGTGACGGACATCGGGGCCAGAATCGGGGGCAGAGAGGTCATGGTGCTCCTTTCAAGAGCTGGGCCACCGCATCGAGCGCGAGCTCGTACCCCAGGCCACCGAAGCCGGCGATCAGGCCGTCGGCCACCGGGGCCAGGACCGAGGTATGGCGGAACGGTTCACGGGCCGCCGGATTCGAGAGGTGCAGTTCGACGGCGGGCCCGTCGAAGGCCGCCACCGCATCGTGGAGGGACCACGACGTGTGACTGAGGGCGCCGGCGTTGATGACCAGCGCGCCGGCCCGGCCCCGGGCGCGGTGCACGGCCTCCACCAGGTCGCCCTCGTGATTGGACTGCTGGTGCTCGAGGGTCAGGCCGTGGCGCGCCGCCGCCGCCTCGGCCCGAGCCACGTGGTCGGCCAACGTGGCCGTCCCGTACACGGAAGGTTCACGCTCACCGAGCAGATCGAGATTGGGGCCCGACAGCAGGACGACCAGGCTCATGGTTGGGCTCCCATCTCAGCCAGGGTAGCGAGCACCTCGGCCGGGGCCACGCCGTGCACCGGTTCCACTCCCGCTGGGCCATCGAGCACGAAGGTCAGGTCCTGGTGTGCCTTCTTGTCCCGTTTCATGAAGGTGAGCAGCTCGGGGGCCGCCGCGCCCGGCGGGAGGTCCGACGGGAGGTCGTACCCACCGACCACCAGGCGGTGCTCCTTGACCCGGTCCTCGTCGATGCGGCCGAGCCGCTGGGCCAGGAGAGCGGCGAAGATCACCCCGATGGCCACGGCCTCGCCGTGACGCAGATCCCAGTCCGGATGCCCCGCCAGCGCCACGCCCTCGAGGGCATGGGCCAGGGTGTGGCCGTAGTTGAGCACCATCCGCCGGTCACCCTCGCGCTCGTCGGCCGACACCGCGGCCGCCTTGATGGCGACGCACCGGGCCACCTGCTCCTCGACCGCCTGCTCGGGTCGCGGCGGATCGCCCAGGAAGGCGTACTTGGCCATCTCCCCCTTGCCCGAGACCCACTCGCGCGGAGGGAGGGAGGCCAGCATCTCGGTGTCGCACAGCACGGCGCTGGGCTGCCAAAAGGCACCGACCAGGTTCTTGCCCTCGGGCAGGTTCACTCCGGTCTTTCCCCCGACGGCGGCGTCGACTTGGGCCAGCAGCGAGGTGGCGACGTTCACGTAGGGCGTGCCCCGGTGGTAGGAGGCGGCGGCGAAGCCGGCCACGTCGGTGACCACGCCGCCACCGAGCGCCACCACCACGTCGGCCCGGGCGAGCCCGCTGCGGGCCCACCGTCGGCACAGGTCCTCCACGGTGGCCAGCGTCTTGCCCGCCTCGCCCTCGCCGATGGTGCAGACCTCGACGGGCACCCCGGGGTCGAGCCCGTCGAGCCAACCCGCCTCGACCACGGCGCGTTGTGTCACCACGGCAGCTCGCCGGGCGGAGGGGGGGAGGACCCGGGCCAACTCGTGGCGGGTACCGTCGCCGATCAGCACCGGGTACGAGCGGGTTCCCAGGTCGACCGAGATCTCACGCATCACGATCCTTCGGCGGCGACGACCAGCGCGACCACCTGCTCCGGCGACAGGTCATCCACGTCGATCGTGAGATCGGCGAGCTCGGCGTAGAGCGGACGACGGACGGCGTCGAGTTCGCGCACGGTGGTGGGACGGTCACCGTCGAGGAGGGGACGGCCGGCACCGTCGCCCACCCGTGCCACCAGCGTCTCGGGGCGGGCCCTGAGCCAGACCACCGTGCCACTGCGCGCGATGAGAGATCGGTTCTCCGCCCGGAGCACGGCACCCCCGGCCACCGAGACCACCACGTCGTCGGTGCAGGCACAGGCCTGCTCGAGTGCCTTGGCCTCGGCGTCACGGAAGGCCGTCTCACCGTCCCGGGCAAAGAGCTCGGGGACGGTCAGCCCCGTCGCTGCGGCCACTTCGGCGTCGGAGTCCAGGTAGGCCCACCCCAGCTTCCCGGCCGTGAGCTTCCCGACCGTGGTCTTGCCCGACCCCATCATGCCGATGAGGAGGATGCGCCGGGTCACGGACCGGCGACCATGGCGCCCTTGGCCGGCCCGGGTGCCGCGGACGGGGTGGTACCCAGGGCATCGACGAAGCCGTCGCGGTTGCGCAGGACCTCGGCCAAGGAGTCACCCCCGAACTTGCGCAGGGCCTCGGAGGCCAGCACCAGCGCCGTCATGGTCTCGGCCACCACGCCCATGGCCGGCACGGCGGTCACGTCGGTCCGCTCCCGGAAGCTCACGGTGGACTCCTTGGTCACCACGTCGACCGTCTCGAGCACGGGACGGTTGAGCGTGGCCAGCGGCTTCATGGCCACCCGGGCCACCACCAGGGCGCCATTGGAGATGCCCCCCTCGATCCCCCCGGCCCGAGCGGTCGGGCGCACGTACCCCTCGCTCTCGTCGTAGGTGATGGCGTCGTGGGCCTCGGAACCTCGCCGTCCGGCCACGTCCCAGCCCTCGCCGATCTCGACCGCCTTGACGGCCTGGATGCTCATGAGCGCCTGAGCGAGCAGCGCATCGAGCTTGCGATCCCACTGCACGTGGCTCCCCAGACCGACGGGCACACCGTAGGCCAGCACCTCGGCCACGCCCCCCAGGGAATCGCCCTCCTTGGCCGCTGCCTTGACGGCCTTGACCATGGCCGCTTCGGTGGCCGGATCGAAGCAACGGACCGCGCTCTCGTCGACCTGGCCCAGATGGCCCGGGCCCGGGCGCGGACCGCCGGCGGGCGTGCTCACATCGCCCAGAGCGATGATGTGGCTGAGCACACGGATGCCCAGGTGGCCCAGGAGCAACTTGGCCAGGGTGCCCGCCGCCACCCGGGCCGCCGTTTCCCGGGCCGAGGCCCGTTCGAGGACGTCACGAGCGTCGTCAAAGCCGTATTTCTGCATGCCGGGAAGGTCGGCGTGCCCCGGACGGGGTTGGGTCAGGACCGTCGACGGCGCACCCGGGTCGGGCGACATCTCCTCCGTCCACTTCGGCCACTCGGTGTTGGCGATCTCGATGGCCACCGGCGCCCCCAGGGTGCGACCGTGACGGATCCCTCCCACCAGGGTGACCTCGTCGGCCTCGAATCGCATGCGCGGTCCCCGCCCGTAGCCGAGCCGCCGTCGGGCCAGCTCGGCCGCGATATCGCCCACCTGGACGGGAAGGCCCGAGGGCAGCCCTTCGACCACGACGACCAGGGCACGGCCGTGCGATTCTCCGGCGGTCAGGTAGCGCAGCACACAGTCACGCTACCAATGCAGGCTCGCACCGAGATTCGAGAGGAACGGCCCGAAACCCCGCCGCTCCGCTGGGCTGGTGCTCTGCGTCGAGCCGGCGTTCTGCCGCCCGCTGCCCCCTCGCTCGCCCCAGGCGTCAGGCGTCAGGCGTCAGGCGTCAGGCGTCAGGCGTCAGGCGTCAGGCGTCAGGCGTAGAAGGGATTCTCCCCTTCGGCATGATCGGTGACGTCGATCACCTTGGTCAGCTCGGGGATCTCCTCGAGCAGTGTCGTCTCGATCCCCTGTCGGAGCGTCATCTGCGACATGGCACAGCCCTGACAACCACCCGAGAGCCGCAGGTAAGCGAAGCCCTGAGGCTCGTCGAGCCCGATCAGGTCGGCCCGGCCCCCGTGACTGGCGATGGAGGGATTGACGGCTTGCTCGAGCACGGCGACGACACGCTGCGCCAGCGGACCGGTGATGCCGGCGGCCAGGATCTCCGGCGGCACGCCCGGAGAGCGCTCCTCGATGGTGGGCATGTTGGGATTGACCAGCACCAGACCCCCGCTGCCGTCCTCGGACCATTCGAGACGAGCGCCGCGCAACCGATCGACGCTGCCGGCGGGGACCACCACCTGGATGTCACCGTCGGCGTGCACGGCGTCGTCGTCCCCGGCGTCCGATGTGGCCTGGAAGTAGAGGTCGTAGACGAAGTTCCCTTCCTGCACGCCCCGCACCTCGAGCCAGAGGCCCAGGTTCGCCGGTTCGGGCTCCTTGTCCAACGCGTCCCGCACGATGCGGTGCGCCTCGGGGGTCAGCGACACGACGGGTGTCTCGGCGGTCTCGGGGCTCAGTTCTTCGGCAGTGGTGGCCATGGGAGCCAGTCTACGACGCCTGGCCGCGGCCGGCGACGCGTCGAAGTGGGAGGCGCCGGTGACGGGGTGCCCACAGCGGACCTTGTATCGTCCTCCCCGTGGCGCGCCCTCCCTCCGATTCCCGAGAATGGGTCAGCTTCGAGGACGAGGACGAGGAGCGCACCTGGGTCTTCGACGTCACCTTTCTCACCAGCAACTGGAAATGCATCTTCGGACAGGGCTGCCAGGGCGTCTACACCGGACCAGCGGCCGAGCTCCAGCAGGGGTGCTGCAGCTACGGGGCTCATTTCGTCGACAAGAAGGACGCACGCCGGGTCGAGAAGGTCGCCCGCACCTTGAAACCCGAGGAATGGCAGTACCACGGCACCAAGAAGAAGGTGACCCGGAGGAACGAAGACGGCGAGCTCATGACCC
Source organism: Acidimicrobiales bacterium (assembly GCA_052148295.1). Classification (GTDB taxonomy): domain Bacteria; phylum Actinomycetota; class Acidimicrobiia; order Acidimicrobiales; family RAAP-2; genus Bog-473. The sequence goes on from JBKQIP010000162.1 coordinate 35,934, forward strand.
GACTGGTCGACGACGCCTGCATCTTCCTCAATCGTCCGGGCTTCGCCACCGGCGCCGGATGCGCCCTCCACGTGGCCGCGCTCAACCGTGGGGTGAACCCGCTCACCTTCAAACCCGAGGTCTGCTGGCAGCTCCCGCTCCGGCGGGAGGACGAGGTGGACGACGACGGCCACGTGACCTCGACCATCCGCCAATGGGACCGCAAGCACTGGGGCGCCGGCGGTGCCGAATTCCACTGGTGGTGCACCGAGGCACCCGACGCCTTCGTCGGGACCAAGCCCGTCTACCGGGAGATGGAGGCCGAGCTCACCGAGATGGTCGGGGCCACCGTGTTCCGCCGCCTCCTGGCCTACCTGCGCCAGCGGGACCGGCTGCGGTCCGAACGGGTGGCGCTCCCCCATCCGGCCGTGCGCACGCGGCGGTCATCTAGTCGTTGAGCGGGTCCTCGTCGGCGTAGGACGGGGTCGGCGTGGAGCCCAAGATGCGGTCGTACTTGTCCTCTTCGGCCAGACACCAGCTGGCGTGGACGTCGTCCGGCTCGGCACCGCATTCGGCGCAGCGTGCGGTGGACTCCGTTGCTGATCGCTTCAAGCTACGGGCCTCTTCAAAGCGCCGGTGGCGTCCCATTTTCACAAGAACTCCTTGTCAAAGCTGAGCGGCACGACCAGGTCCCACCCCCTGGCGTCGTCCCACCTTCCGGTGAGCGCCGCCGATCCAGTGTAGTGGCTACCAGGGAGGAGCCTGTCCCCAGGGACCTCACGGCCGGGCGCCCGGCACGGCAGCGAGGGCCGAACCCGGCGGGCCGCGGTCCTCGCTGCCTCGAACCCGACCCTTGCCCTCAGGGGGCCGGTTCCTATCGACTCAGCGACTCCCACCGATCGGATCAGCCTCTACGCTGGCCGGTGTGTTCGACCCCCAGGAGATGGTGGCCCGATTCCGGGAGCGGGCCGAGGCGGTGCGGGCCCGCGGCATGCCACCCATAGAGGGTCCCGAGCGCCAGCGCTACCGTGAACAGGCGCAACGGGACTTCACCGACTACGCCATGATCGGCGACGCCGAAGCCGAACTGGTCGACGGGATCCTCACCTTGCGCATAGACCTGCGACCCAAGCAGGCACCCGCAGGGCCGGCGGAGTCGGCGCCGTCTGAATCGGTGCAGTCTGAGCCGGGGCAGTCCGAGTCGGTGCAGTCTCTCGAGTCCGGTTAACCGCCGTAATGCATCCGGGTGTCCTCCATACGGAGGACGTCGACCGGCTCACCCCCCACCTCCATCACTTCGCCGATGAACAGGACGTGACTGCCCAGGTCCTGGCGTGAGATCACCGAGGCGACCACGTAACCCGTCGCCGCCTTGAGGATGGGGAGTCGGTCCCCTCCCGCCGTGCCGACCGCTTGCCCGGACATGGTGATCGGCTCGCCCTCGCGGTCTCGCTCGACCGCGGTGACGGGCTTGACGAACCGTCGCACCACATCCTTGCTCCCGCGGGACAACAGGGAGAGGGAGAAGGCCTCGGTGCGGGTGACCAGATCGGCGGTGACCGACCCTGCCTCGATGGCGGCGGCCACCAACTTGGGCTCGATGCACACCTGGACGACCAGGTTGGCCGTCATGAGGTTCACCGCCTCCTGGTACCGGCTGCCGACGAGGTAGAGGCCGGTAGGCAGGGCCCAGAGCACCCGGCGGCGGTGTCGGTCCAGTTCGTCGTGTTCGTCGCTCCGGTTCGTCGCTGCGCTCACGTCGCTCCCCTCGTGGTCGTCCCCATCCGTCATCCGAAGACGCCGCCGGGCGTGTTGTCCGTCGTCGTGGTCGTCGACACCACCCCGCCGTCGATGGACTGGATGCGGATCAGCGCCCGCTGGTAGAGCGCATGCGCCTTGGCGGCATCCCGCATCGCTTCGGCCAGGAGCTTGGGATTGGTGGCCCCGGCCCGATAACACTCCGTCCCCGCCGTGCCCTCCAATCCGTAGGCCGTCGCCAGCCAGTCGGTCACCTCCGGGTCGGGGGACGGCAGCTCGTCATTGGCCATTTCGGCGTCGTCCTCCAGCGTCCCGCAGGCGGCATGGACCGCGCCGGTGCCGTTGGGCACGTCCAGCGCAATGCGCTGGTTGTCGGCGTTGAGGGTCCCGATATCCGCTCCCAGTGTGGTCCCCCGCACCCAGACCGACATGCGGTGCGACGGCGAGCCCATCTGATCCTCGCCGGCACACGACGTCACGCCCAGAGCCACCAGCACGAGGAGCGCGGCAACCCGGAGGAGTCGGCCCACCCTCATGCCGCCGGAAGGCCCGACCCTCATATCATCTGCCCTCATGTCATCTGAAGGACGTGCACCTGCCGCGGGCCTCGGCGCAACACGACGTAGCGGTCGTGCAGGAGGTCGCTGGCCCCGAGCAGGCGCGCCGGGTCACCCTGGCGAGCGTTGTTGACGTACGCGCCACCCTGCTCGATGGTGCGGCGGGCGTCCGACCGGGACGTGGCCAGCCCCGAACGCACGAGTGCCTCGACCAGGGGCACACCCCCGGCAACCTCGGCGCGGGAGATCGGGCTGCTCGGAACGTCCTCGGTGACGGCCCGCAGCATCTCCTCGGTCAGCGAGGCGATCTCCTCGTTGAAGAGGGCGGCGGCGGCGTCCTCGGCCTTGGTCACCTCGGCCTTCCCGTGCACCAGGCCGACCACGGCCCGGGCCAGGGCGCGTTGGGCGGCCCGGTGCTCGGGGTGTTCGGCCGTCTCGGCATCGAGTGCCTCGATCTCGCCGTGGGGCAGGAAGCTGAAGTAGCGGAGGTAGGTCCCGACCACGGCATCGGCGGAATTGAAGAGGAACTGGTACAGGGCGTAGGGGCTGGTGCGGGCCGGGTCGAGCCAGAGCGTCCCGCTCTCGGTCTTGCCGAACTTGCTCCCGTCGGCCTTGAGGACCAACGGCGTGGTCAGGCCCCAGACCTCGTCCTGGCACACCTTGCGGATGAGCTCGATCCCCATGGTGATGTTGCCCCACTGGTCGCTCCCACCGATCTGCAGGTCGCAGCCGTGGTCCACGTGCAGGCGGAGGAAGTCGTAGGCCTGCAGCAGCATGTAGCTGAACTCGGTGTAGGAGATGCCCTGGTCCGGGCGCTCGAATCGCGAGCGCACCGAGTCCTTGGCCACCATCTGGTTCACGGTGAAGTGCTTGCCCACGTCGCGCAGGAATTCGATGGTGGTGATGGTGCCGAGCCAGGCGCTGTTGTCGAGGAGGAGGGCGTCGGTGAGGTCGAGGAACTGGCCCAGCTGGGGCCGGATGCCCTCGAGGTACGTGTCGAGGACCTCCCGGGTCAGCATGGCCCGCTCGTCCACCTTGCCCCCCGGGTCCCCGATCAGCCCGGTCCCCCCTCCGGCCAGGGCGATGGGCCGGTGACCGGCCTGCTGGAAGCGGCGGAGGGTGCACAGCTGGAGCAGGCTGCCCAGGTGCAGGCTGTCGGCGGTCGGGTCGAAGCCGATGTAGACGGTGAGGCCCCCGGTGTCGAGCCGGGGCAGGAGGGCAGGGTCGGTCACCTGGTGGATCAGGCCGCGAAAAGCGAGGTCCTCCGAGAGGGTGGGCATGTTCCAACCTTGCCATACGGCACTAGCCTGAAAACCCCATGGACCCACCGTTGCCGATCGACGGTGTCCTGCCGCCCGACCTGCAGGGGACGCTGGTGCGGGTGGGCCCGGGCGACCAGTCCGCGGGCGCGTTGCACGCCATCGAGCTGCGCGACGGGACGGCGGTGTCGCTACGGTCCCACTCCTCGGAGGCGGATGCCAACGTCTTCTGGCACGCCGGCTCGATCCTGGCCCTGGCCGAGACCGGCCTCCCCCAACAGTTCTCCCGCACGCTCGAGCCCGAGGAGTTCGGCGGTGGCCTCACCCGGCCGATCGCCTCCCACGTCCACCGGGACCCGGTGGACGGGTCCCGCGTGCTGTTCGGCGTCGAACCCGCCACGGAGGCCTCCGCTCCCGTCCTGCACATCGGGGACTGGGATGCCGGAGGGGCGCTGACCCGGTATCGAGGCATCACCCTGGAACGGGCCACCTGGCAGCACGACATCGGGGTCACGCCCGGCCACGCGGTGTTCCTGGAGTCCCCGACCGAGTTCGGTCAGGACCTCTCCGACGCGGGCGCCCCGATCCCCTATCGCTGGACACCCGGTGCCGAGGGGTGGATCGGCGTGGTCGACCGCGCCGCTGAGGGCAGCGACGTGCGCTGGATCCGCCACGACCCCTGTCTCGTCACACACGTGCTGCACGCCCACGACGAGGACAGCGGCGCCGTCGTGCTCTACGTCGTCCGCTACGAGGTGCCCGAACGCGGACAGCCGATCGACCTCGACGGCCCGGTGGTCGGCGCCGACGGCATCGGGATGAGCCGGATCGGCCGCGGGCTCGGTGTCCTGGAGCGTTGGCGGATTCAGGGCGCATCCTGCGAACGCGATCAGGTGGACGACCGGTACGTGGAGTACCCCCGATCAGACCCGCTGTGCGAGGGTCGTCCGTTCCGCCACGGCTACAGCGTGGAGGTGGCCCCCGGTGTGGGAGGTGGTCCGGGGGACGGAGCCGACGTCGACCAGCTCGGGCTGTTGAAGATCGACACGGCCCGGGATCAGGTGCGCGAGTGGCGCCCGGGCGAGTATCGAGTGGCCGGCGAGCCCCTGTTCGTCCGGGCCGCCGACGGTGAGGCCGACGACGAGGGGTGGCTGCTGACCATCGTCCACGACGCGGCCCAGGGTGCGAGCGATCTCTACGTCCTCGACGCCTCGTCCTTCGGACCCGGGCGCGCTCCTCAGGCCGTGGTGCACCTCCCCGCGTCCCTGCCCTTCCGCAGTCACGGGACGTGGGTCGGGGCGGACCGGTACCGCTGAGCCGCTTCCGCTGGGGCCGCCTCGACGGCCCCGAGGCCTGCCGTTGCCTCCCCGACCGCTCGTCACACCCCTTCTTCATACTGGCGCCATGGTCAGCACCACCCGCCACGACGGACCCCGCCCCGACACCGTGTCGAGACGGACCGAATCCCTCATCGCCAGCGTGTCCCAGCATCACAAGGCCGTGTCGGCCCATCAGCGACGCCTCCTGGCCGCGGTGGCCGAGCTCGACCGGCGCAAGGCCTGGCGCATCGACGGCGCCACCTCCATGGTGGCCTGGTTGGTCCAGCGCTGCGCCGTCACGGCCACCACGGCCAGGGAATGGGTGACGGCGGCCGAGAAACTCGTGGAATTGCCCAAGATCTCCGACGCGCTGGCTCAGGGCAAGCTCTCCTTCGACCAGGTCAAACCCCTGGTGGAGGTGGCCAAGCCCGAGACCGACGCCAAGCTGGCCGAGCAAGCCACCCACTGGTCGGCCAAGCAGGTCCGCGAGCTCGCCGTGGCCGACCGGCGCCAGTCCGACGACCAGGCGGCCGGGGCCTATCATCGGCGCTTCCTGCGCTTCAACGACCGTCGGCGCACCTTCTCGGGCTTCCTGCCCGACGACCAGTACGCCATGGTCAAGGGTTCGCTGACGACCGCGGCCAGCCGCCACGTGGGCGACGGCACGCCGTTCGAGCACCGCATGTCCGATGCACTGGTGGAGATGTGCCAACCGGTTGCGTCCGACGACGGGACGCGGGCACGCGTCCGGCCCACGGTGGTGGTCCACGCCGACCTGACCTATCTGGCCGGCGACATCGGGGAGGCCGAGCTCGACGTGCTGGGGCCGCTGGCCCCCGAGGTGGCCCGGCGACTGGCCTGTGACGCCAAGATCATCGTGTCCGCCGACGACGCCGAGGGCCACAGCATCCAACAGGGCGGCGCTCGGCGCGATCCCACCTCGGCCCAGCGCCTGGAGATACGACGGCGGGACAAGGGATGCCGCTTCCCCGGCTGCACCTTCACCGACTTCACCGACGTGCACCACGTGGTGCATTGGACGCGCGGGGGCCCGACCGACATTCCAAATCTGGTGACCTTGTGCGACCAGCACCACCGTGCCGTCCACGAGCTCGGCTGGAGGATGTCGGGCGACGCCAACGTCCTCCTGTCCTTTCGCAGCCCGACCGGACGTGTGATCACGTCCACGCCGTCCCCGACCTTCAAGCCAACGCGAGCCGGACCGCCCGGTTGAGATCCTCGTGCAGGGCGACGTTCTGCGCCCGTCCGGGCACCTGCACCCTGACCAGCGCCGGAGCGGTCTCTCCCAGCGCAGCCTCCAGTTCTCCGACCGTGGTCGCCTCGTGCACCGCGAGCCCGAAGCCGCGCGCCACGCTGCTGACGTCCGACGTGGGCGGCGTCCCGAAGAGCAATTCGAACCGCTCGGGCCCGAGGACATCGGCTTGCGGCAGGAACGAGAAGATGCCCCCTCCCCCGTTGTCGAGGACGACGAAGGTGCACGGGGCGGTGCCCAGGTTCACCAGGCCGGACACGTCGTGCAGGAAGGCCAGGTCCCCGAGCAGCGCCAGGGTCCGGCGCCCCGTCGCCGCCAGCCCGAGTGCGGTCGAGACCACGCCGTCGATCCCGTTGGCTCCACGATTGGCCAGTACCGGGGGCGGCGAGGGATGGGCCGGCGCGAACCACTCCATGTCGCGCATGGGCATGGAGGCGGACGTCACGATGCTGGCGCCGGTGGCGGCCGCGTGGCGCCACAGCACCCGCGCCACCAGGGGCTCGCTCGGGTCGGGGCCGAGCGCACCGTCGATGGCCTTCTGGGCGCTGTCCTCCATTCCCTGCCACCGGGCGAGCCACCCCGGATCCCGACGGGCGACGTCACGCCCGGCCTCGTCGCGTCCGGCGGCCTCCACCCAGGCGTCCCCGTCCACCCGCTGGAATTCGGTCACCGCGTGGGCCGGGTCGGCCCACTGCCACCAGGGGTCGACCGCGACCACCCGGGCGCCGCGGGCCGCCGTCCGGCTGACGTAGTCGGCCACGGCCTTGGAGAGCCAGGGCGCGCCCAGGAGCACCACGGCGTCGGCCAGGGGCGGCTCCGCCCGCATGATGGCGTCGCCGGCGGCGATGGTCCCCTCCCCCCGGCAGCCCGAGCGGGGATCAGCCAGGACGGGCCAGCCGAGACGCCGTCCCAGGTCGAGGAGGGGCCGGCGGTGCGTCACCGCACCGGCCCCGGCGATGATGACGCCCCGACCGGGCAGCGGTCCCGACGGCGGGGCCGGCGATCGCCGCGGCGGGACCAGGGACGCCCCGGCCCGGGCCGGGAGCGGTCCGGCTTCGCCGACGAGAGGCTCTCGAAAGGCCAGATTGAGGTGGACCGGGCCCGGGCCCACAGGACCCGCCGTCGACTCGGCGAACGCTCGCCGCGCCAGGGGCCGCCAGGACGACTCCTGTTCGGCTCCCGGGACCCCGGGCGCACTGGCCCACCGGGTGGCGGTGGTGAACAGCCCGATCTGGTCGATCGTCTGGGGGGCGCCCACGTCGTGCAGCTCGGGCGGGCGGTCGGCCGTGCAGACGATGAGGGCAACCCGGGCCTGGTGTGCCTCGACCACCGCCGGGTGCAGTTCCGCCGCCGCCGTGCCGCTGGTGGTGCAGATGACGGTGGGCACACCGGTGCCCAGGGCGATGCCCAGGGCGAAGAAGGCGGCGCTGCGCTCGTCGAGCTTCACGTGCACCCGCAACTCGGACCGGTTGGCCAGGGCAAGGGCCAGCGGTGTCGATCGCGAGCCGGGGCAGACCACGGCGTCGGTGACGCCGGCGCGCACCCATTCGTCCACCAAGGTGGCGGCGAAGGTGGCCTGTACGCTCATCCGACGTGGCGCTCCATGTCGAGGTGCGCGGGTCCGGGCCGCCCCTGGTCCTGCTGCACGGGTTCACCCAGACGGCCCGTCTGTGGGGGCCCTTCGGCGACCTGCTGGCCCGCGATCACACGCTGGTCGGCATCGACCTGCCGGGCCACGCCGGCTCCGACGCGGTGCGGGCCGACCTCCCCGGCACGGCCACGCTGGTGGCCGAGGCGGCGGCCGCGACGCTCGGCGACCTTCCCTACGACGTGCTCGGCTACTCGCTCGGGGCCCGGGTCGCCCTCCACCTGGCCACCGGTTCCGACCCCCCGCCGGGTCGGATGATCGTGATCGGCGCCACCGGTGGCATCGAGGACCCCGAGGCGCGCCGGGCGCGCCGGCAGGCCGACGAGGCGGCGGCGGCGGCGCTGGAGGCTTCGGGCGACGTCGACGCCTTCCTCGTCCGGTGGCTCGGCGGCCCGCTCTTCGCCCACCTGGGGGCCGCCGCGCTCACCGAGGAGCGGCGCCGCAACACGGCGGACGGGCTCGCATCGAGCCTCCGCCTGGCCGGCACGGGCACACAGGAGCCCCTGTGGGAGCGCCTGGCCACCCTGACCACCCCCGTCCTGGCCCTGGCCGGGAGCGACGACTCCCGCTTCGCCGCCCACGCCCTCCGCCTGGCGGGCGGCGCGGCTCAGACGGTGGCCTCGCTCGTGCCCGGGGGCGGCCACGCCGTCCACCTTCAGCAACCGACCGTGGTGGCCCGGCATGTCCGTCACTGGTTGACCCGGCCGGCGCACTAGCTCGACCCGATCACGATCCCCAACGTGAGGAGGAGGCCCACGCCGATCTGCAGCCGCGCCGTGGCCCCCAGCAGGGGGAGGAGCTTCCTGCCGGTGCGCTCGCTGAGGGCGATGCGGACCGGGTACAGACTCAAGGGAAGCGCCGCCAGCGCCAACAGGGACCAGGCGTTCCAGCGGTGCAGGACCCCGATGGCCAGGGCGGTGCCCAACAGCAGCGCCACGTAGAGGAAACCGGCCCGCCGGCGTCCGAGGCGCACGGCCACCGTCCGCTTGCCCGCCACCGCGTCGGTCTCGATGTCCCGCATGTTGTTGGCCTCGAGCAGCGCGACGGCCAGCAGGCCCACCGCGGCCCCGGTCCACAGGGGATAGGCCCAGTCGAAGTGGTAGGTGTACACGAGCGAGCCGTGGACCAGGCTGAAGGGGGCGTGCTGGACGTAGGCCGATCCGGCCGTGGCCACCAGCCCGAAGAAGATGAACACGAAGACCTCGCCCAGCCCCAGATACCCGTAGGGGTGGGGCCCCCCCGTGTAGGCCCAGCCGGCCAGGCCGCAGACGAGACCGACCACGATGAGCCACCAGCTGACGTGGGCGGCCAGGTACAGGCCGGCCAGCGCGGCGACCCCGAAGGAGACCAGGGCGGCGATCTTGACGGCGCGCACGCTGGCCAGGCCGCCGGCCACCAGGCGGACCGGGCCCACCCTCACCTCGTCGGTGCCCCGCACGCCGTCGGCGTAGTCGTTGACGTAGTTCGTCCCGATCTGGATGAAGAGGGCGACGACCAGCGCGCACAGGGCGTTGGTCCAGTTGACGTCGTGCATCAGGTAGCCGGCGGGTCGCCCGTGGCCCGCCCGGGCCGGGGAGGTGATGACCAGTCGCCCGCTCGAGGCATACCCCACGGCGGTGCCCACGGCCACCGGGACGATGGCCGCCGGGAACGTACGCGGGCGCGCGCCGGCCACCCACAGCCGCCACGAAGTGGTCACGGCCGCCGGGGGAAACGGGAGAAGTCCGGGGCGCGGTGCTCGAGGAACGCGTTGCGGCCCTCCTGTCCTTCTTCGGACATGTAGAAGAGCATGGTGGCGTCCCCGGCCAGCTGCTGGACACCGGCCAGACCGTCATCGGCCGCGTTCATGCCGGCCTTGATCATCCGCAGCGCGATGGGCGACAGGCTCAGGATCTGGCGGCACCAGGCCACGGTCTCCGCCTCGAGGTCGTCGAGGGCGACCACGGCGTTGACCAGCCCCCAGTCGAGCGCCTGGGCGGCGTCGTACTGGCGGCACAGGAACCAGACCTCCTTGGCCCGCTTGAGGCCGATGGTGCGGGCCAGCAGCGACGAGCCGTACCCGCCGTCGAAGCTCCCCACCTTGGGCCCGGTCTGACCGAAGCGCGCGTTGTCGGCCGCGATGGAAAGGTCGCACACCAGGTGGAGGATGTGGCCGCCCCCGATGGCATAACCGGCGACCATGGCGATGATCGGCTTGGGGATACGACGCATGAGGACCTGCAGATCGAGCACGTTGAGGCGGCCGATGCCCTGCGCCGCCACCTCGTCGTCACCGATATAGCCGTCGTCGCCCCGGATCTTCTGGTCGCCGCCCGAGCAGAAGGCGTCGGGGCCCTCGCCGCACAGGATGATGACCCCCACGTGGGGGTCGTCGCGCGCCATGGTGAAGGCGTCAGTCAGCTCGAAGAGGGTCTGCGGCCGGAAGGCGTTCCGGCGCTCGGGACGGCAGATGGTCAGCTTGGCGATGCCCTCGGCCACCTCGTAACGGATGTCGGTGAACGTACCCGATGGCTCCCATTGCGGCGCCGGGAGCGCTCGAAGTTCATGGAGGGGATCATGGGGACTTCCGGTGACCACGGTGTGCACAGGGACCTACGCTACCGCTGTGCCTGAACTCGTCGCACTTGACCTACCAGGGGGAACAGGCTTCGTCGACACCCTGCGGGCGGTCTGGGACACCGGCGACGCCGCCGCGCCGCTCGATCCCCGGCTCCCCGACACCGCCCGCCGGGCCCTGCTGGCGGCGTTGCGACCGACCCGCGTGGTCGGCTCCGACGGGGCCTTCCACCGCATCGGCGACGGGCTGCCGGTCGAAGAGGGCGACGCCCTGGTGGTGGCCACGAGCGGGTCCTCGGGTGCGCCCCGTGGGGTCGTCCTCACCCACCACGCGCTGGCGGCCTCGGCCCGGGCCACCTCGGAGCGACTCGGCGTCGACCCCGATCGGCACGCCTGGCTGTGCTGCCTGCCGCTGTCGCACGTCGGAGGGCTCTCGGTGGTGACCCGCGCCCTGCTGACCGGCACGCCGCTCAGGGTGCTGCCCGGCTTCGATGCCGACGCGGTCCAACGGCTCGGTCGCTCGGGTGAGGTCACCCACGTCTCGCTGGTGGCCACGGGGCTCCGCCGTATCGATGCCGGGGCCTTCACCTGCGTCCTGCTCGGCGGCAGCCGGCCGCCCGAGACGCTCGCCCCCAACGTGGTGGTCACCTACGGCCTGACCGAGACGGGCTCGGGGGTGCTCTACGACGGGGTCCCGCTGGACGGCGTCGAGGTGGCACTTGCCCACTTCGGCGATGGTGACGGCGATGGCGATGGCGACGGCTATGGCGATGGCGATGGCGAAGTACTCCTGCGCGCCCCGATGCTGATGCGGTGTTACCGCGACGGCGACGACGGCCGGGTCGTCGGGCCCGACGGCACGCGCACGTGGTTCGCCACCGGGGACGCCGGGTACCTGACCGACAAGGGGGCCATCGCCGTCCGCGGCCGGGTGGCCGAGGTCATCGTCACCGGGGGCGAGAAGGTCTGGCCCGACGCCGTCGAGCGCGTCCTGTCCACGCACGCCGGTGTGGCCGAGGTGGCCGTCTGGAAGCGTCCCGACCCCGAATGGGGTGAGCGGGTGGTGGCCTGGGTGGTGCCGGGGACGGAGGGGTCGGCGGAGGGGTCACCGGCGGTGACCCCGACGGCCCAGGAGCTGGCCGACCTGGTCAGGGCCACTCTCTCCCCCTGGGCCGCGCCGAAGGAAGTCGTCTACGTGACCGAACTGCCCCGCACGCCGTCGGGCAAGGTGCGGCGGAGCGCACTGGCCTGAGCGGCCGCCGCGCCCCGACCGGCTGGGGCGGGGGCGCCTTCGGAGGCCCACGCCGAGTCGCCCCGACCGGCTGGGGCGGGGGGCCTTCGGGGGCCCACGCCGAGTCGCCCCGCTCGGATGGGCCGGGAGCCCCGGGCGCGTCCGGCCAGCCGGTCAGCCGGTCAGCCGGCCGGTCAGCCGGTCAGCCGACGCCCCCGGAGGGTTGCCTGGTGGTACCGCCGTCGACGATCAGGGTCTGCCCGGTGATCCACGACGCGGCATCAGAGGCGAGGAAGAGGGCCGCCGTGGCGACGTCGTCGGGCAGGCCCAAGCGCCGGAGGGGGATATGGGCGGCGATGCGCTCCTCACCCGGCCCCTCCCACAGGGCTTGGGCCAGCTTGGTCTTGATCAGCCCCGGGGCCAGCGCGTTGACCCTGATGTCCGGAGCGAGCTCGAACGCCAGCTGCCGCGTGATGTGCAACACGGCCGCCTTGGTCACGTTGTACCAACCGATGTTGGGCTCGACCGACAGACCACCGATGGAGGCCACATTGACGATCGAACCGCCGAGCCCGGCCTTCACGGCGTAGGACGACCACATGAGCACCGCCCATTGGTTCACTTCGAAGGTCTTTTGGGCCCGCGCCTGATCGATGTCGATCATGCGCCCGAAGTAGGGATTGGTGCCGGCGTTGTTGACCAGGACGTCGAGGGAACCGAACCGCTCGACCGTCTCGGCCACGCAGTCCCGCGCCTGCTCGCCGTCCTCCACGTGGGCCACCTTCCACGCCACCCGCCCCGGGCGGCCGGCCTCGAGGGAGGCGGCAGCCTGGGCCAGGTCCTCGGCCGTGCGTGAGGCGAGCATCACGTTGGCGCCGGCCTCCATGAAGCGACCGGCGATGGACAGGCCGATGCCACGGCTGGCCCCGGTGATGAGGGCCGTCCTTCCCTCGAGCTCGAGTTCCACAGGGGGAGCCTTGCACGCCGGTCCCCCCGTGGTGAGCCATAGCATCGGAGCCGTGAACCAGCTGACGGACGAGACCAGCCCCTACCTCCGTCAACATGCCGGCAACCCGGTCGAGTGGTACCCGTGGGGCGACGAGGCTCTCGAGCGGGCCAAGGCGGAGGACAAGCCGATCTTCCTCTCGATCGGCTACGCCTCCTGCCACTGGTGCCACGTCATGGCCCACGAGAGTTTCGAGGACCAGGCCACCGCCGAGGACCTCACCCGCTGGTTCATCTCCATCAAGGTGGACCGCGAGGAGCGCCCCGACCTCGATTCCCTCTACATGGCCGCAACCCAGGCGCTCACCGGCTCGGGGGGCTGGCCCATGTCGGTGTTCTGCACCCCCGAGGGGCGGCCCTTCTACGCCGGCACCTACTTCCCCCCCGAGGATCGCCACGGCATGCCCTCCTTCCGCCGCGTGGTGAGCGCGTTGGGCACGGCCTGGGAGACGGAGCGGGACAAGGTGCTGTCCCAAGCCGACGCGCTGGTCGGGGCCGTGCGTCGCGAGGTCCGGCTGGCCGAGTCGATGAGCGAGCGGCGCGACGCTCCCCCGTCACCGGTGCCGCGCGAGGACGTCGCGCCCGACCGGCTCATCGAGCGGGTGGTGAGCGGCCTCGCCTCGGGGTTCGACGTCACCTGGGGGGGGTTCGGCCCCGCACCCAAGTTCCCCCGCCCCGGCCTCATCGAGCTCTGCCTGCGCCACGCTCGCGGCGCCGGGTCGGAGCGGTCCCGCCAGATGGCCGTGACCACGCTCGACGCCATGGCGGCCGGTGGCCTCTACGACCACCTGGTGGGCGGGTTCTGCCGCTACTCCACCGACGCTCGATGGCTGGTGCCGCACTTCGAGAAGATGCTGACCGATCAGGCGCTGCTGGCCCGGGCCTATCTCCACGCCTGGCAGGAGACCGGGAAGACCGACTACCTGGGCGTGGCCTCCGAGACGTTGGACTTCGTGCTGCGCGACCTGTCCACCCCCGAGGGCGCGCTCTACTCGTCCTTCGACGCCGACGCCGGCGGCGTGGAGGGCGGCCACGCCACCTTCACCCTCGACGAACTCCGGCACGCCCTGCCCGAGCGCCTCGTACGGCCCACGGCCGAGTGGTACGGGATCACCGACGCCGGCAATTGGGAGGGCCGCTCCATCCCCTGTCGCCCGGTCGGTGCCCCGCTCGAACGTCCGCCCGACGTCGAGGAGGGTCGCGCCCTGCTGGCCGCCCGGCGCGCCACCCGGGTGCAGCCGGCCCGCGACGAGAAGGTCCTCACCGAGTGGAACGCCATGGCCGCGGCCACCCTGGCCGAGGTGGCCGCCGTCACCGGCTCGGACCACTACGCCCGCCGGGCCCAGGAGATCGGCGAATTCCTGCTGGGCGAGATGTACCACGAGGGCCGCCTCATGCGGAGCTGGCAGGGTGGCCGGGCCCGCCATCTGGCCGTGGCCGCCGACCACGCCTGGCTGGTCGAGGCCTGCGTCCGGCTCTCCGAGCTCACCGGACGGCAGCAGTGGCGTGACCGGGCCCAACAGGTGTCCGACGCCTTGCTGGCCCGCTTCTGGGACGACCGGAACGGCGGGTTCTTCACCACGGGCGACGACGCCGAGGTGCTGCTCGAGCGGCCCAAGGAGTTCCTCGACGGGGCCCTGCCGGCCACCAACTCCATCGCCACGTGGGCCCTCCTCCGCTCGGCCGCGCTGTCCGACGACGCCCGATCGGCCCGGGCCGTCGATCGGACCGTGGCCCTGGCCGGGCCCCTGCTCAGCGAGCACCCGGGCGCGGTGGCGGACCTGGTGGCCGCCCTGCCCATGATCACCGAGCGTCAGGAGATCGTGGTCACCGGCGACCGGCCCGATCTCCTGGGTGCCGTGCGCCGCCATTGGCTCCCGACCGCCGTCGTGGCCTGGGGCGAACCGGGCACCTGCCCGCTGTTCGCCGACCGCACCGGTGGGTCGGCCTTCGTCTGTCGCGGCGCCACGTGCGACCGGCCGGCCGACGATGTGGCTACCCTGGGTGCGCAACTCGAGGCGTTGCGCCGATGACCGACGACCTGACTGACGACCTGACCGCCGACCGGGCCGACGACCGCAGCGATGGCTCCGCCGGCGAGCGGACCGTCGAGCAGGCCGCCGCTTCTGACGGCACCCCGCCCGACATCGCCACCGGCGCCACTGACGGCGCCCCTCCGCACGCACCGGCCGACGCCCGCACCGACGCCCGCACCGACGCTCGCGACGGCCCCGCTGGCGCCACCGCCGGATCCACCCCCGCCGGCACGAAGCCGCCCAGGACCCGGCGCGCCCCGGCCGGGGAGAAGGGGACCGACCCCCGGGCGCTCATGCGCCGTTCGGCCCGCCGGAGGGAGAGGATCCCCACGTCGGGTGGGTCCACCCTGCACCTGTTGGTCCTGGCCTCCACCGTGGAGGACACCACCGTGGTCGACCTGGCCACCCGCACCGTCATGCGGGTACGGGTGCCCTGGCCCGAGAACTACGAGCCGGACATCACGGTGTTCGAAGTAGTGGAGATCACCCTGGCCGACGACCCCGAACGGGACGACCTGGCCCAGCCCGAGGCCACCACGGCGGCCGACCTCCCCCGCCACATCGGGACGCTCCGGGGGCGCCACGTGCGCAAGCTCCTGCGGCGCATGGCGGCCAGCCCCGAGGGACCCCTGCTGGGCTTCCCGGGCCCTTCGGCCCCCTACTGGGAATTCCGTGGCTTCCGCCCGTCGGTGGCCCTGATCGAGCCGACACGCAGCCCCCAACTGATCCGCCGCGAGGGCGACGGCACCACCTGGGTGCGCTTCGGGTGGGACCGGGACGACGTGTGGCTCCCGGTCGAGGATCGTCAGGCCGCGCGTGCCCTCGACGCCGCCCGGCGCGAGCGCCTGAGCGGCAAGAGCCTGGCCACCGCGCTGGGCTTCGAGCCGCAGTACCTCTTAGTGACCGTCAGCCCGCCACGGGACGGGCACTGCTACAAGGTCTGCGCGGCCATCCTGCCCCGAGGCTGACGTCGAGACCGGCGTCGAGACCGGCGTCGAGGGCCGACGCCGAGGCGACCCGGGTGCCACCCCGAACGGCGTGCCTCAGCGGCCGAGCTTGCCGCCGGCGAGGTCCTCGGCCATGGCCCAGCCGAAGGCGACCAGACGGTCGCCGCGGTCGGCGTCGAAACCCCCGAAGTGCTGCTCGACGCCGTCGGGGATCTTCACCTTGGTGGCCAAGAAGTCCAGCCCACCGGCCACCGAGCCGTCACCCTTGAGGATGAACGTGCGGTCGTCGAGCCGGGACTCGCAGCCGAAGCGCTTCGACAGCCGGCGGGCCCAGGCCCGCTCCTCTCCCGAGGACTTGTGCTCGGGGAACGGCACCACGTCCTGGAGTCCGGCGAAGGCGCGGAACCCCTGGGGCGACAGCAGGCGGGTCCCCAGGAGGACGTCCTCGTCGGGGAAGGCCAGCAGGGCGCGTCGGTACTGGTCGGCCATGATCGCCTTGAGGGCCGCCTCGGCCCGCGAGGTGCGGTCGACCAGGGCCAGCCCGACCAGCAGCGACGGCGTCCCCCCGATCCGCTCCAGCGTGCAGAAGGAGTAGCCCCGCAGTTTGTTCCCCTCCCGGGCGTGTGTGATCAGCACCCACGATTCGCGCTCCTTGGACAGGAATCCGATATCGAACCCCGGTGCACGTTCCGCACACAGGTCGGCCATCTCCACCAGCTCAGCATCACTGAGCGCAGTGCAATCCTTGGTGCTCACTACGATCGGCATGGCGCGATTCTAGTGGCTGCCCGGCGATCTTTCCCAACCGCCCTGATGCCCACGGTGGGCCCCGGTGGCGCCCGTCCCCCCTGGTGGCCCTGGTCAAGGTCGGCTCAGGTCAGGACGGCGCCCGGTCCCAAGAGCCGTTTGAGCTCCCCCACCAGACCGTTTCGGCAGTCCACGTTGAACTCGGGCGGGAGCCGGAGCACCTTCTCCCCGACGTGCAGCAGCACGGACGAGGGGCCGGGGTGCCGGCTCAGGACCTCCTTGAGGCCCCCCACGGTCGCATCGGTCAGGACGCCCAGGGGCAGGGCGATCTTGAGGTCCTCCAACCCCCGCTCGAGCGGCGGACGGCTGACCTCCATGCAGACGATCTTGGGCTCCTCCTCCCGCGTGTCGAGCCGTCCGCGCACCACCAGGACGGCGTCGTTCTCGATCAGTGCGCCGTAGTCGGCCATCGTCTTGGGGAACACGAACACCTCCATGGCGGCGTGGAGATCCTCGAGCACGAACCGGGCCATGAGGTCGCCCTTCCTGGTGTACGTCCGGCGCAGGTCGGTGACGACGCCCCCGACCGACCGCACGGCCGAGCGCTCGGTCGTGGGATCCTCCTCCCGCAGATCCGAGAGGCGGCAATCGGTGTAGCGCGACAGCGCCTGCTCGAAGCCCATGAGCGGGTGGTCACTCACGTAGAGACCGAGCATCTCCTTCTCGAAGGCCAGGCGTTGGTCCTTGTCGAACTCCGTGTCGGGGATGACCACGTTGGCCGCCCCCCAGCCGGGGTCGTCCTGCTCTCCCTCCAACGCGGCGAAGAGCGAGGTGATCCCCAGGTCCTGCTCCCGGCGACGCTCGAGCGTCCGATCGACGACGCTCTCGAGGACGAGGCACAGCCCGAGCCGGGTGTGGCCCAGGGAGTCGAAGGCGCCGCTCTTGGCCAGCGACTCCATGGTGCGCTTGTTCAACACCGCCGGGTCGACCCGCTGGCAGAAATCGAAGAAGTCGACGAACGGGCCGTGCGCCGTCCGCTCGGCCACGATGCGCTCGACCAGGCTCTCGCCGACGTTGCGCACCGCGGCCAACCCGAACACGATGGCGGGACCGGCCCCCTCGGAGCGGTCGGGGGCGAACTCGGCCACGGAGCGGTTGACGTCGGGCACCAGGACGGCGATGCCCCGCGATCGGCACTCGGCCAGGTAGACGGCCGTCTTGTCCTTGTTGTCCTTGACCGACGTGAGGAGCGCCGCCATGTACTCGGTCGGATGGTGCGCCTTGAGCCAGGCCGTCTGGTACGCCACCAGGCCGTAGCCGTAGGAGTGCGACTTGTTGAAGGCGTAGTCGGCGAAGGGCTCGATGATGTCGAACAGGTCGGTGCCCAGCGCCTCGCCGTACCCCTGCGCGACACAGCCCGCCACGAACTTCTCGCGTTCGGCGGCGATGAGCGCCCTGATCTTCTTGCCGCACGCCTTGCGCAGGTTGTCGGCTTCCTCGAGCGAGTAGCCGGCGAACTTCTGCGCCACCCGCATGACCGACTCCTGGTAGAGCATCAGCCCGTAGGTGTCCTTGAGGATCGGCTCGAGGTCCGGATGCAGGTAGGTCAGTGCCTTGCGGCCGTTCTTGAGCTCGGGGTAGTCGCGGTGCATGTTGGCCGCCATGGGCCCGGGCCGGTAGAGCGCCACCAGCGCGGCCACGTCGTCGAAGCTGGTGGGCGCCAGGGCCCGCAGGGTCTGGCGCATGGCCGAGCCCTCCAGCTGGAACACGCCGATGGAGTCGGCACGGCGCAGCATCTCGAGGGTCGGCTCGTCGGCCAGGTCGACGGCGTCGATGTCCGGCCGCTCCCCGGTCGCCGCCTCGATCAGATCGAGTGTCCGCTCGATGATGGACAGGTTGCGCAGCCCCAGGAAGTCCATCTTGAGCAGGCCGAGCTCCTCCACCCCGTGCATCTCGTACTGCGTCACGATCGGCGCGTCCTCGGGCCGGCCCCCGGCGTCGGGCTTGCGCTGGACGGGGAGGTAGTCGGTCAAGGGGTCGCGGGAGATGACCACGGCGGCCGCGTGGATCCCATCCTGGCGCCGCAGCCCTTCCAGCCCCAGGGCGACGTCGATCACCTCCTTGGCGTCGGGGTCCGACTCGTGCATGGTGCGCAGTTCCGCCGCCGCGGCGAACCCCTCCTCGTGCCCCTCGGTCTTGGTCAGGCAGGCGTGGAGGGGGGTGTCGCGGCCCATGACCAGCGGCGGCATGGCCTTGGCGATGCGGTCACCCACGCTGTACTGCTTGCCCAGGACCCGCGCCGCGTCCCGCACGGCGGCCCGGGCCTTGATGGTCGAGAAGGTGACCACCTGGGCCACCCGGTCGCTGCCGTACTTCTCGGCGGCGTAGCGCATCACGTCGGCCCGGTAGCGCTCGTCGAAGTCCATGTCGATGTCGGGCATCTGCTGGCGCCCCGGATTGAGGAAGCGCTCGAAGAGCAGGTCGTAGCGGATGGGGTCGAGGTCGACGATGCGCAGGCAGTAGGCCACGCAGCAGCCGGCCGCTGACCCCCGGCCGGGGCCGACCCGGATGCCCGACTCGCGGGCGAAACGGATGAGGTCCCACACCACCAGGAAGTAGGCGGCGAACCCCATGTTCCCGATGACGCCCAACTCGTAGTCCAGCCGGTCACGCACGTGGGCCGGCACCTCGCTGCCGTAGCGCGACCGCGCCCCCTCCATGGTCAGGTGGCGCAGGTAGGCCAGCGCCCGGTCCTCGTACCGCTCGCCCGTGAAGGTCTCGGGCACGGGGAACTCGGGGAGGCTCGGCTGGCCCAGCTCGATCTGCACATCGGCCCGCTCGGCGATGAGCAGGGTGTTGTCACACGCCTCGGGGAGCTCCGAGAAGAGGTGGCGCATCTCGCGCGACGACTTGAGGTAGTGCTCGGTCCCCTCGAAGTGGAAGCGGTTGGTGTCCGACAGCAGCGCCCCGGTCTGCACGCAGAGGAGGGCGTCGTGAGCCACGGCGTCCTCCCGGTGGGTGTAGTGGCTGTCGTTGGTGGCCAGCAGGGGGGCCCCGAGGCGGCGGGCGATCTGCACCAGCTGGGGATTGGTCCGGTGCTGGTCAGCCAGGCCGTGGTCCTGCAATTCGACGAAGAGGTGGTCGCGCCCGAAGATGTCCTGCAGGCGGGCGGCCCGGCGCTCCGCCTCGGCGACGTCGCCGGACAGGAGCGCCTGGAGCACCACCCCGCCCAGGCATCCCGTGGTGGCGATCAGCCCTTCGTGGTGACGCTCGAGGAGCTCCCAGTCGAGCCGGGGCTTGTAGTAGTAGCCCTCGAGGTAGGCGGCGGACGAGAGCTTGAGCAGGTTGCGGTAGCCCCCGACCGTCTCGGCCAGCAGGGTCAGGTGGTAGTAGAGCTTCTGTCCGCCCTCGACGTCGCCCCCGGTGTCGTCGACCCTGCCCCGGCGCACCGGGCGCTCGTGGCGTGACTCGGCCGCCATGTAGGCCTCGGTGCCGATGACCGGCGTGATGCCCTGCTCGCGGCAGGCCTTGTAGAAGTCCAGGACGCCGTACATGTTGCCGTGGTCGGTGATACCCAGGGCCGGCTGCCCGTCGGCGGCGGCGGCGGACACCAGCGCGCCCACCCGGGCGGCGCCGTCGAGCATGGAGAACTCGGTGTGGGTATGGAGGTGGGTGAACGACCGCTCCGACACCGGCCTCCTTTCGACTCGAACTTACAGACCTGTCATTTGTCCGCGGACCTAGGACCTTACCCGCGCTATTTGGTCCGGAGAACGACCGTGCGGACGATCTTGTCGTGCAGGGTCTGGCGCTTGGCGTCCCAGAGGGGAAAGAGCATGTCGACGATCCAGACGATCACCGTGAGCCGGAAGACCTCCTCGACCAGGGAGCGGACGAAGGCTTTCCCGTATCCAACCAGCTCGAGGGACTCGTCGCGC
The DNA here is from genome assembly GCA_052148295.1 of Acidimicrobiales bacterium. Classification (GTDB taxonomy): domain Bacteria; phylum Actinomycetota; class Acidimicrobiia; order Acidimicrobiales; family RAAP-2; genus Bog-473. Next base: position 56,187 of record JBKQIP010000162.1, read on the forward strand.
ACGCACCGCACGCCGACCGCCATCATCCCGACGGTCTGCCCCGCGGGACGACCGATGAGGACCGTGGCGTACACGATGCTGATGACCACGCCGAGGGACAGGGCCACAATGGAGTAGTGGTGATGGTGGACCACGCCGTGGTTGGTCGTGGTGAAGTGGATCGCCCCCGACTTGGTCCCGCGCAGGAGCAGGTCCAGCACCCCTTCCACCAGGGCCAGGATGACGAAGTCGATCAGGTACCCACCTACGCGGAGTCCCCAGCTGGCGTACACCACCGGGGGTGGGCCGGCGAACGACGGCGGCGGGTAGGCCGCGCGGGGCGGGTCGAAACCGCGGGTCTCCGTGTCCGGATACGACGGCGGGGCGGGCGCCGTGGATGAGGCGGGTGGAGCCGGCGGCGGCGCTCCCTCGGCGTCCCCGCTCCCACCGGGGAACGTCGGCGGGCCTCCGGCACTGCCTCCTGCTTCTTCGTCAGCCATGAGTGGATGGTCCTTTCTCTGGTGCGATCATGGTCTCAGAGATCTCAGAGATACGCCCCGGGGCGTGCCCCCGAGCTCTCGCCGGCCTGGGGCAGCCCGCGCTGGCGCATCTCCTCGAGCTGGGAGCGGGCCGCCATCTGCTGGGACATGAGGGTGGCCTGGATCCCGTGGAACAGGCCCTCCAGCCAGCCCACCAGCTGCGCCTGGGCGATGCGCAGCTCGGACTCGCTCGGGGCGTCGTCGTCGAAGGGCAGGGCCATGCGGTCGAGCTCGGCCACCAGGTCGGGCGAGAGCCCCTCGGAGAGATCGTGGATCGACTGCTCGTAGATCTCACGCAGGCGTACCCGGCCCTTCTCGTCCAGCGGGGCCTGGCGCACCTCGTCCAGCAGCATCCGGACCATGGAGCCGATGCGCAGCACCTTGGCCGGCTCGTTGACCGACTCTCGGGCCGAGGGCGGCGCCCCGGCCGCCTCGCCTCCCCCGGCACCGTCGCGTTCGGCACCGAGGATTTCGTCGGGGGCTATCGGGGTCGGGTCGTCCGCCATGCCCCAATCCTGCCATTCGCGCGCGCCGCGTCAGGCGGACGGCCAGCTGAGCAGGGGAACCAGCATCTCGGCCGGGGTGAGCGAGCCGTGGCGGGCCCACAGCCGCAGTTCGCCCGTGTCGGCCGGGTCGAGGAAGGCGGTCGGCGCGTGGGGCGCCAGCAGCACGTCGCCCAGCCTCGACGCCACGGCCACCGACGGGGTGCCACCCAGCCACCCCTCGTCGACGATCTGGTCCCGCGTCCGCACCCAGGCCACGTCTCCGTACAGCTCGCCGGCCGCCCCCGCCACGGCGTCGGTGGCCCCGGGCCGGACATGGAGCCAGCGGAACCGGCCCTCGCCGCTGAGCAGCGTGACGGCGTCCATCACGTCGGCGCCAAGGATCTCGCCGGTGCCCCCCACGTCGACCTGCCCGTGGTCGGCCGTCACCACCAGCACCCCCCCGGGCGGCAGGACGCTCAGCACGTCGGCCACCAGCCGGTCCACCGCCACCAGCTCGTCGTCGTAGTACTCCCCCAGGCCGTCGGCGTGGGCCACCTTGTCGATGCCCTCGTAGTAGGCGTAGACGAACCGCGCCCCCTGCCCGAGCACCGACCGCACGCCGGTGATCAGTCCGGCCGGCGTGTGCCAGCGGTGCAGCTCGCCGTCGCCCAGGTGCGCCGCCGTGAAGCCGGTGGGCCCGTAGTCGTGACGGGTCACCACCGGCACCGGCCGCGGGGCGCCCGGGAACGTCGGGCACGGTTGGAAGACGGAGGCGGGCACCCGCACCCGGGCGTCGACGCCGCCGATCGTCCACGCCAGGACGTTCATGATCTCGTCGCCCCACGCCACGCGGTAGCCGACCACCCCGTGCGCCGATGGCGGTCGCCCGGTCACCAGCGAGGTCAACGCGGCCGCGGTGGTGCTGGGCGCCACCGAGGTGATCGGCCCCCCGATCCCTTCGGTCAGGGTGGGGGCCAGCTCGTCCCGGGCGGCCAGCTGCTCCCAGCCCAGGCCGTCGAGGACCAGCAGGACGACCTGAGAGGCGTCGGCCACGCCGTCCGGCATCCACGCCGGCAGTTCCGCCCGGCCGTAGATGCTCCCCAGCAGCCCCGGCAGCACCCCGGTCAGGCACGCTCCCCCGAAGTCGGGCAGGAGGGGTCGCGGTCCATCGGCTGCGGTCTCCGGTCCCTCGGCTGCGGTCACAGCGGGACACCGTAGACCCGCGAACACCTCGCTCCCGACCCCCGGGCCGGTAACATCGGCATGTGAGGGTATCGACGCGGGGCGACTACGCCTGCCGGGCTTTGCTGTCGCTGGCGCTGCACGGCGGCGAGACGCCGACCTCCGTGCGTGACATCGCCGAGCGGACCGCGTTGCCCCAGCCCTACCTCGAGCAGATCCTGCTCGCCCTCAAGGGCGCCGGCCTCGTCCGCTCGAAGCGGGGCGTGGGCGGCGGGTACGTGCTGGCCCGCCTCCCCGAGGACATCAGCCTGGCCCAGATCATCTCCGCCGTGGACGGCCCCATCGCCGCGGGGGACTTCGGCGAGCCCCACGCCGACGGGGCCTGCGACCACGAGGGGCAGTGCGTCCTGCTCGCCGTCTGGGCCGACGTCGGGGAGACCATGCGGACCCACCTGCAGTCCTACAGCCTGGCCGACATGGTGGCCCGGGCCCGGGGCAATGTGGCCGCCCCGGTGAGCTGACCCCACTCAGCCCAGCCCTTCGGGGAGCCGGTTCCACACCTCCACCACCGGCGTTTCGCGCTCCCATCCGAGCAGGCTGACCGCACCGGCACCCAGGGAGAAGAGGCGCCCCGCCACCGGCGGGAGGCCCAGCCAGCGCGCCGCCAGCACGCGCAGCAGGTGCCCGTGGGCCACGCACAGCGTGTCCGCCTCGGACCGCCGGGCCCGCTCGATCACCCGGTCGGCGCGGCGGCCCACGTCGGCGGCCCGCTCGCCGTCGGGCACCCCGTCGGCCCACAGCGTCCATCCGGGTCGCTCGGCCCGTATCTCGACCGTGGTGCGGCCCTCGTAGGCGCCGTAGTCCCACTCCAACAGGTCGGGCTCGGGCTCCCCGTCGAACCCGGCCAGGGCGCAGGTGTCCGCCGCCCGCCGCAGGGGGCTGGTGAGCACCAGGCCGAAGGAGAGGGTGCCCAGCGCTTGACCAGCGACTTTGGCTTGCCGGCGGCCCTCGTCGAGGAGCGGGAGATCGGTGCGGCCGGTGTGCCGGCCCGAGAGCGTCCACTCGGTGGCGCCGTGGCGCAGGAGAGCGAGGCGTGGTGGCACGGCCTGTAGGTCACCACGGGCCGACGGCGGCTGCAACTTCGGGTCCGAACAGCCCGATGGAATGATGCGGCCTCATCGGGTGTTGTACCGGGCAGATTCAACCCGGTGGACTCCGGGTACGGATGAGAGAGAGCGAAGAGCGTCGGGAGACAGAGCGATGAAGAGCGCGGTGAGCACGGCCGACACCCTTGGGTTGATGTTGCGTGATCTGGACCAGTTCCCCATGCCCGATCACGAGCAGCAGGTGGAGTTGGCCAAGCGCGTCGCCGCGGGGGACCAGCTGGCCCGCCAGCAGATGGTGGCGGCCAACCTCAGGCTGGTCGTGCACTGGGCCCGGCGTTACCAGGACCGCGGCGTGGACATGGCCGACCTGGTCCAAGAGGGTGCCTTCGGCCTCATGCGCGCCGTCGACAAGTTCGACTGGGAGCGGGGCTTCCGGTTCTCGACCTATGCCACCTGGTGGATCCGCCAGGCCCTGCAGCGGGCGGTGCAGCAGCACGGGCGCACCATCCGGATCCCCCTCGAGGTCGGTGAACAGATCCAGCGGCTCGAGCTGATCAAGGCCGAGCTGGCCAATGCCCTCGGGCGGACCCCCACCGAGGAGGAGCTCAACGAGGCCACCGGCATGACCACCGACGAGCGCCAGTCCCTCGAGGACGTGGCCCGGGTCACCGCCTCCCTCGATCAGCCGGCCGCGTCCGAGTCGGCCACCACGCTGGGCGAGCTGGTGGCGCCCGACCCCACGGACTTCGTGGCCGACGTGCACGAGACCATGGTCTACGACCGGGTGCGCGACGCCGTCGAGAAGCTGCCCGACCTCCAGCGCGACGTGCTGCGCCTGAGGTTCGGGTTCGGCGGGGACTCGCCCGCCTCCCTGCAGTCGACCGCGGAGCGGCTCGGTGTCGGCGTGCGGAGGGTGCGGCGGGCCGAGGAGGAGGCGCTCGCGGCGCTCTCCTTCGACGCCGACGTGCTCGGCGTGCACCAGGCCGCCTAGCCCGGTCTCTCCGTCGACGCCGACAGGCTCGGCCGTCCACCAGACGGCCCCGTCGTTGGGCCCAGAGGGTGGCTAGGGATGGCCTAGCCGTCCCCCCCAAGCTCCAGGTACGCCTCCAGGTCGCCCGGGAGCGGTGCCGTGAACTCGACGCGCCCGCCCCGTCGCGGATGGGTGAAGGACAGGCGGAAGGCATGGAGGAAGAAGCGGCCCGAGGGCAGGCCCGGGTCCGGCGCGCCGTAGCGGGCGTCGCCCACCACCGGATGGCCGATGGCCGCCATGTGGACGCGGATCTGATGGGTCCGCCCGCTCTCGAGGCCCAGCTCGACCAGGGTGGTGGGGCGGGGCGGGCCACGGCGCTCCCGCACGGTGTAGCGGGTCCGGGCCGGGCGGCCCCCGGCGGTGACGGCCATCTTGGTCGGCGTCCGCGCCGACCGGCCGATGGGCGCGTCGATCTCGCCCCGGTCGTCGGGCACCGTCCCCTCCACCAGGGCCAGGTAGTGACGCTGCATGCTCCGGTCGGCCAGCTGGGCCACCAGGGAGGCGTAGGCCGGCTCGCTGCGGGCCACCACCATGAGCCCCGACGTGCCCTTGTCGAGCCGGTGCACGATCCCGGGCCGATCGGGCGGGCAGACGCCGGCCTCCACCAGGGCCGCCGTGTCGGGGAAGCGCGACAGCAGGCCGCCGACCAGGGTGCCGCCGCGGTGACCCGCCCCCGGATGGACCACCAGGCCGGCCGGCTTGTCGATGACCACCACGTCGGCGTCGGCGGGGACCACGCCGAAAGCCACGACGGGCGCGGGCCCGACCGGCGCCTCCCCCGCCTCGGGCAGGTGGACGGTCATACGGGAGCCCTCCCGCAGCAGGTCGCGGCCGGCGGCCACCGCCACCCCGTCGACCAGCACCCGGCCCGAGGCGATGAGCTCGGCGGCGGCGGCGCGCGAGACGTCGGCCACCATGGCCACGCCGCGGTCGGCTCGGACCCCGTCCAGCAGGGCCGGGACCTCCACCGAGACGGTGCGCCCGCTCACGAGGTGGCCGGGTGGGGACGACCCGTCAGCAGCGCCACCGCCAGGAGCACCACCCCCACGGTGACGCTGGCATCGGCCACGTTGAAGGTGGGCCAGTGGCTGAGGGTGATGAAGTCGGGCACCCGCCCCGCGTGCCCCCCGAAGAGCCGCTCGCTCACGTTGCCCGCGGCGCCGCCGAGGACCAGACCGCCGCCGACCGCCTCGAGCACCGTCCGCACCCGTGCCACCACGACGGCGATCACGACCACCGCCACGCTGAGCAGGAAGGTGACCAGCCCGGCCCGGCCGCTGAAGAGGCTGAAGCCGAAGCCCGAGTTGAACGACAGCCCCAGACCGAACGGCCCCCACACGTGCTCGGCGCTGCGGAGGTGGTCCACGGCGATCGTGGTGGTGACCCAGTCGGCCACCAGGACCAGGGCCGCCAGCCCGTAGGCCAGGGCTCGCAAGGGCCCGGCGCCCCGGCGGTTCAGCGCCGCGACAGTCCCCCGCTCTTGCAGGCCACGCACAGACGGGCGTAGGGAAGGGCCCGCAGGCGGGGCTTGGGTATGGGCTGGAAGCAGCGCTCGCAGTAGCCGTAGGTCTTGTCGGCCAGGCGCTCCAGGGCGTAGTCGATCTCCTCGACGGCCAGCGCGGCCTGGCCCGAAAGGGCCAGGTTCCGCTCCCGGTCCACCGTCACCGTCCCGCCCTCGCCCGACTCCTCGTCGAACTGGACGTCACCCGGCTCACGCTCGAGCGCCAGCGAGTCCGCCTCCGCCCGCAACGAGGTGGCCTGCTCCTGGTAGATGGCCCGGTCGGCCAGGAGCAGGTCCTTCTGCTCGTCGAGGAACTTGGTCTCCTTGGCGTACGGTCCCGTCTTGGGCCGCACCGGTGGCGCCGCCTTCGGCCGGGAGCCCAGCGTCTTGATGGTCCGGGTGGCGGCGGGAGCCTGGGCCGGCTCGGGTGTCTCCTTCTTCGTGGCCTTGGACGCCTTGGTGGCCTTGGGCGCCTTCTTGGCCACCGCGGCGCGCTTGGCCGACTTGGCCGTGGTCGCCTTGGCCGTGGTCGCCTTGGCCGCCTTTCCCGCGTGGGAATTGGGGGACGCCGGGGGCTTGGAGGACACCGTCTTCTTGACCACCGGCGCCTGCTTCTTGGCCGCCGCGGCCGCGCTCTTGGGGGCTGGTGCGCTCTTGGGCTCCGGTGCGGTCTTCTTGGTCATGACGGCTTTCTTGGCTGACGGGACAGCCCTCTGAGACTTCTTCTTGACCACGGCCTGCGGGGCCGCCGGTGCTCGCGACGCAGGCACCTTCTTCGGAGCCGTGGCCTTGCTCGCTGGGCTCATCGTTCCTCCTTCCCGGCCGTTGCGACGGCCGGTCCCCTGACGGCGACCGCGTCGAGGGAGCGGGTGACGATAGCGGACCGTACCCAGCAGGGGCAACAGCGCCCCGGTGACACCACCGGGGGCTAGAGCGGGCGAGCCGCCCCCGTGGCGCCACCGCCCGCCGCGTTCTGGAGGTTCAGTGTAGGGGCGCCGTCGTCCGCACCGTCCGATTTGGGCGACGGCGCGTCACCCCCCTCGGCCGCCGGTGCCTTGTCGGACGACTTCGGCCGCACGCCCATGAGCGAGTTGGCCGGCTGCACGTTCTCGTCGACCCACTTGAGGATCTCCGACAGGGCGGTGCGCAACCGGTTGCGCTCGGACTCGAGATGGCGGGCCATGCTCTCGACATCGGCCGCCAGCTTGGCCCGGCTGGCCTCCAGTCGCTCCACGTCCTCGCGCAGCTGCCGCTCACCCTCGGCGTGCAACTGCCTCGCCTTCTCTTCGGCCCCGGCCACGATGGCGGCCGCCTCGGCCTCGCTCTCCCGCTTGGTCTGGTCGACGAATTTCTGCGCCAGCAGCAGCGTGCGCTGGAGCGTCTCGTCGGAGAGTGCCGCATCCGTTGCACTCTCCGCCTCGGGGGCGGCGGCGACGACCTCGGCCGGCTCGCTCCGCTTCTCCGATTCGAGCTGGCCGATCCGCTCGCTGGCCTGGCGCAGACGCTCGTTCAACTGGCGCACGTGCTCCTGGAGCGCCTCAGCCTCCTGGGCGGCCTTGTCGAGGTACTCGTCGACCTCGTCGACGTTGTAGCCCTTGAGGCCGAGCCGGAACTCGACGGTGCGGAGGGTGTCGAGCGTGGATGAGGTGGATTGCGAATTGTCCATGGGATCGGAGTCTATCCATCACCCCCTGGCGGCTCGGGGTGCCCTCAGCGGAAGAGCACGCCCACCACCACGTACTGGAGCACCAGGAAGACCACCAGGAACGAGAGGTCGAGGCCCCCCACCGGCCGGATCACCCGTCGCACCGGGGCCAGGACGGGCTCGGTGGCCCGGTAGAGGAAGCGCTGGACGCCGCCCAGGGTGCTCCCGGGGTCGATCCGGAACCAGCTCAGCAGCGCCATGGGGAGCATGATGAGCCACAGGTACAGCTCGACCAGGACCCCGGCCAGATGGAAGATGTTCACTACAGGGTGAGAGTACCCGACTCACTCGCGTCCGAAGCCGCGCTCCACCAGGCGTTGACGCTCCTCGTCGGAGACCTTGACGTTGGTGGGCGCCAGGAGGAACACCTGGTCGGCCACCTTCTCCATCTCGCCGCTCAGGGCGTAGGTCACGCCACTGCAGAAATCGATCATCCGGCGTTGGAGGTCGCGGTCGGCCACCTGCAGGTTGACGATGACCGGTCGGTTGTCCTTGAGACGGTCGGCGATCTCCTTGGCGTCGCCGAACCGGGCCGGCGCCACCACGTGCACCCGGGCCGACGGCGAGCCCGGAATGGCCGTGTCCACCGGCACCGGGCGAACGGTGGCCGGCCGCTGGGGCTGCGGCGCGGCGGGCGCCGCCGGTGGGCGTGACGGGGCGGGCGTGGCCGTCTCGCGGGGGATGGTCCGGATGCGGCTCATGCCCCCGCTGTACTCCTCGGGCTGATCGGGCTCCACCCGCCCCGAGTCGACCCGCGTGGTGGACGAGAACCCGCGGGGTGCACGGTCTTCCAGGTTGTCGTACTCGTCGTACTCGTCATCGAGTAGGCCGAGGTAGACCATGGTTTTCTTCATGAACGAGGGCGCCATACCTTCTCCTGTCCCTGCACAGCGTAGTGCCTGCCCGCGGGCCGGGCCGGACTACGCCGGTGCCCCCCGTGATCGTTGGCCGAACAGCGCGCGACCGATGCGCACCATGGTCGCCCCGGCGGCAACCGCCAGTTCGAGGTCGTCGCTCATCCCCATCGACCGCTCGGGCAGCCCGAGGGAGTCGGCCAGGTGGCCCACCAGGCGGAAGGCCCGACGGGCTTCCTCGGCCTCGGGGGGGGCCACGGTCATCAGGCCCTCCACCCGAAGCGCCAGCGCCGAGAGTGCGCTCACCAGCTCCGGCGCCTGGGCCGGAGAACAGCCATTGCGGCCCGTCCGGCCGCTGCAGTCGACCTGGACCAGCACGCTGGCCCCCGGGGCACACGCCGCGACCCGCTCCCCCTCGGCCCGGCGGGCCACGGCCTGCCACATCCCGACCACCGGCGCCAGGGAACGCACCTTGTTGCGCTGCACGGCCCCGAGGAAGTGCCACCGGGTCCCGGGGGGGCCCGGGGCCTTGGCCAGGAGCTCCTGGGCGTAGTTCTCGCCCAGGTCGGTCAACCCGGCGCCGCGGGCCGCCTCGACGGCCTCGGGCCCGAAGCCCTTGGTGACCGCCACCACCGTCACCCCGTCGGGATCCCCGCCGGCCGCCTCGATGCGGCGGCGCACTGCGGCCAGACGCGCCCCGACCCGTGCGCTAGCGGAGGAAGGAGGGGACGTCGAAATCGTCGTCACCGAGATCAAACTCGTCGTCGGTGCTCGACTCCTCCCCGAAGATGTCCACCGACTCGCCGACGCCGTCGCCCTCGCCGCCGCTGAAGATCGACACCCGCTCGCTGGCCGGAGGGCGGCCCTCTTCCCAGCGCTCGAAACCGGCGGCGATCACGGTGACCCGCACCTCGTCGCCCATGTTGTCGTCGATGACCGCACCGAAGATGATGTTGGCGTCGGGGTGGGCCACGCCGTGGATGATCTCGGCCGCCTCGTTGACCTCGAAGAGGCCCAGATCCGACCCCCCGGCGATGTTGAGCAGGATCCCGCGCGCGCCCTCGATGGAGGCCTCGAGCAGTGGGCTGGTGATGGCCGCCCGGGCGGCGTTGGCCGCCCGTCCCTCGCCGATGGAGGCGCCGATGCCCATGATGGCCGTCCCGGCGTTGGTCATCACCATCTTCACGTCGGCGAAGTCGGTGTTGATCAGACCGGGGACCGTGATGAGGTCGGTGATCCCGCGCACGCCCTGGAGGAGGACCTCGTCGGCCATCTTGAACGCGTTCACCATGCTGGTCTTGTCGTTGGAGACCGTGAGCAGGCGGTCGTTGGGGATGACGATGAGCGTGTCGACCTTCTCCTTGAGGATCTGGATGCCCTTCTCGGCCTGCATGGCGCGACGGCGCCCTTCGAAGGTGAACGGGCGGGTGACCACACCGATGGTCAGTGCCCCCACGCTCTTGGCGATCTCGGCCACCACCGGTGCGGCACCGGTCCCGGTGCCACCGCCCTTGCCGGCCGTGATGAAGACCATGTCCGCGCCCTGGATCGCCTCTTCGATGTCCGCCCGATGCTCGTCGGCCGCCTGGCGGCCCACTTCGGGGTCGCTCCCCGCCCCCAGGCCGCGGGTCAGCTGCCGCCCGAGGTCGAGCTTGAGGTCGGCGTCGCTCATGAGCAGCGCCTGGGCGTCGGTGTTGGCGGCGATGAACTCGACGTTGCGGAGCCCGGCGTCGATCATCCGGTTGACGGCGTTGACCCCGCCGCCCCCGACCCCGACCACCTTGATCACTGCCAGGTAATTCCCTTGGGAAGGAACGGTCGTCATGAACTCCCTCGTGTTCGGGCCGATCGCCGACCGATCGCTGTGTGGGTCCCTCTGCTCTGCGCCACGATGCATCTCCCGTCGCACATCTCCAATTCCTGAACCTGTGGAGAAGGTTGACGTTGAGAGAGCGCGAACGTGGTTCCACCATAGGAGGGGCGTTGGTGCAGGTCAAGCATCCTCCGTCACCCTCCGGTCACCGTCGGGGCGTCGGGGACGCTGACGTCGATGACATCGCCGTCGTGCAGGGTGGCCCCGGCCAGCAGCGAGCTGACGTCTTCGTACTTGGCCGACAACTGGCTGGCCGACCCGATATCGACCACAACGGGCGTGGTCATGGCCAGTTGCACCCAGCCGGCGGGGACCACCCGCACCGCCGTGACCTGCGCCTTGAAGGAGGGGGGCAGCGTGGACGCCACCTCGAGCCCGACCCGATCGGCCGCGCCCAGCGTCGTCCCCGGCCCACCCGCCGGGGTGGGCCCGCTCAGGGCGATGAGCCCGGGGGACTCGGTGGCGTCGACGGCCAGCACCCGCCCGCTCGAGGTCAGCAGGGCCCACTGCCCACCCGCCGTCTCCATCTCGATCTGCGGCGACTGCTCGGTGAGGGTGATGTGGACCCGGTCCGGCCACGCCACCGTCACGGTGGCCGACCGCACCCAGGGCATCCGCTCCACGCGGCGAGCCACGGCGCCGGCGTCGACATCGAGGAGCGGCGGGTGGGTGGCCAGTCCCGCCGCGGCGATGACCTGTGCCGGCGTCTCGTGCGTGGCCCCCCGCACGGTGATGTGGCGCGCCGAGAACCAGGGCGAGTGCAGGACGAACCAACCGCCGACCAGCACGGCGGTGAGGACGATCAGGGCGATGAGCAGCAGCAGGCGACGCCGGCCCCGCCGGCGGGTGACCGCCCGGCGACGGGCCGAGATGCGCGGGTCGATGCCGGCGGGGGGGCGGGGCCGGGCCCGGGCCGGCGGGCGCGGCGGCGACGTCGTCGTCACGGTTCCTCCGCCCCGGGGTATCCCACGGCTCCATTGTCGCCGTCGGCGAAGCCCAGCAGGCGGACCTCGGCGGCCAGCGCCACCCCGCAGCGATCGAGCACCACGGCGCGCACATGGGACATGAGCGCCCGCACGTCGTCGGCCGAGCCCCCCCGGTCCGCCTGGATGAAGTTGGCGTGCTTCTCGGACACGTGGGCCGAGCCCATGCGGTACCCCTTCAGCCCGGCCGCCTCGATCAGCCTCCCGGCCGAGTCGCCGGGCGGGTTGGTGAACACCGAGCCGGCGTTGGACCCACCGGGCTGGTGGGCCCGGCGCCACCGGACGATGGCGGACACCTCGGCCCGCTCGACCCCGGCCTCCCCCGGCGTGACCCGCAGCTCGGCCTCGAGCACCAGGTCGGACGGTCCCACCGACGACGAGCGGTAGCCGTAGCGGAGACGCTCCGGCCCGTCGGTGCCCCCGCCCTCGCCCAGCAGGTCGACCCAGGTGTAGCGGTGCAGGCAGGCGGCCATGTCCGACCCGTGGCCGCCGGCGTTCATGCGCACGGCGCCGCCCACCGATCCGGGGACCCCCACGGCCCAGGCCAGACCCGACCACCCCGCGTCGGCCACCTGGCGGGCCACGGTGGGCAGCGGCGCGGCGGCGCCGGCCCGCACCACCACGGGATCATCGCCGTCCCCCCCGTCGGGGAGGCGCACGGATGCGAACCCGGGCCCCAGGTGCACCGCCACCCCGTCGAAGCCGGCATCGGACACCAACAGGTTCGATCCGCGGCCGATCACGAACACCGGGACCGCGGCACCGCCGAGGACCCCGCGCACGAGGCGGAGGTCGTCGGCGTCGCGCACCTCGACGAAGAGGGCGGCCCGCCCCCCGACGCCGTACGTCGTCATGGCGGCCAGCGGATGCTCCCGCCTGGCCAGGGGGCCCAGCGCGTCGGCCAGCGCGTCGTACCGCTCCCGCGCCGTCACCACCGGGGCGAGGCCATGAGCTCGTCGGGCAGGGTCGTCAGGTCCCCCGCGCCCAGCGTCAGGCACAGGTCGCCCGGCCGCAACAGGTCCCCGGTCACCCGGCGCAACTCCTCCCATCCGGGCGCGTAGACCACGGGCAGACGCGCATCCTGCGCCCGCACGGCGTCGACCACCGATCGCCCCGACACGCCGGGCACCGGGACCTCGCCGGCGCCGTAGATGTCGGTCACCACCAGGGCGTCGGCGTCGAGAAAGGCGGCGCCGAACTGCTCGGCCAGCGCGGCCGTGCGGGTGTAGCGGTGCGGCTGGAACACGGCGACCACGCGGGACCACCCACCGGCCCGGGCCGTGGCCAGCGCGGCCCGGACCTCGGTGGGCAGGTGCGCGTAGTCGTCCACGAAGGTCACCCCGTTGGCCTCGCCCCGGAACTCGAAGCGTCGGGTGACACCGGCGAAGCGGGCCAGGGCCGACGCCGCGGCGGCGAACGGGGCACCGGTCTGCAGCGCGGCCACCGCGGCCACGGCGGCGTTGCGGGCATTGTGCAGACCGGGCACGCCCACGGTCAACGGCCCGAGCACCCCGTCCGGCCCCCGCAGCGTGAAGGCCACGGAACTCCTCCTCTGGACGACGTCGGTCATGGTGAAACGGGCCCCTTCGCTGGTCCCCACACTGAGCGCGCCGTGGACGCGCCCGATGCGGGCGGCCTCGGGGTCATCGGCCGAGACCACCGAGCCGTCGCCGGCCGCCGCCACGAAGGCCTCGAAGGCGGCGCGCAGGGCGTCGAACGTCCCGTAGTGGTCGAGGTGATCGGGCTCGACGTTGGTCAGCACGGCCACGTCGGGCCGCAGGGCCTGAAAGGTGCCATAGCTCTCGTCGGCCTCGACCACCATCCAGATCCCGGTGTCCCATACCGCGTTGGTACCGATCTCGTTGACGTCCGCGCCGATGACGAAGGAGGGTCGCAGGCCCGCCTCCACCAGAATGAGGGAGAGCATGGAGGCCGTGGTCGTCTTGCCATGGGTGCCGGCCACGGCCAGGCACCGGCGGGTGGCGCAGATCGCCGCCAGCGTGCCGGAGCGGGGAACGACCAGCGCCCCGCGGTCGCGGGCCGCCACGATCTCGGGGTTGGTCAGCGCCACCGCGGGCGAATAGGTCACGGCGTCCACCGGGCCGACGTGCTCCGCCGCGTGCCCGACGGACACGGTGATCCCCTGGGCGCGCAGCCGCTCGGCCACCGGGGAATCCTTGAGGTCCGAACCGGTCACGACGTGACCCATGGACCGCAGCACCAGGGCGATGGCGCTCATGCCGGCGCCGCCGATGCCCACGATGTGGATCCGGCAGGGACGCTGCAGGTCCAGCGGGCCGGCCGCAGGGTGTTCCTCGTCAGCGGGCATGGGCATCGACCAGTTCTGCGATCCGGGTCGCGGCGTCGGCATGTCCCAGGCCTCGGGCGGCGTCGCTCATGGCGCTGAGCCGCTCCGGGTCGGCCAGAAGCGTTCCGAGCTCGCGGGCCAGACGCGCGCCGTCACACTGGGCATCGGGAATCAGGACGGCCGCCCCCGCCGCCACCAGAGCCTCGGCGTTGCGGGTCTGATGATCGCGAGGCGCGCCCGGGAGGGGCACGAGGACCGAGGGCACGCCGGCCACCGTCAGCTCGGCCACCGTCATGGCCCCGGATCGGCCCACGAAGAGATCGGTGGCCTGGTACAGCACGGGCATCCGCTCTTCGAAGGACACGACGCGATAGGCCAGGCGGGGGCCGCCGCCACCGGACCCGCCGCTTTCGGACCCGCCGCTATCCGACCCGCCGTCCGCCGGGGCGAACTCCGCGAAATCGCGGCGTCCGGCCACGTGGTAGAGGGACATGGTCTCCCGCCCGTTCCATCGGTCGGCCAGGTCGGCCACGGCCGCGTTGATGCGACGTGCGCCCAGCGAACCGCCGGCGGCGGCCACGGTCTCCCGATCGACCGGCAGGCCCAGGGCCGACCGCGCCGTCGCCCGCCCGGCTGCGGAACGGTCGAGGCGGCCCATCTCTGGCTGCACCGGTGTTCCCGTCACCTCGCTCCGCGGCAGGTCGGTCCCCGCAAAGGCCACGGCACTGGCGGCGGCGAAACGACCGAGGAGCCCGGTGACGGCGCCGGGGACGGCGTCGGTGTTCACCAGGACCAGGGGGACGCGGGTCAGCACGGCGGCACAGCCGGCCGGGAAGCTGGCGTAGCCGCCGACGACCACGACCACCCGGGGACGGTCGGCCACGAAGGAACCCACGGCCCGCAGCGTGGCCCACAGCAGCCCGAGCACGGCTCCGGCGTTGGCCCACAACGCGCCGGGTCGGGCACTGCGGCGCAGGCCCCGCCCCGGCAGGAGCGTGAAGGGGAACTCGAGCGGCGGCCAGACGTCGGCTTCTTGACCGCGACGCGATCCGAAGAGCTCGATCGATCCGGCCTCGTGGCCCTGCGCCACCAGCGCCCGGGCGATCTGCAGCGAAGGGACCACGTGCCCACCGGTCCCCCCACCGGCGATGACGGCGCGGCGCCGTTCGCTCACCGACCTCGACCGCGGGCCGGCCCCGGAACCGCGGTCGCCCGTTCACTGCCGCGGCGCGGGAGGTGGATGGCGCCGTGGGGACGGGTCGTCTCGTGACGGGCGATGTTGATGAGGATGCCCGCGGCCGCCATGGTGATGACCAGCGACGAGCCCCCGTAGGAGATGAACGGCAGCGGGATCCCGGTCACCGGGAGCACGCCGACCACCGTGCCGACGTTGATCAGCGTCTCGCTGGCCACCCAGGCCACCAAGCCGATGGCCAGCAGGCCGCCGAAGCGGTCCGGTGCGCGCGTGGCCGCACGGATCCCGAACCACACGAAAGCGCCGAGGAGGAGCAGCACGGCCACGGCGCCCACGAAGCCGAGCTCCTCCCCGATGACCGAGAAGATGAAGTCGGTGTGGGCGTTGGGGAGGAAACCCCACGCCTGCTGGCCGCTGCCCAGCCCCGTCCCGGTGAGATGGCCCGATCCCAGCCCGATCAAGGACTGCACGACCTGGTAGCCCGACCCGCTGCTGTGGGCCGAGGGATCGAGGAACGACAAGAGCCGCTCCCGCCGGTAGGGCGACGCCACCGCCACCACGAGGGCACACCCGACGACGCCGGCGAGCAGCTTGAGCACGGGCCCGATGCTCACACCCGAGACGAAGAGCATGGTCAGCGCGAGGCACCCCACGACCATGGCCGTCCCCATGTCGGGCTGCAACAAGATGAGGGCGCTCGCTGCGGCCGTGACCAGCAGGAGCGGGCCCATGATGCGACGATCGGGCGACCCCTGCTCGAGCCTCCGGGCGATGAAGTCGGCGGCGAAGATGGTCAGGGCCAGCTTCATCAGCTCGGACGGCTGCAGGCGGACCTGGCCGAAGCCGATCCATCGGCTCGAGCCTTCGGCGTACTGCCCCAGACCCGGCACCAAGGTGGCGCACAGCAGGCCGAAGGTGAGCAGCAGGAGGAAGGGGCTCATCCGCCGCAGCTTGCGATAGTCCACCCGGATGGCCACGACGATCACCACCGCGCCCACGGCCATCCAGATGCCCTCACGCACCAGGATGGCCCAGGGGGTGCCGTAGAGCGAGATCGAGATGACCGATGAGGCGGAGCCCACCATGATCAGGCCGAACACGCAGAGCACGGACACGGTCACCAGGAGCACCGAAGCGGTGGGCAGCTGCTGGACGACGCCGGCGATCCGTGACCACGAATGCGGCTTGGGGGCCGTCGAGGTGGCCCCGGCCCGGGCTCGGGGGGCCGATGGCGCCCCGCGGCGCGACGTGGCGGCACCCCCCGAGGGCGTCACCGCCATCCCCCGTGAGCTCCGCACCGCGTCGCCGGCTCCGACACCCGACACATCTCCTTAGCTTCCCTCGCTGGGCGGACGAAGTGGTGGAGCCCGGTCATGTGAATTTGGCCACGGTGAGGAAGTCGCCGTAGAAGATGCCCAGGCCCAGCGCGACGAAGAGCCCGCCGAGGACCCAGAAGCGCACGATCACGGTGGTCTCGGGCCATCCCAGCAGCTCGAAATGGTGGTGGATCGGCGCCATGCGGAAGATGCGGCGATGGAAGAGCCGGAAGCTCACCACCTGCGCGATGACCGACAGCGTCTCCATCACGAAGAGCCCGCCGATGATCAGCTGCAGCAGGTCGAGATTCAGCAGGAGGCACAGGGCGGCCATGCCCGAGCCGATGGCCAGTGACCCGGTGTCCCCCATGATGATCTTGGCCGGTGCGGCGTTCCACCAGAGGAACCCGATGCAGGCTCCGGCCAGGGCCACGGCAACCAGCGCGAGGTCGATGGCCGAGGCCGGGAGCACGTGGTAGATGCTCACGTGCCGGAAGATCCAGTAACCCATGATGGCCAGGACGGCGAAGCAGAAGGTCGACGACCCGGCGGCGAGACCGTCGAGCCCGTCGGTGAGGTTCACCGCGTTGGAGGTCCCGACCATGACCAGCACGGCGAAGACCACCCATCCGACCTGCCCGAGGTTGAGGCCGGGCACGTCGTAGCGGGTGAAGGACAGTGCCGTCGAGGTGTGGGCCCAATGGAGGGCGAGCTCGGCGAACACGATGGCGCAGCCGAGCTGCGCCACGATCTTGGCCCGCTTGTTCAACCCCAGGCTCCGCTTGTGGCGGACCTTGATCCAGTCGTCCAGGAAGCCGATGATGCCGAACGACACCACGGCCAGCATGGCCAGGTACCCGGTGCGGGAGAAGCGGATCTGGGTGCCGAGGTGCCCCAGGGCGTACCCGAGCACCACGCCGCAGACGATGGCCAACCCCCCCATGGTGGGCGTGCCCGCCTTGACACTGTGGCTGGCCGGGCCGTCCTCGCGTATGTGCTGGCCGATGCGCCGGCTGCGCAAGAACCGGATCAGGACCGGTGTGGTCAGGATGGTCACCCAGAGGGCGATCCCACCCGAATCGAGCAGGCCGAGCACGAGCTAGTGGTCCTGCAGGCGTGTGCCGTCGGGACGGGAGGGCAGCCACGATCTCGGGTCCGAGGGGAAGCGGACCGCCAGGGCCTCACGCGCCTCTTCCACGTCGTTGAAGGGGAGCCGCTTGCCGACCACCTCCTGGTACGCCTCGTGACCCTTCCCGGCGATGACCACCGCATCGCCGGCCCGCGCCCCGGCCAGGGCGCGCCGGATGGCCCCGCGGCGATCGGGCTCGACGATCAGGTCCGCCGCCCTCTCGGCCGCCGGGCCGATGCCGGTGAGGACCTCTCGGATGATCTCCTCGGGGTCCTCGTCCCGGGGATTGTCCGAGGTGAGCACGGCCACGTCGGCCAGGCTGGCGGCGGCCCGGCCCATCTTCGGGCGCTTGGCCCGGTCCCGATTCCCGCCACAGCCGAAGACCACCAGGACCCGGCCGCCGGCCGGCACAAGCCGGCGCGCCTCGTCCAGGACCACCTCGAGTCCGGCCGGCGTGTGGGCGTAGTCGACCATGACGGTGAACGGGGGACGCGCCGCGTCACCCACCGCGCCCGGGGCCGTCACGATCTGCAGCCTCCCCGGCACGGGGGACACCAGGGGCAGTGCGCCGACCACCTCGGCCACGTCGAGGCCCAGCGCCAGCGCCGCCTCGGCGGCCAGGAGCGAGTTGCGCACGTTGACCGCGCCGGTCAGCGGGGTCACCACCCGGTGCCCGCGCCAGGTGAAGCTGGTCCGGCCGGGCCGCAGCGTGATGTCGCTCGCATCGGTCTGGTGCACGGCGACGACCGGGATGCGCGATTCCGCCATGAGCCGCTCGCCCCAGGGGTCGTCGGCGTAGACGACGCCATGCAGGGCGTGATCGGGATCGAAGAGCGAGCGCTTGGCCCGGTAGTACGCCTCCATGCTCCGGTGATAGTCGAGGTGGTCGTGGCTCAGGTTGGTGAAGACCGCCACATCGAAGTGGACGCCTTCGACACGGGCTTGCACCAGCGCGTGGCTCGACACCTCCATGGCCACGGCGTGGCGCCGCCCATCGGCGCGCTGACGGTCGCGCACCCCGGCCAGGACCCGCTGTACCTCGGGGGCCTCGGGCGTCGTCCGCGCCCCCGACAGCGTTCCCATCACATTGGTGGGGCGGCCGGTGGCCTCGAGCAGGTCGCCCAGGACCTGGGTCACCGTCGTCTTGCCATTGGTCCCGGTGACGCCCACCATGAGGAGGTCACGCGCCGGATTGTCGTAGAACGCGGCCGCCAGGCGGGCCATCACCGGGCGCACGGTGCCGGGCGCGATGCGCGCCTGGACGACCGGCGCGTCCAGCAATTCCGGGATGAAGTGCTCACAGACCAGCCCGACCGCACCCCGCTCGACGGCCTCGGCCGCATGGGTGTGCCCGTCGGAGACGAGTCCGGGCACGCAGCAGAACAGGTCCCCCGGGACCACCCGACGGCTGTCGTGGGCGATCCCGCCGATGTCCACCGTGGCCGGGTCCCCCGCTGTCTCGATGACGTCGATATCGTCGAAGAGGAGGTTCATCTGCACGGTTCGTGTCGTCGCCGCCGCAGCGGTCGCGACACGGAAGGTCCGCACCCGCCGCCGTCGGCCCGCCGATGGTATCTGGTCACGTGATGTCCTGCGCCTGGCTGGTGGCGCTCTGCGGGCTCGTCGTGCTGGGCGCCGTGGCCGCACCCGGGGTTGTCGGAATGTCGTAGCGGTGCAGGGCGTAGCTCATGATCTGGGAAAAGACGGGGGCCGCCACCGTCCCGCCGAAAATCGGCGTCGGACGGTCGAGGACCACGATGATCGAGAGGGTGGGGTTCTGTGCCGGGGCGAAGCCCACGAACGAGGCCATGTAGGCGCCGGCGACGTACGAATCCTGCCCCTGGGTGGGGATCTGCGCCGTGCCCGTCTTTCCGGCCACGGTGTAACCCGGCACCATCGCGCTGGTCCCGGTCCCGGTGGACACCACCTGCTCCAGCATCCCGGTGAGCTCGCTGTCCACCGCAGGAGAGAAGGTCCGGTGGGTGGGCGAGGGCGCCGTCTGGGTGACGGCGCCGTTGGGGCCGATCTTCGCCTCCACTAGTTTCGGTTGGACGAAGACGCCACCGTTGGCCACTGCGTTGTAGGCGTCGAGCACCTGCAGAGCGTTCACGGCGTCGACCTGCCCGATGGGCAGGGACACGTAGTCGGTCGGCTCCCACTGGGCGGCCGTGGCCAGGAGACCGGGCGACTCGCCGGGGAACCCGAGGCCGGTGTACTCGCCGAACCCGAGGTTGCGAACCTGGTTCAACAGGCGCTGCTCACCGACTTCCTGGGCGATCTCCGAGGTTCCGATGTTGGAGGATTGGGCCAGGATCTGGGTGGCCGAGAGTGACTCGGTCGGGTGGGTCTCGGCGTCATGGAAGGTGGAGCCGTCGAGACTGATCTGGTCCGGCACGGTGAACACCGAATTGGGATTGATCAAGCCGTCTTCGAGGGCGGCGGAGAAGGTCACCAGCTTGAACACCGAACCCGGCTCGTACACCTGGGTGACGGCGAGGTTGCTGGGAGCCTCGTCGACCGGGTCGTCCGGGCCGATGGGGATCACGCCGCTGGGACTGGTGGCGGCCGCGGCGGTGGCCGGCACCGGTGCGCCGGGGTGGGTCGAGACCAGGCTCGTCATGGAGAGGATCTGCCCGGTCTTAACGTCCTCGACGATGGCCGTCCCGCTCTGCGCGTGTGACGTCTCGATCGCCTTGCCCAAGGCCTGCTCCGACTCGTACTGCAGCGGCGCGTCGAGGGTCAGCTCGAGACCCGTCCCGGGCTTGCTGGCCGCGCTCTCGGTCACCGGCGACTGCGGCAGCACGACGCCCGAAGGGGCCTCGTGGTACGTCTCGCGGCCCGCCTTGCCCGCCAGGAGCGCGTTGTCCGCGTACTCGATCCCGGCGGCGCCGGCACCGGCGGCGTTGGTGAAGCCGATGAGCGGGGATGCCAGATTCCCGTTGGGGTCGACCCGCTTGGAGTCGGCCACCAGGGTGATGCCCGGGAAGTCGTCGCTGGTGATCTTCCCGGCGTTCGTCTGCGAGAGCTGGCGGGCCAGCACCTCGTAGCCGGTATGGCGCTGGAGCTGGGCGGTCAGCGTCGCCACGGGCACGCCCAGCAGGGGCGAGAGGGCCTGGGCGTACTGCAGGGGATGCGCCACCTGGAAGTCGTCGGCGATGACGTCGTCGGTGGGTTGGGAGAGGGCGAGTGGCTCGCCGTTGCGGTCGTAGATCCCGGCCCGCAGGGCGGGCACGTTGACCGTGGTCGACGACTCGAGGTTGGCGGCGGTCTGATAGGACCCCGAGCGCACCACCTGGATGTCCACCAGCCGGGCGACCACCAGCAGCGTGGCCATCACCAGGACCAGTCGGATCAAGCGGACCCGCCGTTGGAACGCGATGGTCGCCCAGGCCGACGATCGGGGCCGCGATGACCGGCGGGCGGGTCGACGCTCGGACGCGGTGCGTCTCGGGGGGCGGGACGTGACGGTGGCGGGACGGGTCCGGGGCGTGGCCCGCTTCGTCGGGCGGGGCGTGGCCCGCGTGGTCGGGCGGGGCGTGGCCCGCGTCGTGGTCCGCGTCGTACTCCGGACCGTGGCCGGCGTCGTGCTCCGCGTCGTGGTCCGGAGCGGCGCGGGGCGCTTGGTCGACCGGGATTGGGCCGCGGGCGGGCGGGGCGCGATGGCGCGCGCGCGCTGAGCGGCATGTCGCGTGGTGACGCTCATCAGCCCGAGGCCGGGAGCGTGGGCGTGGAGGCGGACGCCGCGGTCACGTGCGGGGTGGGGAGCGGCGTCGTCAGCGGGACGTAGGGAAGTTGGATGGACTGCCCGCCGGAGATCAGGCCGTGGCTCAGCGCAGCGGCCACGATCCGCGACGGGGTCTCGAGCTCGGCCACCTGGAGCACCTCCTGGCGATGGAGGTCCTGGGCGAGCTGGAGCCTCTGCTCGACCGCCGTCAGGTGGACCTGGCCGTCGGCCAGCAGCGCCTGTCCAACCACGACGGCCAGGAGGGACAGCACCACCATGGACAGGGCGACGATGTTGAGCACGCGACGGCCGCGCCTGCCCTGACGGCGCGAGGGGACGACGCGGAGCGGTGGCCGGCGCCGGTCACTCTCGGGGTGAGCGGTCGAGCGAGCGGAGGAGCGGGAAGTGGCGGTCGACGGGGGCACCATCAGATGGTCCCGGTTCGCTCGATGGCCCGGAGTCGGGCGCTCTCGGCCCGGGGATTGGCGGCGATCTCCTCGGCCGACGGGCGGCGCGCGCCACGGAACACCAGGCGGTGCTGCGCCACGGCGCCGCACACGCAGGGCAGGCCGGGCGGGCAGGTGCAGCCACCGGTGGACGCCGTGACGAAGACCTGCTTGGTGAGCCGGTCCTCCCCGGAGTGATAGCTGATGACGGCACAGCGACCACCGACGGCGAGCCTGTCCACGGCACGAGGGAGCGTTCGTTCCAACTGCCCCAGTTCGTCGTTGACCTCGATGCGAAGGGCTTGGAAGACCCGCTTGGCCGGATGGCCCCGTCGCCGCGCCGGAGCTGGCACCGACTCGGCGACCACGTCGGCCAACTGACCCGTCGAGGAGAGCGGACGCGCCGCCACGATCGCCCGGGCGATGCGCGGAGCCAGACGACCCTCACCGTTCTCCCGGAAGAGCGTGGTCAGCGTGGCTTCGGGAAGCTGGTTGACCAGTTGCGCAGCCGTCGCGCCCGAGGTCTGGTCCATCCGCATGTCGAGGGGAGCGTCGACACGGTAGGAGAACCCACGTGCGGCCTGGTCCAACTGGGTCGAGCTCACCCCCAGGTCAAACAACACGCCGGACAGGGGACCCGACGTGACGTCGTCCAGCTGGGCGAAGGTGGCGTGCACCAGGGTGACCCGTTCTGCGAACGGGGCCAACTGCCGGCGCGCCGCGGCGAGGGCCACCGGATCCCGGTCGAGGCCGACGAGACGAAGGTCATCGCGGGCCGCCAGGAGCGCGGCCGCGTGGCCTCCCCCGCCGACCGTGGCGTCGACCACGAGGCCGGCGGGCACCGGCGCAAAGAGGGCCACGACGGGGTGGCTCAGGACTGGAGTGTGCGCAAACGAGTGGGCCATCTGTAGCTCCTCGACAGGCGGGCAGGGCACCGGAAGTGACTCCGGTCGCCCCGGCGGGAAGAGGGTGGAGTGATCTTCCGCCTCGCCGTTCGAGGAGCTGCACATGGTCCAGCCGCCCTGCGCCGATGACGTGGCCGTGACGTGGGCCGGTGTGGAGCCTCCGTTCCATTGGTGGTGCCCGTTCGGGCCGGGGGTGACTAGGTCGTCTCGTCCTCGTCGTCGCTCAGGAGCCAGGCCTCCTCGGGCAGCACCCGCTCGTCCCACGCGGGGGGGTTCCACAGCTCGACCCGGTCGATCGCCCCGAGCACCAGCACCTCGCTCTCGAGCTCGGCGAAAGCACGGAGGCGGGACGGGATCGCCATGCGCCCCTGGCGATCGATCTCCACGTCGTGCGAGCTGGAGGCCCACACCCGGGCCCGGTTGCGATCGGCGCGCCCGGCAGAGGCCCGCTCCTGCATGGCGGTCATCTGACGGTCGAATTCCCCGGGGGTCCACAGGGCCAGGCATCCCTCGCGGTGCTGGGACAGATACCCACCCCGCTCGAAGTCCACCCGGAATTTGGCAGGCAGGATCACTCTGC
The DNA here is from genome assembly GCA_052148295.1 of Acidimicrobiales bacterium. GTDB lineage: Bacteria > Actinomycetota > Acidimicrobiia > Acidimicrobiales > RAAP-2 > Bog-473. The sequence continues at coordinate 79,027 of JBKQIP010000162.1, forward strand.
CCTTGCTGTCGAGCGAATGCTCGTACCTGCCCACGAAGCCTGCCACTGACTTGGTCTCCCACGACGCTCCCTGAATTGCGTCCTTGAACGCCCCTTTACTCCACTTCGCGCCACATTACGCCCCTTTCCACCACAGGTCAACAACACTCAACCCCCCGGCTCCCCCTGTCCCCCGTGACCGTCCCGCGACGGGATGCCGACTGCGGTGTCGACCGCCCGACGCGGACGCGACCACCACCCGACACCGACGCGACCACCACCCGACGCGCTCGCGACGGGGCCACCCGCCGCGGGCGCCCGCGGTTCGGGTCGGATCCCGAGGTGCGAGCCAGGCCAGGACGGGCGAGCTGTGGCGACTCCGCAGGGTCTCGCGCCGCGGGAAGGGACCAGACGCGGCGGCGGCAGCGGGCGCCGACGATTACGTCCCGGGGGGCGGTACCGTCAGCGTGGCTCGCGGCCCGGGTCGACCGGTGG
>JBKQIP010000163.1:0-3190 GCA_052148295.1 Acidimicrobiales bacterium
GTCCGCCCCCCAGGCCACCGCCTCTCGAAGCACGTCGTCGGCCGAAGGTGGGCCGAGGGTGAACACGGTGCTGGTGCCGCCACTGACCCGAGCCCACTCCACGCCTTTGGCGACGGCGCGCCGGCAATAGGCATTCATTTCGAGCTCCGGGCCCTGGCGGACCAGACGCCGATCGGCACCCAGCGTCAGGGACTCCCCTACCGGAATCTGCTTGACCAGGACTGCTATCCGCAGCGGCCGGGGGAAACGGAGAGGCTGGCCCGCTTCGACTCCCCGCATCGCCCTCAGGATACTCGCACCGCAAATGGACCCCATGGGAAGCGGACTCGCCCTCGGACCTTCGCCTACACTCTCCGGTGCGCCTCTAGCTCAACGGCAGAGCAACGGACTCTTAATCCGCAGGTTTCGGGTTCGAATCCCGAGGGGCGCACCAGGTCAGAAGCGGAGGCGCGAACGTCGTCGCCTACCGGCTCATCCCGGTTCGACTCGTGGCATTGCGCGGCACGCAGGGATAGCGTTATGGAGCCGTCGTCGTCTCTGACCCGGCCATTTTTGTTGTCGCCCAAGGGGGTGCCATGAAGGCGTGGCGAGTGCACGACTTCGGAGAGCCCAAGGATTGCTTCGTTCTCGACGAGGTCCCGGAGCCCACGGCAGCAGATCTGGCCGGAATGAGCATGGGTCTGGGCGGCTGGGTGCCGTGTGGCCCGGGGCTCGATCCCTTCGACGATTGGGTGATCATGCGAATGGGCACGGCTGCGCTGGCCCTGCCCGACGTGACCATGTGCCGTGGCACCTACCCGGTCCCCGTCGTGCGTCCCTATGTGTCGGGACAGGAGGGCGTCGGGATCGTCGAGGAGTCCGCCCCATCCCGACGCCATCTGCTGGGCAAACGTGTGGTTGCGTGCACGATCCAGCCGTGGGGCAGTCTGGCACCGGTGGCGGTGGGCATCTCCATGATCTTCGAGGTACCCGAGCAGATGAGTGACGAGCAGGCCGCCGGCTTTCTCATCGCCTCGCATACGGCGTACCACGCCGCCATCCGTCGTGGCCGGGTGGCATCCGGCGAAACCGTCGCGGTCCTCGGTGCCGCCGGCGGGCTGGGATCGGCCATCGTGCAGCTGTGCCTGGCCCAGGGGGCCCGGGTGATCGCCATCGTGGGCGGGGCCGAGAAGGCCGCCTTCTGCCGCGAGCTGGGCGCGGACGCCGTGGACCACACGTCCGGGGACTTCGTCGCGGCAGTCCGCCAGCTCGCCGACGGCGGCGTGGATGTCGTGATGGACCCCGTACAAGGGCAGATGGGCGCCCTGGCCACCAGCTTGCTGGTCCCGAACGGGCGGCGCGTGCTGTGTGGTCACGCGGGCGGGCTCATTCCTCACGATCCGGACTTTTATCTGTACAACCACACCCTGGTCGGCGTCGACCTCGGCGGGTACCCGCGCGACGTCATGCAGCAGTTCCATGTCGAGACGCACGACGCGTTGACGGAGCTCCTGGCCGATGGCCGCTACCGGCCGATCGTCGACCAGCGCGTCGGCTTCGGCGAGGTCCCCGATGCGCTCGAGGAGTTGGCTGCTCGCCACACCATCGGGCGGACGGTCGTCGAGATCCCCCAGGACGTGCACGCGCGATGACAGACGTGACCGACAGCCCCCCCATCCGGGCGTGGCAGGTGGTCCGGCACGGGCGGCCCACCGAAGCCCTCGCCCTCAGGACGGTGCCCGCGCCCCACCCCGGGCCGGGTGAGGTCCTGGTCCGCACCTCGGCGTCGGTGTGCAACTACAACGAGGTTGACGGCTGCCACGGCCGGTATCTCACCATCAACCCGCCACTGCCCTACACCTTGGGCATGGAATTCGTCGGTGTGGTCACCGACGCTGGGGAGGGAGCCGAGCCCTGGGTCGGCCACCGTGTCATGGGCACGGGGACGGGCGCCACCGGAGCCCACGCCGAGCTCGTCGTAGGTCCGGTCGACATGGCCTTCGATGTACCTCCCGAGCTCAGCGATGTGGAAGCGGCCGCCTTCTTCTACCCCTTCCATCTCGCCCACCTCGGGCTGCACGAGCGGGGCCAGGTACAGGCCGGCGAGACGGTGTTGGTGCATGCCGCCGCCGGTGGGGTCGGCTCTGCGGCCGTACAACTCGCCGTGGCCGCCGGTGCCCGGGTGATCGCCACCGCGGGTGGGGCCGACAAACTCGCCCTCGCCCACGACCTCGGCGCCGACGTCACCATCGACTATCGCAGCGGGAGCTTCGCCCCGGCCGTGCTCGACGCCACCGACGGGCGCGGTGTCGACGTGTGCTTTGACGGCGTCGGTGGCGAGGTGATGACCGAGTCGCTGCGCTGCCTCGCTCGTAACGGGCGCCACCTCGTGGTCGGCTTCGCCAGCGGGATCGAAGCCGAAGAGGTCCCCATGGTCAACGGACGGACCCTGTGCTTCGGGAATTTCTCGCTGGTCGGGGTCATCTTGGCGTACATGGATCCCGCGCTGATCCCGCCGGGTTCGGGTCTCAACCCGACGCCACCGGACGTGGGCGATCGGGTGCACGCCCATCTCCTCGAGCTGTTGCGGGCGGGACAGATCCGGCCAGTCGTGGGCGATGTGGTGCCGTTCGATCAATTGCCCGATGCACTCGAGAAGATGGAAGCGCGCGCGACCATGGGCCGGATTGTCGTGCAGATCGAATCGTAGCCAAGGAGGGCGCCGACCGAACTGCGCTTGTGCGCTGCGGTCATCACTGCGGCGCCATCGGCGGACAGTCGGTAGGGTCGGTCACCACCCGGATGGGCGATCCTGCGAGAAATGCCGCCACGTCCTCCGCCATTCGCTGCCACGCGGACCGAAAGAGGTGTTCGGTGACGTAGCCCACGTGCGGGGTGACGACGACGTTGTCTAGCGATCGAAAGGGGTGGTCCGCAGGGAGCGGCTCACGGTCGAAGACGTCGAGACCTGCACCGGCGAGATGCCCGGAACGGAGGGTCTCGACGAGGGCCGCCTCCTCCACGATCGGCCCGCGGGAGATGTTCACCAGGATGGCGCCCCGCTTCATCTTGGCGAGATCGCCGGCGCGCAGCGTGTTGCGGGAGCGCTCCGAGAAGACGAGGAAGACTCCGTGGACGTCCGCAGACGACATGAGCTCGTCCTTGGTGACCTTGGTCACGCCGAGCTCGGCGCACCGCTCCTCGGTCAGAT
>JBKQIP010000164.1:0-4367 GCA_052148295.1 Acidimicrobiales bacterium
ATTGCTCGGGCGCCGCCTCAATGGCCACCAGCGACACCGCCTCGCCGATCAGCTGGGCCACGTCCTCGTCGACCGCGGCCACGAACAGCGCCTCCTTGCTGGCGAAGTAGGGATACGACGCCGTCGACGACAGGCCGGCGTCCCGGCACACGTCGGCCACCGACGTGCCGCGGTAGCCCTCGCGGGCGAAGCGCACGATGCCCGCCGCGATCAGGCTCTGGCGGGTGCGATCGCCCTTGGAGGGGCCGGGCCTGGTCGGCGGGCGAGGGGTCACGCCGCCGTGGCCGCCGCCTCCGCCACGGAGCGATCGCGACCGCGGCGGTCCACCCCGGTGGCCACACGCCAGCCCTTGGGGATGCGCCCGCCGCGGAAGACGGCGGCGTCGACCAGGGGGTTGAGCAGCGGGCGCAGGGCGCGGTGCCGCAGCTCGATCCGCTTGGCCGAGCGGCTCACGGCCTTCCACGTCTTCCAGGTCGGCAGCCCGACCGTGGCGTAGACGCCGGGGTGCACCATGGTGTCGAACATCCCGATGGCGATCCGGGGGGCCAGGTGCCGGACCAGGAAGCGCTCGATCACCCCGGCCTTGGCCCACTGCTCGGGAAAGATCATGCGGGCGAAGGCCAGGTGCCGGGCCTCCTCCTGGCGGTGGTACCGGCTCACGCTGCGGATCATCGGGTCGCTGCCGGGGTGCTCGGCCGCCAGCTTCTGCATGAGGTCGGGCACCTCCTCGCCGGTCAGCACCAGCAGGCAGAAGAGGGCCGGCATGGCGGTGAGGATCGGGACGACGATGTTCTGGGCCAACCGGAAGATCGGATGGTCCAGCGGGTTGTGGGCCCTCGGGTCGATCTGGGTGAGCAGGCGCACGAAGAGACGGGAGTGGCGGGTCTCCTCGCCCAGCTCGTGGAGGATGTAAGTCACCCGGGGATCGGTGAGGTCGCGCGTGTTGAGGACCTCCATGGAGAACCCGGCGGTCAGGACCGACTCGAAGCGGACGCCGGTGGCCACGATCGACCCGAACTCCTCCCGGGAGAGCGTGCGCTTCTGCTCGGGGCTCAGGCGGACCAGCACGTCGGGCAGGCCCGAGATGCTGAGCAGGTCGTCGGGGAGGACCTGGCCGTCGCCGACGACGCCCGGGACGTCCAGGTCGGGCTCGAGGATACGGTTGAGCGACGCCGTCGAGAGCCGCTCGATACGGCTGTCGACCGGTCGGTCGAGTGTCTTGCTTGTCATGAGACTATCTTTCAGGAAATCAGGGATTGTGTCAAGGGCTGAAATCCATTTAGAATGCGGGCCATGACCACATCGGCCTCTGCGCTGCGCCCCGACCCCGTACCGCCCGGACCGGACCTCCTCCCGCTGCCGTCCCATGTGCGCATCGCCATCGTGGGCGCCGGGTTCTCCGGGCTCGGATCGGCCATCGCGCTGGCCCACGAGGGCTACGGCGGCGCGGACGTGCTCGTTCTGGAGCGGCGGGGCGGGCCCGGGGGGACCTGGTACGACAACTCGTATCCCGGCTGCCGCTGCGACGTCCCCTCCAACCTGTACTCCTTCTCTTTCGCGCCCAACCCCGACTGGAGCGAGACCTTCTCCACCCAGCCCGAGATCGAGCGCTACCTCCAGTCGGTGGCCCGCCGCTACGGGGTGCTGGACCGGATCGCCTTCCGGGCCGAGCTGGCCTCGGCGCGCTGGGACCCGGGGCGATCGGTCTGGGTGCTCGAGACGTCCCGGGGGTCCCTCACCGCCGACGTCCTCATCGGCGGGGGCGGCGGCCTGTCGGAGCCGTCCGTCCCCGATCTCACCGGCGCGTCGACCTTCGCCGGGACCTCGTTCCACTCGGCGCAGTGGGACCACGGGCACGACCTGGCGGGGCGCCGGGTGGCCATCATCGGCACCGGGGCCTCCGCCATCCAGTTCCTCCCCCACGTGCAGCAGCAGGCCGGGCACGTCACGCTCTTCCAGCGCACGCCGCCGTGGGTGTTCCCCCACCGGAACCGGCGCACCCGGGGCATCGAGCGGATGGCCTTCCGTCGGCTGCCCTGGACCCAGCGGGCGTCCCGGGCCCGCCACTACTGGACCGGCGAGCTGCTGCTCGGGTCCATGCTCATCCGCAACAGCCCCATGCTGAAGCGCCTCGAGGGCCTGGCCCGCCGCTTCCTGGAGCGCCAGGTGACCGACCCCGAGCTGCGGGCCAAGCTGACCCCGACCTACACGCCGGGCTGCAAGCGCCTGCTGCAGTCCAACGACTACTACCCGGCCCTCCAACGTCCCAACGTGACGGTGGAGACGGAGAAGATCCTCGAGCTGGTGCCCGCCGGGGTGGTCACCGCGGACGGCGTGCTCCACGAGGTGGACACCGTCATCTACGGCACCGGCTTCCGCATCACCGACAACCCGATGGCCGAGCGGGTGGTCGGCGCCGACGGCCGCACCCTCAAGGAGCACTGGTCGGCCTCGGGCGTCGGCATGTCGGCCTATTGCGGGTCCACCATCCCGGGCTTCCCCAACTTCTTCATGCTGGCCGGCCCCAACACCGGCATCGGCCACACCTCGCTGGTGGTCATGATCGAGGCGCAGATCGCCCACGTGACGGGCGCGCTCCGTGCGCTGGCATCACGGGGCGCCGCCGTGGTCGAGGTGCGGTCCGAGGTGGCCGCGCGGTGGGCCTCGGAGATCCAGGCCAAGGCCGCCCCGACGGTGTGGAACTCGGGCGGGTGCTCGAGCTGGTACCTCGACGAGGCCGGCCGCAACACCACGCTCTGGCCCGACTACACCTTCCGCTTCGTCCGCCGGGTCCGGCGGTTCGATCCGCACGACTACCGGATCACCGGCACCCGGGCGGCCCGCGTCCCCACCACCGCCACCGCCACGACCGCCGCAGACGCCCCCCTCCCGGCCGCCGGGGTGGGCGCGCCGTGAGGCACCGGCCCATCCTCCTCGAGTCGGCCACCGCGCTAGTCACCGGTGCGGGCAGCGGCATCGGCCGGGCCACGGCGCACGCCCTGGCCGCCAAGGGAGCGACCGTGCTGTGCACCGACATCGACGAGGCCGCAGCCGAGAAGACGGCGGCCGAGTGCGCCGAGCGCACGAGCTCGGTGGGCCGGGGCGGGCATCGGGCCTACCCGTTGGACGTGGCCGATCGGACCGCGGTCGAGGCCCTGGCCGCCGCCGTCGAGCAGGAGCACGGCGCGCTGACCGTGCTGGTGAACAACGCCGGCGTCGGCATGACCGGCGCCTTCGCCGACATGACGGCCGAGGACTGGACTTTCATCCGCTCCATCAACCTCGACGGCGTGGTGCACTGCTGCGCCGCCTTCTCCCCGCCCATGCTGGCCGCCGGCCGGGGCCAGGTCGTCAACATCTCGTCCGGACTGGGCTTCACGCCGACGGCCCTCGAGTCGGCCTACGGCGCCACCAAGGCGGCCGTCCTCCATCTCTCGCTGTGCCTGCGGGCGGACTGGGCGCCCCGGGGCGTGGGCGTGACCGCCATCTGCCCCGGCTTCATCAACACGCCCATCGCCACGTCGACCCGTTTCACCGGCGGCCGGGAGGACCCCCGCCGCCGGGAGCAGATGATCCGGGGCTTCCAGCGGGGCCACCGGCCCGAGAAGGTGGCCCGGGCCGTCACCTACGCCATCGTGGGCGACCGGGCCGTGGTCCCCGTCGGCTTCGAGTCGGTCGTCGGGTGGTACGCCCATCGACTGGTGCCGGTCGGCCTGCAGCAGCGCTTCGCCCGCCTGAGCGGTCGTCGCTGATCGACCGGCTCGACCTCTCGGCAGGCGACCAGCCAGGCGCCAGGGGTCACCCGTCCGTCATGGGTCGCGGTAGCGGCTCGTTTGGCTCCGTTGGTGGGCCAAGTGCAGCCGTTACCGCCCTGACGAGCACGGGCGGATCGACCGGCTTGATCAGGTAGTCCACAAGTTCTCCACCCAGCGAGTCAATGACAACGTGGTAGGGTCCATGAGCCGACATGACGACGATCCTCACCTCGGATGCAAGCCTCGCGGCGAATGACATTCCATCGAGCAACGGCATGGAGAGATCGAGCACGATCAGAGCCGGGCGGACCTCGGACAGGACCTCCAGGGCGACGAGTCCGTTCTCGGCTACGGCGACCGAGAGCCCGACGGCCTCGAGGACCTCCGCGGTCGACTCCAGTACCGCAGGGTTGTCATCAACGACGAGCACGTCGACGTCGTGCAGAGGACGTACGGACACTGCCACCTCTCGGTCGGATCCAATCGACCAGGGTCTGGGGTCGTAGGTCCTCCACACCGGAGAGCCCATCTCGGACTTCGCCAGTGTACCTGCCCTTCAGTTCCGAGTCCCGAGACCCGGCTTTTTCGACAAGGCCAGGATCAGGACGAACG
>JBKQIP010000165.1:0-17397 GCA_052148295.1 Acidimicrobiales bacterium
TCACCGACGTGCGCGTCCCCGTCTCGAATACCATCGGCGCCGTCGGCCGCGGCTTTCAGCAGCAGATGGTCCAATTCCAGGCCGAGCGACTCATGACCTTCTACAAGCAGGTCGGCTCCATCGCACTGGCCCTCGAGCGCACCAGGGCCTACTTGCGCGAGCGCCAGGCCTTCGGCGCACCGCTGCTGGCAAACCAGCACCTCCAGTTCACGCTGGCCGAGCTGGCCGCCCGCCACGACGTCTTGAAGCACTACGCGCGCACGACGGCCGACGCCGTCCTGCGCGGCGAGGACGCCACGCGCTACGCCACCATCGGCAAGCTGATGGGCTCGCGGCTCCAGCGCGAGGTGGCCGACACGTGCGTACAGTTCCACGGGGGCACCGCCTACATGGCCGACCACTGGGCCTCCCGCTTCTACCGTGACACCCGACTCGACTCCATCGGCGCCGGCGCCGACGAGGTGATGCTCCGCATCCTGGCCCGGATGGACGGCGGCACCGATGACGAGCAGGCACCCAGCTGACACCCCCTCGCCCCGACGGACCGTTCCCGGCCGGTTCGATCTCGCTTCGTCTCTACCCGCACAACGAGCTGCCCGCGTCGGCGATCGTCGCCGAACTGTGCGGGCAGGCACGGCTCGCCCTGTCGCACCACTTCGAGGGGATCATGACCAGCGAGCACCACGGTGGGTTCGGCGGCTACCTGCCCAACCCGCTGCAGACGGCCACCTTCGTGTTGGAGGAGAACCCGAGCGGCTGGGTGGCGGCGTGCCCGCTCCTGCTGCCGCTGCGCCCCACCGCCCTGGTGGCCGAGGAGATCGCCTGGCTGGCCGCCCGGCACCCGGGCCGGGTCGGGGTGGGGGTGGCGGCCGGGGCGCTCCCGCTGGACTTCGAAGCCATGGGGGTCCCTCTCTCCTCCGCCGTCCCGACGTTCAAGGCCGAGCTGCCCCGCCTGGCCGACATGCTGCGCGGTCGGGGCCTGGGCGTGCTGGGCGACGACCCGGCCCTGCGCCGCTGCGGCACGCACCCCGTCCCGGTGTTGAGCGCCGCCTCCTCGCCGGCAGCGGCGGCCCGGGCGGCCGCGTGCGGGGCGGGCATCCTGCTCGAGGGGATGTCGTCGGTCGAGCGTCTGGCCCGGATCTGCGCCGCCTACGACGAGGCGGGCGGCGGCGCCTCCAAGGTCGTCGTCCGCCGGGTCTGGCTGGGCGACCCCCGGCGCGAGCTGATCGGCCGCCAACGCCAGGTCTACGACAGCTACGCCCCGGCCGGCGCCTTCGGCGACGACCAGACCATCAGCTCGCACGATCCCGCCGAGGTGGCCGCCGGCCTGCACCACGTGCTCCACGAGACGGGGGCCGACGCGCTGAACCTGCGGGTACACCTGCCCGGCCTGGCGCCGGCACACGTCCGGGCGCAGATCGAGCGGCTGGGCGCCGAGGTGGTGCCGCGGCTCAGGGCGTTGCTGGAGCCGTCGTGATCGGGGTCCACCCGCCGCCGCCGAGATGATTGCCACCGTCGACGTCGAGGACGACGCCGGTGATCTGGCGCGCGTCGGGTGAGAGCAGGAACGCCGCGGCCGCCGCGACGTCCTCGGCTTCGGTCAGCCGGCCCAGGACCAGATGCGCCCCGGCGGAGCGGCCGCCGTCGTGCTCCCACATGGGCCGGGTCGCCGTGGTCCGGGTCAGGCCCGGGCTGACCGCGTTGACCCGCACCCCCCTCGGCCCGAGGTCGGCGGCCATGGTGCGGGTGAGGGCGTTGAGAGCCGCCTTGGCCGCCGCGTAGGCCACCATGGAGGGGGTCGCCTTGCGGGGCGAGCCGCTCGAGATGTTCACGACCGAGCCGCCGCCGTCGGCCAGGCCGTGGCCCAGGGCCGCCTGCACCAGCGCCACGGCGGGCCAGGTGTTGAGCGAGACGGTGTCCAGCAGTGCGGCGCGGTCCATGGTCTGGAACGACCCCTGGTAGCGGGCTCCCCCGATGGTGTTCACCAGCGCGTCGATGCGGCCGAAGCGCTCGGCGGCGGCGGCGGCCAGTCGTCCCGCCGTGGCCTCGTCCTCGAGGGAGCCGGCCACGGCCGCCACGGCCACACCGTGCGCCTCCAGGTCGGCTGCGGCCCGGGCCAGCGCGGCCTCGTCCCGGCCGTTGATGACGACCGACGCCCCCTCGCGCCCGAGGCGCACGGCACAGGCCCGGCCGATGCTGGGGTCGGCCGAGGACCCCGTCACGATGGCCACCAGGCCGGAGAACCGTGCCGCCGGATCACCCACGGGGATCACCCACCGGCCTGGCGCTCCTGCCACCGGGCCCGGGTGAGCTCGGTCACGGTCAGGGTCTCGCCCCGCTCCGGGTGCGTGGTGCTCAGGCACGGGGTGAAGCCCAGGCGCGCCATGACCCGGCCCGACGCCGCGTTCTCCGGCTCGTAGATGCTGATGATGCGTTCCAACCGCGCGGCGGTGAAGCCCCACCGCAGCGCCGCCTCCCCGGCCTCGGTGGCCAGACCTCGGCCCCAATGGGGGCGGGAGAGGCGCCACCCCACCTCGACGGCGGGCAGCACCTCGGGCAGGAAATGGGGGACGGCCAGCCCGGCCCAGCCGACCATGGCACCGCCGTCCCGGTCGATCACCGCTTCGATGCCGAGCCCGTCCGTCCGGTAGCGCTCGATGGTGCGGACCAGGAAGGCGGCCGTCTGCTCCGGCGTCATGCCGGCGCGCAAGGGGTACCACCAGAACGACGGCTCGGCGTGGATGACGGCCAGCTCGGCCAGGTCCTCATGGACGAAGGGGCGCAGGACCAGGCGATCGGTGACCAGGGTCGGGATCGTGGGGGTGGTGGGGGTGGTCACCTTCGGGTCACGTCGGGTCGGGTCGGGTCACGTCGGGTCAGATCGGGTCAAGGTCGATCAGGTCAGGGGCAGACCGGGCGCGGTGTCCAACGAGGGGTCCCGCCCCGGTCGGGCGGAGGGCGCGTAGAGCTGGTCGGGCCGGAAGGAGCGGACGGCCCGGTGACCCGAGCGCCCGCCCACCAGCTCCACCCACTCCTCCCCCGTCTCGGTGTTGGTCACGTGGGCCACGAACGACCAGGTGGCGCTGCGCTGGCGGGTGCCCTCGACCCGCACCCGATCACCGGGTCGCAGGCCGGCCCAGCTGGTGCGGCGGCGGAGGTCAGCCGGCGGCATCGCGCTGGGCCCGGAGCGCCCGCAGGCGGTGGAGGACCCCCAGGACGACGACGACGACCACGACAATGCCGACGACCACGCCGGCGTAGGTGAAGCCCTTCTCGATCCGGTGCCAGTTCTCCCCGAGGTTGTAGCCCACCAGGCTGATGGCGACGCCGTAGATGACGGTGGCGGCGGAGGCGGCCAGCATGAAGCGGCCGAACGCCATTTCCCCGATGCCGGCCACCAGGGAGATGACGGCGCGGATCAGGGGGATGAAGCGCCCGACGAACACGGCCGGCATGCCCCGGTCGGCCATGAACCGATCGGCCCGATCGAGGTCGGCGTGCGTGAGCAGGACGTACTTGCCGTAGCGGTCGATCACGGCCCGCCCTCCCGTGCGGCCGATGACGTAGGCGATGGCACAGCCGCAGATCTCCCCTATGACGGCGACCACGATCACGCCGACCAGGGTGAAATTCCCGATGTGCTGCGCGGCCAGGGCCGCCGTGTACCCGAACGTGATCTCGGAGGGGAACGGGATGCACACCGCCTCGATCAGGGCCACGAAGAAGAGCGCGGCGTAGCCATATTGATCGAGAAAATGTTCCACGGGCCCTCTTTTTAGTGCATGGGCCACCGGCGTCAGAGCCCCGCCGTATCCTGGGTCGCCATGGCGCTCGACCTTCCCCGCACGTTGACGCCGTCGAAGGTGACCGCGTTCACCAATTGCCCGCTGGCCTTTCAGTTCTCCGTGATCGAGCACCGACCCGAGCCACCGTCGCCCCACGCCGTCAAGGGCACCCTGGTCCACGCCGCCCTCGAGGGGCTCTTCTGGAACCACCCGGCGCGCCACCGGACCGAGGCGGCCGCCGCCCACGAGCTGGACCGGTCCTGGGCCGAGCTGCAGGAGGACGCCGAGTACACGGCCCTGGGCCTGACCGACGCCGAGGCCGCCGCCTTCCTGGCGGATGCCTGCGTGCTGCTCGCCCATTACTTCCTGCTCGAGGATCCCACCGCGGTGCGGGCCATCGGGGTGGAGCTGGGCGTGGAGATCGAGCGGGACGGCCTGCGGCTGCGCGGCGTCATCGACCGCCTCGACCTGGGGCCCGACGGTGCGTTGACCGTGGTGGACTACAAGACGGGCCGGGCCCCGTCCGAGCGCTACGAACAGGGCCGGATGGGTGGGATCCAGACCTACGCCCTGCTGTGCCAGAGACTGCTGGGCCGGGCCCCGGCCGAGGTCCGCCTGCTCCACCTCCGTGACCCCGTCGTGATCTCCGCCGTCCCCACGCCCCAGAGCCTGCGCGGGCAGGAGCGGCGCACGGCGGCGGTGTGGGGGGCCATCGAGCGGGCGTGCGCCACCGAGGACTTCCGGCCCAGGATCGGCCCGTTGTGCAATTTCTGCCACTTCAAGCCCGACTGCCCGGCGTTCGGCGCGGCGGGAACGGCATGAGCGGGTCGAGCGGCATGAGCGGGGTGGACGAGCGGATCGACGGTGCCTTCGCGCCCTTGCGGGGGCGACCGCGGTTCGATCGGGCCGCCTCGGTGGTGTCGAACCTGGCCGACTACGGCTTCGTGTGGGTGCTCCTGGCCGGGGTCAAGGGTCGGCGGTCGGGGGCGGACCGCCGCCGGGCCGTGGTCGCCCTGGGCGCGGCGGGCGTGTCCTCGCTCCTGGTCAGCCGGGCGGTCAAGGCGGCGGTCGAGCGCCAGCGCCCCGACGACCAGGTGGAGGCCATGGTGCGGACGCCGAGCAGCAGCAGCTTCCCGAGCGGTCACACCCTGGCGGCCTTCTGCACGGCGATCGTGCTGCCCGAGTCGCCCACCGCGACCACCGCCTGCGTGGGATTCGCCACCGCGGTGGCCGTCAGCCGGGTGCACCTCAGGGCCCATCACGCCACCGACGTGCTCGGCGGCGCGGCCATCGGCTCGGCCCTGGGGTTGGGCCTGCGGCCGGCGGTGAACTGGCTCACGCCGGGCACCCGGCGGGCCCGGCGGGCCCGGCGGGGAATGGGACGGCAGGGCTACCTGTTGGAAAGGCTATGAGACCTTTCGCCGTGACCTGGGACTACCGCTGCCCCTTCGCGAGCAACGCCCACGAGCACCTGGTGGTCGGCCTGGCCGACGGGGCGGACTGGGACGTCTCGTTCCTCCCCTTCAGCCTCAGCCAGGTCCACGTGCCCGAGGGGGGCCTGCCGGTCTGGGACGACCCGGACAAGGCGACCGACCTGCTGGCCCTGGCCGCCGGCGTGGTCGTGCGCGACGACTACCCCGAGCGGTTCGGCCCCGCGCACGAGGCCCTGTTCGCGGCCCGGCACGACGGGGGGCTCGACCTTCGCGACGCCGGCGTGGTGTCCGAGGTGCTCGATGCGGCCGGCGTGCCCGGTGACAAGGTGCTGGCCCGGGTGGAGGACGGCGGCCCGATCGAGGAGATCAAGCGGGCCCACCTCGAGGCGGTGTCCGCGTGGAGCGTCTTCGGCGTGCCGACCTTCGTCGTCGACGGGCGCGCCGTCTTCGTGCGGCTCATGAGCCGGCCCGCCGGCGACGCCGCGCTGGCCCGTCGCACCATCGAGGGGGTGCTCCGCCTGGTGGAGCAGCAGCCCGACCTCAACGAGTTCAAGTACACCACCCTCGAGCGCTGACGGTCGAGCGCTGACGGTCAGTCGTCGCGGGCCAGGTGGCCGAGGAGCCCCAGCGCGCGCTCGCGCTCCTCGGCGGTCCCGACGATGGACGCCACGAAGTCGGTGGCGCCGGCCTGCGCCAGCCGCCCGATGGCGGCGACCACCTGCTCCTCGTCGCCCAGGAAGGCGATGTCCGAGGGGCGTTGCGCCCCCTCCTTCTCGAGCATGGCGGCGTAGGAGGGCAGGCTCGGGTAGATGGCCATGTCGCGGTCGATCCGCTCCTTGGCCGCCTCGACGTCGGCCGTGACGCACACCGGCAGGGAGACGCCGATGCGCGGCGCCGGTCGTCCCGCCGCCGCGGCGGCGGCCCGGATCGTCGGGGTGATGTGCGAGTCGATGGTGCGCGTGCCGGTCATCCAGGTGACGGTCCCGTCGGCCACGCGGCCCGCCAGCTTCAGCATGGTGGGGCCCAGGGCGGCCACCAGGACGGGGGGTGCGGTCGCCCCGGCCACATCGATGGGCTGGAAGGCGTGGGCGGTGACCCGCTCCCCCGTGGCGTCGACCGTCTCTCCCCGCAGCAGCGGCATGAGCGCCGCCAGGTACTCCTTCATGTAGCGGGCCGGATGGTCGAAGCTCAGGCCCCAGACGCCCTCGACCATCACCTGGTGGGAGAGGCCGATCCCGAGGAGGAGGCGGTTGTCGGTGGCCGCCTGGACGGTGAGGGCCTGCTGGGCCAGCATCATGGGGTGGCGGGGGTGGACGGGGACCACGCCGGTGCCGAGCCCGATGCCGGGCACCTGGGACCCGGCCACCGCCAGCAGGGTGAGCGCGTCGGGCCCGAAGATCTGGACGGCGAAGGCGTGGTCGAGGCCGGCGTCGGCGAAACGGCGCAGCTGGGCCACGGTGTCGGCCAGCGACCGGTCGACGGCGATCAGGCTTCCGATGCGGAGGGCTTTGGCCATCGTCGATGATCTCCTCGCCTAAGGTGCCGGAGGTGTCCCGCCGACTGTCGACCTCGAGGCTAGCGATCTGAGCGCCCACCACGTCGGGGTCGTCGGAGGGGGACAGCTGGCGCGGATGGCGGGAGAGGCGGCCAGCGCCCTCGGGCTGTCCATGGCCGTGCTGGCCGCCCGCCCCGACGACGCCGCCTGCGGGGTCGCCGCCGAGACCGTCCTCGGTTCGCCGCTGGTCGAGGCCGATCTGCGTGCCCTCGCCGCACGCTGTGGGGTGGTCACCTTCGACCACGAGCTGGTCGACCTGTCGGTGGTGCGGTCCCTGGCCGACGACGGCGTGGTCTTCCGGCCCGGTCTGGCCACGCTGCAGGTGGCCGTGGACAAGGCCCACATGCGCCGGGTCCTGGTGCGGGCCGGCATCGCGGTGCCGGCGCACACCGTGGTGGATCCCGGTGCCGTCGAGGAGATCGGCGCCTTCGCCGCGGCGCACGGCTGGCCCATCGTCGTCAAGGCGACGCGGGGGGGCTACGACGGCCGGGGCGTCTGGACGGTCCACGACCCGGCCGAGCTGGCAGCGGTCCTGGGGACGCTCACCGCCGGCGTGCTGGTCGAGGAGCGGGTGCGCCTCGACGCCGAGGTGGCCGTCCTGGTGGCCCGGCGACCCTCGGGGGAGGCCGTGGCGTGGCCCGCTGTGGAGACGGCGCAGGTCGGAGGGGTGTGCCGGGAGGTCCTGGTCCCCGGGTGCCTGCCCGCGGCGGTGCTGCGGGAGGCCCTTGACCTGGGGCGACGGGTGGCCGAGGTCGTCGACGCCGTCGGCGTGCTGGCCGTGGAGCTCTTCTGGTCCGACGGCCGGCTGCTGGTCAACGAGATCGCGGCCCGACCCCACAATTCGGGCCACTGGACCATGGAGGGGGCGGTGACGTCGCAGTTCGAGAACCACATGCGCGCCGTGCTGGACCTGCCCCTGGGCGCCACCGCGCCGCAGCATCCCCAGGTGGCCAGCGTCAACATCTTCGGCGGTGCGGCCGGCGAGGATCCGCTCGCCCTCCTGCCCCGGGGCCTGGCCGTGACGGGGGCCCACGTCCACCTGTATGGCAAAGAAGGCCGGCCAGGACGCAAACTGGGGCACGTGACGGTCTGTGGAGACGACGCCGACGACGTGCGCCGCCGGGCCTGGACGGCCGCGCTGGCCATGGGGACGCCGCGGCCGGCCGGCCTCCGCCTGCCCGAGGGTGTGGCGTAGTGGCCGCCGCCCCGCCGGTGGTGGCCGTGGTCATGGGCAGCGCGTCGGACCTCGAGGTCATGCAGGGCGCCGTGGACGTGCTGGTGCAGTTCGGCCTGCCCCACCAGGTCCGGGTGGTGTCGGCCCATCGCACCCCCGACGACATGCTCGCCTTCGGGCACGCCGCGGCCGGGCGGGGCCTCAAGGTCATCATCGCCGGCGCCGGGGGGGCGGCCCACCTGCCCGGGATGCTGGCCTCGGTCACCCCCCTGCCGGTGATCGGCGTCCCGGTCGCCCTGTCCCACCTCGACGGGCTCGACTCTCTGCTCTCCATCGTCCAGATGCCGCGGGGGGTGCCGGTGGCCACCGTCGCCGTCAACGGCGCCCGCAATGCCGGCCTGCTGGCGGTGCGCATGCTCGCCCTGGGCGACCAGGCGCTCACCGCCGCCATGGAGGCGTTCCAGGCCGACCTGGCCGCGTCCGCCCGGGCGCACGACGCCGAGGTGGCGGGAGGCGCGAGCGGAGCCGGGTCCGGAGCGGAGCGCCATGAGTGACCCGACGCTGGCCCAGCGCCTCGGGTACGCCGCGGACGCCAAGCTGGTCATCATCAACGCGGACGACCTGGGCTCGTGCCACTCCGCCAACGTCGGGGTCTTCGAGTGCCTGCGCACCGGCCTGGTCACCAGCGCCACCCTGATGGTGCCCTGCCCGTGGGCCCGGGAGGCCTCGAGCCGGTATCGAGGGGAGGACGTCGGCGTCCACCTGACGGTCAACGCCGAATACGAGCTCTACCGGTGGGGCCCCATCACCCACGCCCCCTCGCTGCTGGGCGGCGACGGGGGGTTCCCGCGCACCATGCAGGACGTCTGGGACCATGCCGACCTCGACGAGGTCCGCCGCGAGTGCCGGGCCCAGATCGAGCGGGCCATCCTGTGGGGCTTCGACGTGAGCCACCTCGATTCGCACATGGGGGCCCTGCAGCTCCGGCCCGAATTCTTCGACGTCTACCTCGACATGGCCCTCGAGTTCGGGCTCCCGCTGCGGATGGTCGGTCCCGGCATGGAGGGCGTCCTCGGCTTCCCGGCCCGGGCCGTGGCCGCCGAGGCCGGCGCCGTCTTCACCGATCACATGCGCTTCGTCCCCGGCGTGGGCTCCCGCCAGATGTTCGAGGCGGACCTGGCCGCGTTGCGCCCCGGGGTGACCGAGCTGCACCTGCACCCCGCCGTCGACAGCGCCGAACTGCGGTCGCTGGCCACCGACGACTGGGCGGCCCGGGTCGACGACCATCGCATGATCTGCTCGGAGGCCTGGGTCGGTCAGGCCCTCGAGGCTGCGGGCGCCACCCTCATCGGGTTCCGGCCCCTGCGCGAACTGGCCCGCGCCGGGGGCTGATCCGGTGCCCGAGACAACGCTGCACGGGGTGACGTTGCTCTCGAAGGCACGGAGCAGGAAGGCCGAGGTCTTCGAGCTCGGCGTCTCCACGGCGGGCATAGAGGTGCGCCGATCGGGCCAGGAACCGCGACTGCTGAGCTGGGACCGCATCGCCACCTGGGACATCGAGCAGCGACGACGAGGCGTCGTGCTCGAGTTGCGGGGCGGAGGCTCGGTCACGCCGCTGCTGGTCCCGGACTGGACGGTCGAAGACCTCGATCGTCTGCTGTGCGACGTGACGGCGCATCTGGCCCGGACGACGCCCCTCCCCGAGGAGGACCCCGATCTCGTGCTGCCCGCCTCGGCGCCCGACGCGCCGTGCGGGTCGCCCCCACCCCCACTGGATCTCGATCTGCCCGCTCCGCCACCGATGGCCGTGCCGGACCTCTTGCTGGACGACTTGCCCGACCCGGCCGGGTCCGGGTCCGGGTCCGGGGCCGGGACCGGGGCCGGGACGGGAACCGGCGCCTGGGCCGCCCCGGAGATGGACCTCGATCTACCCGCTCCCCCGCCGGGCCCGGAGGAGTCGCACCCGGACATGGAGCTCTCGCTCGGGCCACCCCCGCCCGCCGAGGAGGGGGGGACGTAGGGAGTGCCCGAAGCTCGGACGCGGCACCGGCCGCGGCAGCGGTGGCAATGGCGGTCGTGGTCCGGGCACCGGCCGTCGGCTCAGAAGGTGCTGACCGTGGTCCTCCTCGCCCTCTTCGCCGTCGCCGTGGCGCTGGTGCTGGCCCAGAGCGCCGGGGTGGTCCACATCGGCTTCTTGGGCCCCGTGGCGTGAACGGCGCCGCCCGGTCAGCCGCGCACGCCGGCGAAGAGATCGTCCTCGGTGACGTCGGTCCCCCCGACGCGGCTGCGGGCCAGCCGGAACTGGTCCACCGGATGGATGTCGCGCAGGACCTCGGGCGGCAGCCCGAACCAGAACGACGATGTGGGGTCGACCTGGGTGGCGTGCGCCTTCAGGGCGTTGCCCCGCACGTCGGCGAAGCCCTCGATGTCGACGGAGGTCGTGTAGGGCTCCGCCCGGGTCAGCCGGGCCAACCACTTGTCGTCGAAGGGTGACTTCAGGCCCAGCTCGACGAACTTGGCGTGGATCTGCCGGAAGCGCTCGGCCGGCCAGACCGAGTAGTAGAGCTTCAGGGGGGTGAACGGCGCCCCGGCGCCCGGGAACCGGTCGGGATCACCGGCGGCGTCGAAGGCCACCATGGAGATCTCGTGCACCCGGAGGTGGTCGGGATGGGGGTACTCGGTCTGCTCGTCGGGGTAGGTGAGGAGGACCTGGGGGCGCTCCCGCCGGATCACCGTCACCAGGCGCTCGACCGCCTCGTCCAGAGGGGCCTGGGCGAAGGAGTCCGGGCGGGCGTTGGCCTCGGAGTCGGGCATGCCCGAGTCGCGGTAGCCCAGCATGACGGTCTCGTCGTACCCGATGATGTCGGTGGCGGCCTTGAGCTCGGCCAAGCGGACCCGGGCGATGTCGGCCCGCACCTCGGGGGTGTCCATGGCCGGGTTGAGGATGTCCCCCTCCTCTCCCCCGGTGCAGCACACCAGCACCGTGCGCACGCCCTGGGCGTGGTAGCGGGCCACCGTGCTGGCCCCCTTGGAGGACTCGTCGTCGGGGTGCGCATGCACCGAGAGCAGGCAGAGGGGCTCAGGCACGGCGCCGACCTTAGCGGCGGCAGCCGGGGGCCCGGCCCGTTGCCCCCCTTGCTGCGCTGGGCCTTATGCTCGTTCCTATGGCAGGCACCTTCAAACGCATCGGCTCCATCTTCCAGGCCAAGGCGAACAAGGTGCTGGACAAGGCGGAAGACCCCCGGGAGACCCTCGACCTCTCCTACGAGAAGCAGCTGCAGCAGCTGCAGAAGGTCCGGCGGAGCGTGGCCGACGTGGCCACCGCCCGTAAGCGGATCGAGCTGCAGGCACAGGGATTGCAGAAGCAGGCCGACAAGCTCCAGAACCAGGCCAAGGCGGCTCTGCAGCAGAACAACGAGGACCTGGCCCGCGAGGCCCTGTCCCGGCGCGCCGCCCTGGGCGAGGAGCTGGCCGAGCTCAAGACGCAGCACGACCAGATCAGCGAGCAGGAGCAGAAGCTGATCGACACCTCCCAGCAGCTGCAGGCCCGGGTCGAGCAGTTCCGCACCCGCAAGGAGACGCTCAAGGCCAGCTACACCGCCGCCGAGGCCCAGACCAAGGTGGGCGAGGCCGTCTCGGGGATCTCGGACTCCATGGGGAGCTCCGCCCAGACCATGCAGCGGGCCCAGGACAAGATCGCCGGCATGCAGGCGCGGGCGGGTGCCATCGACGAGCTCCTGGCGTCGGGCGCCCTGACCGATCTCAACACGCCGGTCGACGACATTCAGAAGGAGTTGGACAAGGTGACTGCGACCTCGCAGGTCGACAACGAGCTGGCCGCCCTCAAGGCCGAGATGGGGCCGGGCGCTCAGCCGACGGCCGCCCTGCCGGCCGCGGACGACGCCGAGAGCGGCGCGATCGAGACGCCAGAGATCGAGACGGAAGGAGGCGCGGTCTGATGGCCCTGGCCCACAACATCAAGCCCGATCGCGGCCTGACCACGCGCATGTTGATGACGGGGTTCTTCCTCGTCGTGCTCTATGCGGTGCTCATCGGCGTGCTCTTCATCTTCCTCAAGAGCCTGGTCCTGATTTTGGTCATCGCCTTCGGCCTCCTGTTCTGCCAGTACTTCTTCAGCGACAAGATCGCCATGTTCGCCATGCACGCCAAGGAGGTCACGCCGGAGCAGGCACCCGAGCTGCACGGGGTGATCGACCGGCTCTGCGCGCTGGCCGACATGCCCAAGCCGCGCGTCGCCATTGCGCAGACCGACGTGCCCAATGCCTTCGCCACCGGGCGCAGCCCCAAGGCCGCCGTGGTGTGCGCCACCACGGGACTGTTGCGACGGCTCGACGAGCCCGAGATCGAAGCCGTGCTGGCGCACGAGATCTCTCATGTGTCCCACCGCGACGTGGCGGTCATGACGATCGCCAGCGGACTGGGCATGATCGCCGGGCTGCTGACCCGGGTGATGTTCTACTCGGAGATCTTCGGCGGCGGCCGCGGCGGCGGCCGCAACAACAGCGGTGGGCAACTCGTCCTGATCGAGATGATCGTCATGCTGGTGTCGGTGGTGGTGTACTTCGTGAGCTTCCTGCTGACCATGGCGCTCTCGCGCTACCGCGAGCTGGCGGCGGACCGGTCCGGTGCGATCCTGATCGGGCGGCCCTCACAGCTCGCCTCGGCGCTGGTCAAGATCAGCGGCGAGATGGGGCGCATACCGACCAAGGACCTCCGGGCCGCCGAGCCCTTCAACGCCTTCTTCTTCGTGCCGGCGGTGAATCAGGCGACCCAGTCCCAGGACCCGGGGGGCCAGGGGGGCTTCAGCTTCGGCGCCCTCTTCCGCACCCACCCCACCCTCGAGCGCCGCTTGGCGCAGTTGTCCGAGTTGCAGCAACAGCTCGGCCAGGCCAGCTGATCCTCCAGCGCACGACGTGGGCCTCTTCGACACCCTGCTCGGCCGCACCAAGCCGGTCCGGGCCAACCTCGATGCGCTGTTCGCGCTGCCCACCGCCGCCCTGACCCTCGAGAGCGCGGGGGGTCTGGTCACCTCCGGGCACGCCGGGGTGTGCTGGAAGCCACCGTCGGGGCAGGAGGCCGAGACCCTCCAGTCCGAGGTGTCCGAGCTGGTCGGCGAGGGTTTCACCCAGACCCAGGACTCCTTCGGCTACGGCTGGCTCCTCCTCAGCGAGCCCCAGCTCGACGACCTGGTCACCCACGCCCACATGGCCAACACCACCCTGACCGAGGCCGGCTGGGGCCCCCAGCTCCTGTGCTCGGTCTTCGGCTTCGTGCCCGGGCCCGACGCGCCGGGCGACGCCCGCGCCTTCTCCCTGGTCTATCTCTACAAGCGGGGCACCTTCTATCCCTTCGCCCCCCTCGACGCCTCGAAGGAGCGGCGGGACACCGAGCTCGAACTGCGCATCCGGACCATGCTCGGGGCCGACCTCCCGGTCGAGTCCGACCTGACCCGGTGGTTCCCCATGTGGGACCTGCCCGTCCGGTGACCGCCCGTCCGGTGACCGCCCGTCCGGTGACGGCCCGTCCGATGACCCCCCTCCGATGACCCCCCTCCGATGACCATGGAGCGCCTGATCGCCCTGGAGGGTGCGGTCAACTTCCGCGACCTCGGGGGCTACCGCACGGTCGGCGGGTACCAGACCCGCTGGCGCACGCTGTTCCGGGCCGACGGGCTGGGCGAGCTGAGCCGGGCCGACCTCGACGTCATGGCCGAGCTGGGCATCCGCACCGTGGTCGACCTGCGGACGAGCGACGAGGTCGAGCGGGGCCGCTTCGACGTGGAGGCCCATCCGGTCGCCTTTCACCACTTTCCCTTCATCGACGAGCTGTCCGACGTCGAGACCTGGAACCTCCGCCCTGGTCTCCTCCGCGAGCAGTACAAGGAGATGCTCGACGACGCCGTACCCCAGATCGTCGGGGCGCTGGAGGTGCTGTCTTCCCATGGCGCCCGGCCCGCCGTGTTCCACTGCACGGCCGGCAAGGACCGGACCGGCCTTCTCTCCGCCCTCGTCCTGTCGCTCCTCGGCGTGCCCGAGGAGACCGTGGTGGCCGACTATGCCCTCAGCGGGGAGGCCATGGAGCGCCTGCGGGCCAAGCTGATCCTCAAGTACCCCGACGGCAAGGACGTGATCACCAGCATCGACGAGGTCTTCTCGGCCGAGCCGGCCAACATGGTCGAGCTCTTCGCCTACCTGCGGGAGCGCTACGGGTCGGTGACCGAGTACGCGGCCACCATCGGCGTGCCCGACGAGGTGGTGTCCCGCCTGCGCGAGACGTTGCTCGAACCGGCGCCCGCGCCGCCCCGCGGCTAGCGCAGGCGGTCGATGGCGGCCGCCAGCGCCAGATCGAGCACGGTCAGACCCCCGGCGCTGTGGGTGGTCAGCGCCAGCCGCACCGTGTTCCACCTGATGTCGATGTCGGGATGGTGATTGGCCGCCTCGGCCGCCGCACCAACCGCGTTGACGAAGGCCAGGGCGGCCGCGAAGTCGCGCCGGGTGACCGAGGTCACCAGCTCGTCACCCTCGCGCTCCCAACCGATGCCCTGCTCCTCCAACGCGGCGTCCACCTCGGCGGGCGAGAGCACGGGTTCGCTCACGGGTGCGTCATCTCCTCGGCCCGCACCACCGTGTCGAACTCCTCGGCGGTGAGGTACCCGAGCGCCAGGGCGGACGCGCGCAGGGAGGTGCCCTCCTTGTGGGCCTTCTTGGCCACCTCGGCCGCCTTGTCGTAGCCGATGGTCGGGGCCAGCGCGGTGACCAGCATGAGCGAGTCGTTCAGGTGCCGCTCGATCTGGGCGTAGTCGGGTCGCAACCCCTCCACACAGAATTCCCGGAAGCCCCGGCAGGCATCGGTCAGGAGGGCGATCGACTGCATGACGTTGTAGATGATGACCGGCTTGCAGACGTTGAGCTCGAGGTTGCCCCGGCTCCCCGCCATGGCCACGGCGGCGTCGTTGCCCACCACCTCGATGCCCACCATGATCATGGCCTCGCTCTGCGTCGGGTTGACCTTGCCCGGCATGATGGACGACCCCGGCTCGTTCTCGGGCAGGACCAGCTCGCCCAGCCCGCTACGGGGCCCCGATCCCAGCCAGCGGAGATCGTCGGCGATCTTCATGAGGGACACGGCCAGGCTGCGCAGGGCCCCGTGGGCGAAGACCAGGGCGTCGTGGGCGGCCAGGGCGGCGAACTTGTTGGGGGCGGTGACGAAGGGCAGCCCCGTCATCCGGGCGATGACGGCGGCCACCCGCTCCCCGAATTCGGGGTGCGTGTTCAGGCCGGTGCCCACCGCCGACCCCCCGGCGGCCAGCTCGTAGAGGCCGCCCAGGGTGGCCTCGATGCGGTCGAGGCCGGCGGTGAGTTGGGCCACGTAGCCCGAGAACTCCTGGCCCAGCGTCAGGGGCACGGCGTCCATGAGGTGGGTGCGCCCGATCTTGATGACCTCGGCGTAGGCCACCTCCTTCTCGGCCAGCGCGTCCCGCAGGGCGGTGACCGACGGCAGGAGGCGGTGCACGATCTCCTCGACGGCGGCGATGTGCATGGCCGTGGGGAAGGTGTCGTTGGAGGACTGGGACATGTTGACGTGATCGTTGGGGTGGACGGGCTTCTTCGAGCCCATGACCCCGCCACTCAGCTCGATGGCCCGATTGGAGATGACCTCGTTGGCGTTCATGTTGGTCTGCGTGCCGCTCCCCGTCTGCCAGATGTGCAGCGGGAACTGGTCGTCGAGCAGCCCCTCGGCCACCTCGGCCGACGCCTGTTCGATCAGGGCGGCCAGCTCGGGGTCGAGCTTCCCGAGGTCCCGGTTGACCTGGGCCGACGCGCCCTTGAGGATCCCGAAGGCCCGGATGAGCGACGGGGGCATGGTCTCGGTGCCGATGTCGAAATGGTGCAGCGAGCGGGCGGTCTGCGCTCCCCAGTACCGATCGGCGGGGACCTCGATCTCGCCCATGCTGTCGCTCTCCACCCGCGTGCCGGTCACGAGGCTCAGCTTACGGCGGCCGGGCGGGTGACCCAGTCGAGCGTGTCGGCCGCTACCGTCGAGACACCCGTCGAGACACCCGTCGAGACACCGGTCGAGACGCCCATGGAAAGGAGCCCTGCCATGCCCGACCTCCTCTCGGACAAGGCCCGCCAACTCATCGCCCGCCCGGTGCTCGCCTCGCTGTGCACCTTGAATGCCGACGGCTCGCCCCAGGTCACCCCCCTGTGGATCGAGCTCGACGGCGACGACCTGCTCTTCAACACGGCCGAGGGCAGGGTCAAGGCCCGCAACCTGCACCGTGACCCCCGGGTGGCGGTCTCGGTCGTCGACCCCGACGACCCCTACAACGTGGTGGCCCTGCGGGGAACGGTGGTCGACGTGACCACCGAAGGCGCCGACGCCCACATCGACGCGCTGGCCCACAAGTACCTCGGGGTCGACACCTACCCCATGCGCCGGGAGGGAGAGGTCCGTATCAAGGTGCGGGTGCGCGCCGATCGCATCGCCATGGGGGGCTAGGGACCCGGCCGGCGTCCAACCGGGCGGCGTCCGCCGGCCGGCGCCGCTACGAGCCCCCCGCTGGATGGTCGTCGGGGCACGCTCCCGGCGGGTCGTTGAATGCGGGGTTGGTCGTCCAGGCCCCGGTGAACCACAGCCCCTTCGGGGGGGCCAGGCCGATCAGCGTCCGCAGGTCACCCGTGAAGGCCAGGCCCAGGCGGGCGCTCCCCTCGGGGCACAGGTGCGTGTCGTCCAGCTTGCGCACGCGCACCCACTGCTCCCGGGGGGCATGGGGATCGCCCAGGGGCGGGAGCCAGGTGGAGTAGTGACCGTCGAGCAAGATGGCCCCGGCCCAGGGCAGGTACATCACCTTGCCGGGGAAGACCGCCGGCATGGAGGCCGCGATGGCGTTCCAGGCCGACCGGCCCCTGGCCACGGTCGCGTCCGACACCACGGACGCCGTGGCCTCGCCGGCGACGCCGGACGGGGGGAATTCCAGCAGCATCACGCCGTCCACACCGTCGCCGGGGGCCAGCATGAGGCGCAGGGCCCGCTCGAGCAGCGCGGCGTAGCGCTTGGGCTGGTGCAGCGCGTTGGGGGTGGTCGGGCCGGCGAAGTCCCAGCTCCAGGTGCCGATGATGAGCTGGGGGTGCTCGGTGGCGATCAGGTGGGGGATCTCGGTCGGCCAGTTGGCCACGGTGGTCAGGCCGAAGCCGGCAATGGCGTTGGACGACGAGGTGGCTTCGCCGGTGGCGGCGAGGGCGGCGGCCACCCCGAGCTCCGCGTCCTGCATGACCGAGTCCCCGATCATCATGACCCGGAGCGGGTGCGCCGGGCTGATGGTCCCCGGGGCGATGGCGATGGGGCGCTGGCCGGCGTAGCCGCCCACCCCGGCCACCGCCAGCGCGCCGGGGTGGACCGGGCGCTCCACGCCGGCCACGGGGGCGG
>JBKQIP010000166.1:0-41851 GCA_052148295.1 Acidimicrobiales bacterium
GAACCCCGAACTCAAAAGTTGGCCCGCGAAGTCCTGATAGCCCTCGGTCCCGGGACTCGCCACGAGTCCGATACGCAGTGGCACCGAACTCAAGAGCGTCAACTTATTTCGTTCGAGCAGGCCCTCCTCGCGAAGACGCAATATCAACTCCTGACGCCGGCGGGCGACGTCGCCCAAGAGACCTTCGACGTCAATCTCGGTAATGGTGAAGCCAAGTCGGCCCTGAGGGGCGTAGACATCGACAAAGCCGAAGAAACTCACGAGCATTCCGGCCTTTAAGACCACGCCCTCACTGGCCAAACGGCGTTTTAGGGGCGCCCACGGCGTAGCCCAACAGTGGGCGTTAAGGACAGGGCTCGACCTGCAGGAAGTGCGCAACGCGGTCGACCAGGCCAACCGCGAGGCCGCCACCCGGTTCGACTTCAAGAACACCGACTCGTCGGTCGAGCTGGGCGAGAACGAGCTGGTGCTCCACTCCTCCACCGAGGACCGGTTGCGGGCGCTGCACCAGGTGCTCGACGAGAAGCTGGTCAAGCGCCAGGTCTCGCTCAAGGCCTTCGAGGACGGCAAGGTGGAGGAGGCCCAGAAGGGGACGGCGCGCCAGCGGGTGGCCATCCACGCCGGCATCTCCCAGGACCACGCCAAGCGGCTCAACCGCTTCATCAAGGAGATGGGCCTCAAGGGGGTCTCCTCGCAGACCCAGGGCGATCAGCTCCGGGTGTCGGGCAAGAAGCGGGACGACCTCCAGGCCGTCATCGCCGCCTGCAAGGGGGAGGACTTCGGCATCCCCCTCCAGTTCAACAATTTCCGCGACTGAGGGCTCAGTGGACGGCGGATCCGGCCGCCGCCTCCTCGGCCGACAGGTGCTCGTCGAACTCCTCGAGCTCCACCTTGAACATGCGGTTGAACACCAGGAGCTTGAGCACCCAGAAGACGGCGAACGAGAGGATGTTGGCCACCAGGACCAGCGCCGTCAGCTCGCGGTGGCTGAGGTGGTGTTCGATGCCGATGTGACGGGCCAGGGCGGCGCCGATGATGGAGACGGCGATGCCCAGCCCGGCCATGATCCAGAAGGGGACGACCTCCTTGGCGAAGTGGGAACGGCCGCTCTTGCCCCAGGCCCACTGCCGGTTGAGCCAATAGGACGGGAACGTGGCCACCACGTTGCCGAAGATGGTGCTCGGCACCTCGCTCCACAGACGCAGGACGCCGTAGACGAGAAGGATCACCGTGAATGACACCACCGTGGAGATCGCAGAGACCATGGTGTAGCGGAAGATCTTGCGTCCCTCGTGGGTGTGCAGCCAGGCGCGGACGGCGTGGATGCGATGGAGCACGGGAGCCACACTAGCCGGGGGGCCAATTGCCCCCCTGTGCACCCCCTAGGGAATGGCTGAGAGCAGTGCGTTGGCGCGGGCCACCCGGCCGAACCAGTGGGCGCTCGGCTTGGGGCGGCGCTCGAAGGTGCCCGCGGCCACCGACACCAGCCCGAATTGCGGCCCGTAGCCCAGGTGCCACTCGAAATTGTCGAGCAGGCTCCACACGAAGTAGCCCCGCAGGTCGATGCCCTCGGCGAGGCAACGGTGCGCGCTGGCGATGGCCTCGTGCAGGAAGGCGATCCGGTCGGCGTCGTCCGCCGTGGCGATGCCGTTCTCGGTGACCACCACGGGCCGGCCGCTGATCCGCGCCGCGCGGCGGACGGTGTGCTCCACCGCCCGGGGCCAGCGCTCGTCGTCCATCTGGGTCACCGCCACGCCGGGGTCGTTGGGCGCCAGGCCGTCGGGGCCGAAGTGCAGGCGGGTGTAGCACTGGACCCCGACGAAGTCGTCGCCCTCGGTGGCCCGCAGGAAGGTGTTCTCGAGGACCTCCTCGGCGGCGTCGCGCAGCGCCTCGCCGCCCTCCTCGGCGACGATCTCGGCCATGGAGAGCGTGAGTCCGACCGGATAGTCGCCGGGCCCGGACCGGAGGGCCTCCACGGCCAGGCGGTGGGCCCGCACCATGGCCTCGTTCACCGCGGAGAAGCGGAAGAAGTCGTCCTTCACCCCCGGGGGGTACTGGCCCTGGAAGTACCCCATCACGCCGACCACGTTGGGCTCGTTGATGGTGCAGGCCCACCCGATGAGGTCGCCCAGGGACGCCCCGGCCCGGGTGACGAAGCGGGCGAAGCGGTCGGGGGCGTCGGGCGCCTCCCAGCCCCCGCGCGCCGTCAGCCAGCGCGGGGTGGTGAAGTGGTGGAAGGTGACGACCGGGAGGACGCCCCGCCCGACACAGGCGGCGCACATGCGCCGGTAGTGCTCGAGGGCGGCCACGGAGAACTCGCCCTCGGCCGGTTCGATCCGGCTCCACTCGAGCGAGAACCGGTAGGCCGGGATGCCCAGCTCGGCCACCAGGTCGACGTCCTCGCGCCAGCGATGGTAGGAGTCGCAGGCGTCGCCGCTGGGAGCGACCGTGCCCGATGCGGGGTCGTGCTCCCAGTCCCACCAGTCGTTGTTGACGTTGCCCCCCTCGATCTGATGGGCCGCGGTGGCCACACCCCAGGTGAACCCCTCGGGAAAGGCGAGGGGGCCGTCCCCGCCCTTGCCGCGTGCGCCGGTCATGGCGGCGCAGGGTAGCGGCCCGGCCGCCCCCCTGCTCGGTCCCGGTGCCGGGGGCGGCCTGCGAACATGGGGGCATGAGCGCCTCCCTCGAGTTCCTCGTCAACCTGCTGGACCTCGAGCCCATTGAGGTGAACATCTTCCGCGGCACCCAGCCCCACGAGGAGCGCCAGCGCGTCTTCGGGGGCCAGGTGGCGGGCCAGGCCCTGATGGCGGCCGGGCGCACGGTGGAGGAGGGCCGGGTCCACTCTCTGCACGCCTACTTCCTGCGTCCGGGCGACCCCAACGTGCCGATCCTCTACGAGGTCGACCGGATCCGCGACGGCCGGTCGTTCACCACCCGCCGCGTCGTGGCCATTCAGCACGGTCGGGCCATCTTCAACATGTCGGCCTCCTTCCACCACGACGAGGAGGGCCTCGAGCATCAGTTCCCCATGCCCGACGTGCCCGCGCCCGAGACCCTTCCCCCCCTGTTCGAGCGGCTCGAACCGTGGCGGGAGGAGCTGGTGGACTGGTTCGAGCGCCCCCACCCCATCGACCAGCGCCACATCGGCGAGCTGCCCTGGCACCAGGTCGAGCCGGCCGGGCCCTACCCGCGCCTGTGGATCCGGGCCGACGGGACGCTGCCCGTCGAGCCCCTGCTGCACGCCTGCGTGGCGTCCTACGCCTCGGACATGTCGCTCTTCGACACCATCTTGGCCCCGCACGACGTCCGCTGGGACGACGCCGACTTCATGGGGGCCAGCCTCGACCACTGCATGTGGTTCCACCGCCCCTTCCGCTCCGACGAGTGGCTGCTCTACGACACCGACTCGCCGGTGGCGGCGCAGGGCCGGGGCCTGGCCCGCGGCTTCCTGTTCGACCGGTCGGGACGGCTGTGCGTCTCCATGGTCCAAGAGGGCCTGGTCCGCAGGGTGCGCGCCGGTTAGCGGTCCCCCATGGGCGCGTAGTCCCGCGGCTCCGGGCCGATGTAGAGCTGCCGCGGCCGGGCGATCTTGGAGTCCTGGTCCAGCATCTCCTGCCAGTGCGCCAGCCAGCCCGAGGTGCGGGGGATGGCGAAGAGGACGGGGAACATCTCGAGCGGGAAGCCCATGGCCTGGTAGATCAGGCCCGAGTAGAAGTCGACGTTGGGGTAGAGCTTGCGGGACAGGAAGTACTCGTCGGACAGCGCGATCTCCTCGAGCTTGAGGGCGATGTCGAGGAGGGGGTTCTTGCCCGTCACCGAGAAGACCTCGTCGGCCGTGCGCTTGATGATCTTGGCCCGGGGGTCGTAGCTCTTGTAGACCCGGTGCCCGAAGCCCTGGAGGCGCTGGGACCCGTGGCCGGACTTGACCGCGTCGATGAAGTCGGGGACGTTCTCGATGCTGCCGATGTCGGTCAGCATGCGGATGACGGCCTCGTTGGCGCCGCCATGGCGGGGGCCGTAGAGGGCGGCGGCGGCGGCGGCCGTGGCCGAGTAGGGGTCCGAGTGGGATGAGCCCACCACGCGCATGGCCGTGGTGGAGCAGTTCTGCTCGTGATCGGCGTGGAGGATGAAGAGGACGTCGAGGGCCCGGGCCAGGACCGGATCGGCCTCGAAGCGGGGCTCCGCCACCTTCCAGAGCATGGAGAGGAAGTTGTCGGCGAAGTCCAGCGAGTTGTCCGGGTAGACGAAGGGCATCCCGACGCTGAAGCGGTGGGCCGCCGCCGCCAGGGTGGGCATCTTGGCGATCAGGCGGATGACCTGCTTGTTGCGGGACTCGGGGTCGAAGATGTCCTTGGCGTCGAGATAGAAGGTCGAGAGCGCGGCGACGGCCGAGACCAGCATCCCCATCGGGTGGGCGTCGTAGTGGAAGCCCTCGAGGAAGCGCTTGCGCACGTTCTCGTGAATGAAGGTGTGGTAGGTGATCTCGTGCCGCCACGCGGCGTACTGGTCGGCCGTGGGGAGCTCGCCGTACAAGAGGAGGTACGCCACCTCCAGATAGGTCGAGTGCTCGGCCAGCTGCTCAATGGGGTAGCCCCGATAGCGCAGGATGCCGGCCTCGCCGTCGAGATAGGTGATGGCGCTCTCGCACGCCGCGGTGGCCATGAAGGCCGGGTCGAAGAACCACACCCCGGGGAGGAGCTTGGACCACTCGGCGGCCGACACCCCGCCGTTGACGATCGGGATCTCAATGGTCTCGCCGTTCCTGTTGTCGGTGATCGTGATGCTCTCGGCCACGAGGGCGACTCCTTCGATTGCGTCTCGGATCCACCGCCGATCCTATGACCAGGAACGGACCGGGGTCGAGACGGCCCCCCGCCCGACCCCGACCCTCACCCGGCCGCCGTGGTGGGGGACGCGTTCGGGGCGATCTGGAGCACCCAGGTCAGGTCGGTCTGGGCCGTCGACGTCTGGGCCGCCGGCAGCGCGATGGCCACGGTGAGCTGGTAGGTGAGCCCGGGCTTGACCACGAAGGTGGCCGGGGTCAGGGCGACCGACCGCGACGCCGCCACGGCGGCCACCCGGCGCACGGCGACGGCCCGCCCCGACGACACCGCGGTGAGCGTGATGTGCACGGTGCCCCGGGGCTCGTCGACCGTGCCCAGATTGGTGAGGACCGGACTGACGGTGAGGCTGTCGGTCGGCGAGAGGATCGACGTCGGGGCGGGGACGCCCGAGGGGGAGGGCAGCGCCGGTGGGGAGATCCCCACCGCGCTGAGGACCAGTTGCTGGGTCGCCTGCAGCGACGTCGACGCCACGACCTGGTCGACCAGCGTCGCCACGGCGCCGGCCTGCCACTCCTGCCCGTTGGTGACCCAGCGCGACGCCGGGACGGCGGCGTGCCCGGGAGACCGGGCCAGGGGCGCGCGCACCGTCGCGGAGTCCTGGTCGGCGCGGGCCAGCAACGCGCCGGCGGCGGCGATCCGATCCGTCGCCTCGCCCGAGGACAGCAGGGCCGGCGAGGCGTCCACCGGAGCGTCCTGCATCCCGAGCAACCCGTCCAGGGCGCTGCGCACCTCGCTCACCGCCCGGGCCCGGTCGGCGAAGACCGTGGCGGACAGGCCGGCGATCTGGCCCGACGGTGCCGGCGTGCCCGACGTGGCGGCCTGGCTCTGCTGTTGCGCCGTCTGCTGCACCAGGGCGTCCAGCTCGGCCTGGAGCATCCCGCGATCCTGCGTCGCCAACGACCCCATGAGGCGGCGCAACGAGGCCGCGGTCTGGTTGGACGCGGCGGCCACCGCGGAGACCTGGGCGGCGAACGATCGGTTCACGTTGGCGTCGTACGGGCCCGAATTGCGGGAGACCTGGGTCAGGCCGCCGATGATGAGCACGGTGAGGAGGACGGCCCCCCCGAGGACCACCACCCGCCGGCTGACGGTCTTGCGACGGGCGCGACGGCGTGTGGTCAGGGGCAACATCGCCGGGCCACGCTACCGCCGGGTTACGAGGGTGAGGTCGGCACCGCCCCGCCGAGCGGCCTCTGGCCCCCTGCGGTCGGGAGCGCCCGGTCACGACGGCGTGAACGGACACTACAGGATCTCAAAACGGGCTTGCCGGCGCTGGGTGAGCGTCCCAGAGGCGCCCGCGGAGACCGGAAGAGCGCGCGATGGGTCGGGCCAGTGCAGTGCGGATGGCATCTTCCGTCCCCGCCACGATGACTTGGAGACGACCGCGCGTCACGGCTGTGTAGAGCAACTCCCTCGTCAGCATGCGCGAGCCGGAGCCCGGCAGCAGCACCGCCACGGTGTCGAACTGGGAGCCCTGGGCCTTGTGAACGGTCATGGCGTACACCGTGTCGATCGACTCGAGGCGAGAGGGGCTGACGGTCACCACCTCGAGTCCCCGCTCGAATGCAGCGACGGCACGACCTTCGCCACCGGCGATCACCACGCCGGTGTCGCCGTTGTAGAGCCGCAGGCTGTAGTCGTTCGCCGTCACGAGGAGCGGCCTGCCGATGTACCACGTGCCCTCGGCGCCGAGACCCTCGACTTCTGACTCCAACCAGCTTTCGACGCTCGACATCCAGGTCAGCGCTCCCTCGGGTCCCCGGCGGTGGGCGCACAGCAATCGGAAGGACCCGAGGGCGGCGAGGGCCTCATCGGCCCGACCGTCTCGGGCCGCATGGAAAATCCGACGGCCCGCGGCCACCGCGGTACGGCGCACGTCGTCGAGCAGCTCGGGGTTCGCCGCCACATCGACGGCCAGCCAGCGCACGTCATCCCGGCCCGCGGTGAGCAGGCCCAACGTGGCGTCGGCGTCACCGAGGCGGATGGCTTCGGCCAACTCGGCAATGGCACCGCCGAAGCGGTGGACCCGGCGCAGAACGACGATGCCGTCGCCGATCGGGGTGTCGGTGGGCGGCTCGGCGGCCGGGACATCGTGACCGGTGACCTGGGCCAGTGCGGTCCTGGCCGCTTGGCGCATCAGCAGGCCTCGCGCGGCTGGCCCGACGAGGTCGCCGAGCACGGCGCCCGCTTCCACCGACGACAGCTGTTCAGGGTCGCCGACGAGGATCAACCGGCCGTCGGGACGCACCGCCTCGACCAGCCGGGCCATGTTCGACAGCGAGACCATGGAGGTTTCGTCGACGACGACCACGTCGTGGGCGAGTCGGTTGAGCCGGTGATGGCGGAACCGGGTGTGATTGGGGCTCCACCCGAGCAGGCGGTGCAGGGTCTGGCCCCGGAGACCGAGGAGCCGGGAACGCTGTTGGGGCGATATCGGGAGGCGTTCCGCCTCTTGGCGCACCGCCTCCTCGAGCCGTACCGCGGCCTTCCCCGTGGGTGCGCAAAGAGCGACCAGGGGCGGGCGTTGACCGTTGAGGGACATCTGTTCATCCAGCAGCACGAGCACGCGCGCGATGGCAGTCGTCTTGCCCGTGCCCGGGCCACCGGCGATCACGGACACGGCCCGCAGCACGGCGGTCGCCGCGGCCAGTCGTTGGAGGTCGGGGTGCTCATCGGCCCCGAACAGCGCATCGAGGCCGCTGCGCAGGACGCCCAGGTCCACGCCGTCGACCGGCCGGTCGGCCCGGGAGAGCAGGTCGTTGGCCACCTGACACTCCGCCGACCAGTAGCGGTCCAGGTAGAGGCGGTTCCCCTCGAGGCGTAACGGGTGGTCGTCGCCCACCAGCGGGCTGGCGCGGATCCGCTCCACCCAATCCTCCTCGTCGGGCCAGGGCAAGGCGTCGAGGTCCACGCTCTCCTCGGCGTCGGTGCTGACGGTGGAGCGGATGGTGGTCAGGTCGACACAGACATGGCCCAGGCGCGGGCAGCGCACGGCCAGGGCGACACCGAGGAGGACCCCCTCGTCGACGGTCCCCCCCAGGGCCCCGAGCCGCAACGCCACGTGGACGTCCGCCGCGCTGAGCACCGCCGCCTCGTTGAACACCCGCAGCAACCCGCCGGCCC
The DNA here is from genome assembly GCA_052148295.1 of Acidimicrobiales bacterium. Taxonomy (GTDB): domain Bacteria; phylum Actinomycetota; class Acidimicrobiia; order Acidimicrobiales; family RAAP-2; genus Bog-473. Next base: position 7,968 of record JBKQIP010000166.1, read on the forward strand.
GGCGGGCCAACCCCGTGGCAAAGGGATCCGGCCCGGGGAGCACGCTCATGGGTGCCCACCCCGGTCGAAGAGGTCACTCAGGGCATCGATCAGGCGGGCCGGGGGGCGCCAGGACCACACCCCGCACGGGTGGTCACCGACCCGGGGAAAGGCCGGGCTGCTCATCCCCCGCACGAAGAGGTAGAGGACGCCGGCGAACTGGCGCGACGGCTCGTACGACGGGAGCCGCCACCGCAGGTAGCGGTGCAGCGCAACCGTGTACAACAGGGCCTGGAGCGGGTAGTGGGCCTGGTGCATCTCGACGGTCAACGCCGCCCGCCGGTAGTGCCAGGCGGTGGGCGCGGCGCTCCCGGTCGATCCACCGAGGCGGTTGGTCTTGTAGTCGACGATGGCGAAGCGCTCCCCGGGCAGCCGCAGCACCAGGTCGAGGCTGCCGCTGAGGTAGCCGCGCAGGGTCCGGTCGAGCGACCCGTCGGCCAGGCGGTCGGCGTACCCCGCCAGGACATCGTCTTCGGCCCGATGGGCTCGGAGCACATCGGCGATGTCGGACACCGACAGATCCCCTGACGGCACGTCGCCGCCGACGAGCGGCAGCTCGAATCCCATCTCGTCGATCCTGTCGCGCCCGCCGAAATCACGCAGCGCCAGCTCGTCGACCAGCGGACCGAGCGGGGTCTCGACCATGGCCCGCAGACCGGTCACCCAGGCGTCGCGGTCGCCCAACTCGATCCGACGCCACGACAGTTGGGTCTCGATCCGGGCCCGCAGCTCCGCCCCGGCATCCTCGGCAACGAAATCGGCGGTCTCGAGCACCCTGTGGATGAACGTCCCGATATGCACGCCCCCCGGCAGGTCCGCCAACGGCAGCGCGACGTCCCGCAGCGCCTCCTCCACCCCCACGGCGCCCACCACGTCGCCGCCGGCTCGGGCCGCCGGTCCGGTGCCGACCACCGGCTCGTCGTCGAGCGCGTCCTCGTCGGGCTCGCTACCCACCCGGGCGTCGTGGGTTCCCGCGGTGATGCCACTGTAGGAAGTCCGTCGCCACCGCTCGTCGAGGGTCCGGTCGAACACCGCAGTCTCGAGCTCCACCGAGGGGGGCGTCGAACCGCCCCAGGTCGAGGTACCGCCCGGAGCGACGCGTTCGACGCTGACCTGGCCCCCCGCCGCCCGGGCGACCTCCTCGAACCGGGCGACCGCCTCGGCGTCCGATGGTGGAGTGGACCCCTCCCACGCCACCACACCGTCGGGACCGCGGTCGAAGAGCAGGCGGGACAGCGGCGAGTCTCGGCTGTCCCACGTCCCGGCCCACCACACCACCGCCTGGTGCCGGGCCCGGGTGAGCGCGACGTAGAGGAGCCGAAGGTCCTCGCCGCGCTGCTCGCGCAGATCCAGATCGCAGTGGTGCTCGAACTCCGGATCGTCGTTGCCGCCGACGTCGATGGTGCGCGCACCGCCATTCTCGGGATCGTGGAACGTGGGGATCTTCGCCTTCGGGCTGTAGACGTCCCACAGGTACGGGCAGTACACGATCGGGAACTCCAGGCCCTTGCTGCGGTGGATGGTGAGCACCTGGACGGCCTCGGCATCGGACTCGAGGCGACGGCTGCGCTCCTCGTCGTCCCCGTCCTGGTCGGACTCGTCGATCCGACGGTGCAGCCAGGCGGTCAGCGCCGTCGGCCCGAGACCCTCCGCCTTGGCGGCGCCATGGAGCAGCTGGCCGACGTGGCGAAGGTCGGTCAGGAGCCGCTCGCCGGAGGTGCGCCTGAGCAGCCGCGCCGGGAGGTGCTCGGTGGCGCTCACGTGCTCCAGCAAGGCGGCCACCCCCCGACGGCGCAAGAGGGCGGCCCAGCGGTGGAACAACCAGTGCAGGTCTTCCCACTCGCCGTCTCCGGCGGCGGCCACCCGATCCGCACTCCAGTCGATGAAGGCGGTCACGGCAACCGATGCCGCCCGGTCCGGGGCGGTGGGGCGCTCGAGGGCCTCGAGCAGCCGGAGCCACTGAAGTGCCGCGTCGGTGCCGAACACACTGCCCGAGCCGTTGGTCACTGCGGGGACTCCGGCGTCGTGCAGGGCGCCGACCACGTCGAGCGCCTGGCGGTTGGTGCGCACCAGCACGGCGAGGTGCCCGGGACGCACCGCTTCGGGCGGTCCGTCACCCCGCCGGATCTCGGCGCCCGATCCGAGCAGGGCCACGACGTCGACGGCGAGGTCCCGGGCCACCAGCGCCCTCGACGGGTTGAGCAGGGCGAAGCCCTTGGCCGTCAAGCCGACGTCGGAGCGGTCCACCAGGCGGAACCGCAGCGGGGCACCCGGTGCGCCGATCAGGCGGGGCGCCACGTTGGGAGCGGCGGCGACGACCCGGCGGTAGCCGATCCCGGCCTGCCCGAGCTGGCTGCCCGAGAGCAGGGCGTCGTAGGCGTCGATCAGGCCCTGGTCGCTGCGCCAGTTGGTGGCCAGCGTCGCCCTGGACGTGGCTTCCTCCGCCGCGCGCAGGTAGGAGTAGACGTCCGCCCCGCGGAAGGCGTAAATGGCCTGCTTCGGATCTCCGATGAGCACGAGGGCGGAGTCACCGGATCCGAAGGCCCGGCGCATGATGTCCCACTGGACGAGGTCCGTATCTTGGAATTCGTCGACGAGGGCGATGTCGTAGCGCCCGCGCAGCCACCGGGCCACGGCGGGGCCCCGTTCGGCGTCGGCCAGGGCGTGGTCGAGCCGGGTGAGCAGGTCGTCGAAGGTGATCAGCCCCGCCTCGCGTTTTCGCCGCTCGATCTCGTCGCCTATGGCCCGGGCCAGCCGGCCGCGCATGGCCGGGGTGCTCCGGGCGTCGCTGGGCGGGGGGAGGATCGCCGCCGACGGATGAGCGAGCACCGCCCGGCCGATCTCGGCGGCCTGCGCCCGACTGAAGGGAGGTCGATCGTCGGTCGACCAGAAGCGCCGGACGTAGAGGTCGTCGACGACCTCGTCGAGCAGGTCACGGACGTCCTCGACGAAGGTCACGTCGCGCTCGACCTCCCCGGCGACACCCAGTCCCGTGAGCACGTGGAGGCAGAAGCCGTGGGTCGTCTCGATGGTGGCGGCGTCGAAGTCGGCGACGGCCGTGGCCAGCCGGTCGTGTCGGCGCGCCACCTCGTCCGTGGGGGCATCGGTCAGGACCCGCAGCACGTCGTCGCCGGCGTCGACGGCGACGCCGGCGAGGGTGCCGCGGAGGGCGTCGGCCGCGGCGACCAGCCGGTCCCGCACCTTCTCCCGGAGCTCCCCGGTGGCCATGCGCGTGAACGTGATGACCAGCAGGCGCTCGAGGGGCGTGCCCTGAGCGACATAGCGGGCGACGAGGGCGGCGATGGCGTACGTCTTCCCGGTGCCCGCGCTGGCCTCCAACAGCGTGACCCCTGCCGGTAGGGGCCCGGCCAGATCGAAGGGCACGGGTTCCCCGCCGTCCGGTCGCGATCCCCCGCTGCCGCGGCCACCCTGGCCCGGAGCCCGGGTCATCGGTCGGTCACCGTCTCGTGGGCCAGCAGACCGGTCCACAGGCGACGGGCGTAGCGACCGAAACGGCTCTCCTCGGCCGGGTCCCACCCCTCGCCGCTCTCGTCGGGGCGGGGCGGCTCCTCGAGGAGTCGCTCGAAGGGGACGCCTGCGCCCAGGACCTCCCGGTGCTCGGGGTCGGCGTCCTCTCTCGGAAACGTCCACTCCGATGTCCACTGCTTGGCGGCCATCTGCCGGCGTCTGGACGGCGAGCCCGTGGCCCAGGCGGCCGAGGTCCTGCAGTAGATCGGCAGGGGCTCGCGCATGCCCCGACGGTAGAGATCGACCAGCACGGCGAGGTAGCGGCCGGCAGCCTCGCGGCGCGCCGATTCGTCGACGCCGAGGACGCCGATGGCGGCGATGCTCACCTGGGCCCCGGGTGGGCCCGCCTCCCGGAGCCGTCCCACGGTCACTGCGGCCCAGGGGCGCTGGGGCCGCGCCAGGGTGAGCGCCAGGAGGCGCAGCCAGGCCTGCAGGCGGTGGTTGGGACCCAGCTTCGAGAAGCTCGCGGTACCGATGACGTCGGCCCGGACATCGGGAACGGTGCCCACGAGGCGCGTGCCGTCCCCGAGGCCGACGTTCACTTCGAGCGACAGGGGCTCGACGGTGCCGCGGGCCGCCGCGGCCGCCGCCGCGACGGCTTCGACATCGGGGACCACCGCGTCGAGGATCCGTCCGGCGAGCGCCCCCGGGGGCAGGAGACCGCGGGCCCGCTCGGCGGCGCGGCACGCGTCGAGGTCGGCGCCGGCCAGGCGGGCCGTCAACAATCGATCGCCGACGTCCCAGCGTTCCAGGCCGTCGAGCTCGACGGGCAGACTGTCGTCGACGTCCGCCGCGCCGAGGCCCAAACGGATGCCGAGGCGCAGCCGGAGGAAGGCCCGCACCGGGTGCGCCAGGAACCGGCCGAGGTCGTCCAGCTCGACCGCGTCGGTGTCGAGATCAGGGAGTGGGCCCGACAGGAACCTCGCCGGCCGCACCCGGGCCGCCAGTGAGGCGCGTGCGCCTTCGAGGTTGGAGGGGTCGAAGCTCCAGGCTCGACCGTGGACGAGCCCGCCGACCGTGAAGTTGCGGACGTCGAAGGGTTGGAGGGGGTGGTGCACGACGACATGGTCCCGGGCCCGGGTCAGGTCGGCGGCGCGCACCGTGCGGTCGATGACGTCGAGCAGCTCGCCGACGGGCACCGCCGGTGGGCGCTCCAGGTTGGTCCGCTCATCGCGCCCCGTGTAGGTGATCACCAGGGTGTCGGTGGCGGCGAGCAGGGCATCGAGGAGCAGCTGGCGGTCCTCACTGCGCGGGTCGCGGTCGCCCACGTGGGGGTCGGCGAGGACGAGGTCGTCACCGTCGCGTTCGCTCACCCGGGGAAAGGCCCCGTCGTCCAGACCGAGCAGGCACACCACCCGGTGGGGCACCGAACGCATCGGCACCAGCGTGCAGACGGTGAGATGCCCCGTCCGGAAGTTGGCCCGGGTCGGGCGGCCCCGGAGGCGGTCGGCCAGGAGGGCCACCAGGTCGCCGAGGTCGAGCGCGACGGGCGCGACGGTGTCGTCGGTCGTGGCCTCGGTGACGAGGTCGTCCAGGAGGCGCCGGAGTTCCTGGCGCTGCCAGGCGTCTCGCTCCGGTGTCGCCGTGAGGGCGTCGGCGGTGTCGGCAATCGCCACCGCCCAGGCATCGATGGTCTTGGGCTCGCGCAGCGCGGTCACCGACGCATCGAGGCGGTCGATGAGCTCGGCGAACCTCCCCACCAGGTCGATGTCCCCGCTGTCGACGTCGTCGAGGGGGACCACGCCCCCCACCAGGCGCTGGCGCTCGTCTGCCATGGCCACCCCCCCCAGGGTGCGGTCGAGTCCCGCCCGCCACGTGTTGGCCTCGAGCCGCTCGAGCTTGTACGGGGCCCGGCGAGCCGCATCGAGGCCCCACCGGACCCCTGAGCCCACCACCCACTCCTCGAGGCGGATCAGGTCGTCGTCGTCGAGTTCGAAACGGTGCCGCACCGGATCCCGGCCCGCCAGGTCGAGGACCTCAGAGGCGGTGACCCGGGCCGTGGCCAGTTCGAGGAGCCGGGCGACCACGCCCAGGACGGGATTCGTCTGGCGCAGGGACCGGTCGGCGAGGCGCACCCGGAGGTCGGGGAGATGCCGGACGCCGACTTCTTCGTCCTCGGCTGGATCGGTCCCGCCAAAGGTGGCGTCGATGAACGGCGCGTAGGTCTCGATGTCGGGGCACATGACGACGATCTCCCGGGGCTCGAGGTCGGGCCGGTCTTCGAGGAGGTGGAGGACGGCGTCCCTGAGCACCTCCACCTGGCGTGCCCGCCCGTGACAGGCGTGCACCTGGATGCTTCGGTCATCGGGGTCGAGCGGTTCCCGGGCATCCGCCGTGCCGGGGAGCGGAGCGCCCGGCGGCGTCCGGTCTCGGTGCACGTCACGCTGGATGCGTCCCAGGAGGGTGCCCGACTCCTCGGCCGCCGGTCTGTGGTCATCGACGGCGCCGTCACGGCTGGCGGCGAGCACGATCTGCATCTCCCGGGCGTCTCGACCCCACGAGGCCAGCAGCGGGTTTCCGACACCCTCGGCGCTTCGGTCGTCCACTCGCCGCAGACGTCGTGCCGGTCGGTCACCGGCCAGCCGCTCCCACAGGACGGGACAGGGATGGAGGAGGAACAGGTGCACGTCGCGCCCCGCCGCCAGCGCCCCCAGCACGTCGAGGTAGCTGGCGGGAAGGCGGGTGAGGCCGAAGACGCTGAGGCGCTCTGGCAGCTCCGCCCGGTCGGGATCCTCCCGCAGTGACCCACAGGCCTCGGCCAGCCGCTCGGCCGGACATGGGATCCCGATCTGATCGCGCAGTCGGCGCCACAGCTCCGCCTGCCAGCGGCTCTCCGGGGTCGTGCCGGGGTTCGCCCCGGCGGCCCACGCCGCCAGCATGTCGGGTCGGTGCACCCCGTAGCGGTCGTAGAGGTCGGCGATATGGCGGACGGTGGCGAAGCGGCGCACCTCACCGGCCGGTCCGGCGTTGCGCAGGTGGCCAGCGAGCGCGGCGAGCCACGGTTCCCCGAGGTGGGCATCCACCACGTCGAGCAGCGCCCATACCGACCGTTCCGGAGGCCAAGGATCGGCGTCCGGGTCGATGCCCGATGCCGAGGAAAGCGCCTGGCTGACCAGGCTCCCCGGGAACGGGAACTCCACGTTGGCGCACACCCCGTCGGGTCGACCGGGCCCGGTCCCCAGTCGACAGGAGAGCCGTTGGGTCAGCCATCGCTCGACGCCTCGGGAGGGGACGGCAATGACCTCCGCCTGCATGACGTCGCTGACGGGGACCTCCAAGAGTCCACCGAGCATGTCGACCAGGGCGTCGGCTCTCTCCGATCTATGGACGTGAAGCACGCTCAAAACCTAGGGGCTCCGAGCTGCTCGACAGGAGAGGATCGACCGCCCCCGCAGGGCGCTCGGGCGCACCGTAGGGGCACCGCTCGATGCGGACCGTCACGAGGACACTGCAGCGCCACCCCCCGGCAAGGCCGCCGGGGGAGGGACCAACTCGTCTCCTTCGTCGTTGACCGGCTCGACCGCCTGCAGGTGCCGGGGCAGAGCCTCGATGGGGGCCAGCTGGGCGATCTCGGCCGTCTCGCTGCCCTTGACCCCCAGGGCGGGGAAGCGGCGGGCGGTGACGAGGACGCGCGACTCGAGTGATCCGATCGCCCGGTTGTAGGCCTCCACGCTGGAGGTCAGGCTGCGCTGCAGCGTCTGGAAGTGCGCAGCCATCGTGCGCAGGCGGTCGTAGAGCTCGGCCCCGAGCTGCTGGACCTCGCGCGCGCTTTCGGCCAGGGTCTCCTGCTGCCAGCCGAACGCCACCGTGCGAAGGAGGGCGATCAGCATGGTCGGCGTGGTCGGGAGCACCCCGTTGGCCATGGCGTGCTCCTGCAGCGTGGGATCGGACTCGTAGGCCGCCGAGAGCAGTTGGTCGCCGGGGATGAAGGCCACCACCTGTTGCGGGGCCTGACCGAACTGCTTCCAGTACTCCTTCTTGGACAGGTGGTCGACGTGCGCCCGCAATTGGCGGGCGTGTGCGGTCTGGTGGAGGGCCCGCTCCTCGTCGTCGTCGGCGTCGATGAGTTTGAGGAACGCCTCGAGCGGGACCTTGGCGTCGACCACGATCTCCCCGCCGCCGGGGACGTGCACGATCATGTCGGGCCGCAGGCGGCCCTCGTCGGTGTCGGTCGAGACCTGCTCGTCGAAGTCGCAGTGCTCGAGCATTCCGGCCATCTCCACCACCCGCCGCAGCTGGATCTCGCCCCAGCGGCCCCTCGTCTGGGGCGAACGGAGGGCGGTGACCAGGTTGCGGGTCTCCTTCTGCAACAGCTCGTTGCCGACGGTGAGCTGCGCCACCTTCTCGCGCAACCCCTCGTAGGCGCCCTGGCGCTCCACCTCGATCTTCTGCAGTCCCTGCTGGTACCGGGTCAACGTCTCGCTGAGAGGCCCGAGGAGCTGGGCGATGGCCTGCTGGCGCTGGGCCAGGTCGCCCTGGGCCGCCGTCTGGGCCTGGCCGAACTTGGTCTCGGCCAGGGCCAGGAACTGCTCGTTGTTCGCCTTGAGCGCCTCGGCCGAGAGCTCGGCGAAGGCACCGGCCAGGCGCTGTCGTTCCCGCTCGCTGCGGGCCCGGTCCTCGTCCTCCGACTTGCGGAGGAGGTCCAGCTCGGAGGCCATGACGGCCCGCGCCGTCTCGGCCGAGGCGGCGGCAGCCGTGGCCGCCTGCAACTGGCCCGTCAACGCCGCTACGGCGCCCTGGGCGTCACTCAGGCGGGCTTCGGCCGTCCGCGCCGCCGCGGTGACCCTGGCCTGGCGCACCGCGTGCACGGCGACGCCCAGCGCCACCCCGATGACAACCCCGATGACAACCCCGATGACCACCGCGCCAGCGTAACGGGGGGGTGTGTCGACCCCCGGGGACCCTCCCGTCGGCTCGGGAAATCGGGTGCGTGGACCCGGTAGCGTGGCGACGATGGCGTTTCGAATCGGCGGCAGCACCCGGCGCACGAGCGGCGGTGACGAGGAGCAGGGCGGTCCCATCGTCTCGGGCCCGCTGGTCATGGAACAACCGCTGTGGCCGACCATCCCCGAGCCCCACGAAGTGGACCGTCTCTTCGCTCAGGTGTTCGCCCTCGTCGGCGAGGGCATCGCCGGCGCCACCCATGCCCTGCTGGCGGGGGACCGCGAGGCGGCCAAGGAACTGGTCCAGCGCGACGACGTCATCGACCGCATCATCGGCGAGATCTCCCAGTCGGTGCAGCATCAACTGGTGCACGGAGAGACCACCGCCGACGAGCGGCGCGAATTGGTGGCCGTCCTGCGCATGCTGCCCGACATGGAGCGCAACGGCGACCTGGCCGAGCACATCGCCCGGCGCGCGGCGCGGGGCCTGGGAGCCGAGATGTCGGCCCGCAGCCGCGGGCTGGTCGAGCGCATGGGCGAGGTGGCCACCACCATCTGGCGCAGCACGGCCGACGCCTTCGCCGAGCGCTCCGCCACCGCCGCCAATCAGATCGACGATCTGGACGACGAGCTGGACGACCTCCACGTCACCTTGACCGCCGAGCTGGTGGCGGGCACGATGCCGCTGCCGGTGGCCATCGAGCTGGCCATGGTGGCCCGCTTCTACGAGCGCTTCGGCGACCACGCCGTCAACCTGGCCCGGCGCCTGTCGGCCCTGGTGCTCGGGGGGCCCGAGCCCGGGGCGTCCGGGCCGGACTGAGCCGCACCCGCCCTCAGGGGCGGGCGTCCGCCAGGATCTCCGCGATCTGCACGACGTTGAGGGCGGCCCCCTTGCGCAGGTTGTCGCCGGCCACGAAGAAGGCCAGGGCGTGCGCTGCCCCCTGGGCGCGGCGCAACCGCCCCACGTGGGCGACGTCGCCGCCGGCGGCGCGCAGAGGGGTGGGCAGCTCGCTGAGCACGACCCCGGGCGCCCGCGCCAGGACGTCCGTGGCCTCCTCGACCGACAGGTCCCGCGAGAACTCGGCCACGATCGCCGCCGAGTGCCCGGTGAACACCGGCACCCGGACACAGGTGCAGGTCACGGCCAGGTCGGGCAGGCCGAGGATCTTGCGGCTCTCGTTGCGGTACTTCTGCTCCTCGTCGGTCTCGAGCGACCCGTCGTCGACGATGCGGAACTGCAGCGGGAGCACGTTGTGGGCGATGGGAGCGTCGTAGACCGAGAACGGCGGGTAGTCCACCGCCCCGCCGTCGAAGGTGAGGTCCTGCGCCCGGTCGGCCGTCTTGGTCAGTTGCTCGGCCAGCTCCCGCACCGCCTCGACGCCGCCGCCCGAGACGGCTTGGTACGTCGAGACGATCATGCGGGTCAGTCCCGCCGCGTCGTGCAGCGCCTTGAGGACGGGGATGGCCACCATGGTGGTGCAATTCGGGTTGGCCACGATGCCCCTGGGGATGGACGCCAGCGCGTCGGCGTTGGCCTCGGGCACCACCAGGGGCACGTCGGGGTCCATGCGCCAGGCCGACGAATTGTCGATGACGATGGCGCCGGCTCCGGCCAGGCGGGGAGCCAGCGTCCGCGACACCGCCGCCGGGGCCGAGCACAGGGCCAGGTCGATGCCCGAGAGGTCCGCCACCCCGGCGTCCTCGACCACGACGTCGTGCTCGCCCCAGGGCAGGGTGCTCCCGGCCGAGCGGGCCGAGGCCAGATAGCGCATCTCCTCCACCGGAAAGGCGCGCTCGGCCAGGAGGCTACGCAGGACGGCACCGACCAGGCCCGTGGCACCGACGATGGCGACCCGCATGGGACGAGTGTACGAGATGGCACCGCCGGCTCATGTAAGGGAATCAGACCTCGAGGGTGCGCCGCCCCTCGAGGGCACGTCCGAGCGTCAGCTCGTCGGCATACTCCAGGTCGCCACCGACCGGCAGGCCGCTGGCCAATGTGGACACGACCACGCCGAGCGGCGTCAACAGCCGGGCCACGTACATCGCCGTCGCCTCCCCCTCGAGGTTGGGATTGGTGCACACGATGACCTCTCTGATCTCACCCTCGTCGATCCGGCTCAGGAGCTCACGGACCTTGAGCTGCTCGGGGCCGACACCTTCGAGCGGGTTCAGGGCGCCGCCCAGGACGTGGTAGCGCCCGCGGAACTGCGACGTGCGCTCGACCGCCACGATGTCGCGGGGGTCCTCGACCACACAGAGCACGCTGGCGTCGCGCCGGTCGTCGCTGCACACCGCGCACAGGGCCCCGCCCTCGGCCACGTTGAAGCAGCGGTCGCACAGCGTGGTCCTCTCCTTCACCGCCACGATGGCGTCGGACAGGCGGAGGGCGTCCTCGGCCGGCACCTTCAAGATGTGGAAGGCGATGCGCTGGGCCGACTTGGGCCCGATGCCCGGCAGGCGGCTCAGCTCGTCGATCAAGGCGCGCAGGGGCCCGGTGTACATCTACTCCACCACCTCGCTGGCGCCGGGGAACGCCTCGAGGAGCCGGGCCTCGGCGGCCGACGCCTGATCGGTGTCCGCCGCGGTGGCGGCCCGGAGATCCTCGGGGTCGATCTCGTCGATCTCCTCCCGGTCTCCCGCGGCGGGCGGGGTGGTCGCGCCCGGCGGGGCGGCACCCGCCGCCGTGACCTCGCTCCCGGCGTCGACGACCAGGATCAGGTGGACGGGCGACCCGAAGTGCCGGGCCAGCGCCGCCTCCACCTGGGGGGCCAGCTCGGCACAGCGCTCGCGGTGCGCCGCGTTGGGCAGCGCGAACTGGGCGCCATGCTCGTCGGCGGCCACGAACCGGCCGGCGCTGTAGAGGGCCTTGACCCGGGCGGGCAGGCCGTGCAGGATCCCGTCGCCCCAGGCCTGGCTCAGCGCGTCCCGGTCGACGACCGCGGCCCCGTCGGGCGCCGGAGCCGACGCGGGCATCGCCGACGCGGGCACGGCCGACGCGGGCACGGCCGCCTCGGCCGCGGGAGGACCCTCGTCCGGCTCGTCCGGCTCGTCCGGCTCGTCCGGCGCGGGCACGGCGGCACCGGGGACGGGCGCGGGCGCCGCCGGGGCTTCCAGGCGCCGCCGGACCGCCCCCACCGACGGTCGCCGCCCGACGTCCCCCGCCGGGGCGGGGGCGCGGGCCGGCTCCGGGGGCGGGCCCGCTGCGGGCCGGGTGCCACGCTCGGGTGGCGGGCCCGACGCCAGCGCCCGCTCCAGGGCGGCGACGCGCTCGGCCAGTGACTCGACGCCCTGGTCCAGGTCGGGGCGGGCCATGCGCACCACGGCGATCTCGAGGACCACCTGGGGGTCGGGCGCGTCGCGCATGTCGACCAGGGCGCGCCCGAGCACCTCCATGGCCCGCACCACGCGCGCCAGGCCCATGGCGGTGGCCAGGGTGGTGAACGGCTCGCGCTCGGGGCCGGTCACGGCACACAGGTCGGGCGCCAGCGCGGCCAGGAAGCACTGGCGCAGGTCGTCCACCAGTTCGGTGGCCAGCTGTTGCGGGCCCCACCCTTCGGCCAGGAGCCGGCTCAGGGTGACCAGCGACGCCGGGCCGTCCCCCTCGGCCAGCGCGGTGAGCACCGTGGCCAGCTCCGGGCGGGCGGCCTCGGAGGAGCCCGCGGCCGCCACCTGGTCCAGGGCGGAGAGGGCGTCGCGGGCGGAGCCCCGGCCCCGGCGCACCGCGGCGTTCACCGACGCCTCGTCCAGGTCCAGTCCGGCCTCCTCGGTCACCGCCGCCAGGAGCGCATGCAGGGTCTCCGCGCTCAGGAGGCGGAACTCGAGGTGCTGGGTGCGGCTGCGGATGGTCGGGGGCACCTTCTGGGGATCGGTGGTGGCCAGCACGAAGACGACGTGGCCCGGCGGCTCCTCGAGGGTCTTGAGCAGTGCGTTGGCGGCGGCGTTGGACAGCATGTGGACTTCGTCGACGATGTAGACCTTCCAACGCCCCGGGGTGCCCAGCGCGGCCTTGGCCACCAGCTCGCGCATGGCGTCGACGCCGTTGTTGGAGGCGGCATCGAGCTCGTGGACGTCGAGCGACGTGCCCTGGGTGATCTCGGTGCACGACGTGCAGACACCGCAGGGCTCGCCGTCGACCGGGGTGGCGCAGTTGAGCGCCTTGGCCAGTATCCGCGCCGAGGTCGTCTTGCCCGTCCCGCGTGGGCCGCTGAACAGGTAGGCGTGCGAGATCCGGTCGTCGCGCACGGCGCTGCGCAGGGCGCGCACCACGTGGTCCTGGCCGCGCAGCTCGTCGAAGCGCCCCGGGCGGAAGCGCCGGTACAGCGACACGTAGGGGGCGTCGGCCATTGGGGGTCGAGCCTATCGGCGGCCCCCGTCGGCCACGCCGGCGCTCGGTGCGGCGGCCAGGTTGGCTACGGCACCCGGCCATACCCGCTGAGAGCTGCTGCCTTCCGACCCTGACTCGATTCACGAGCGGCCGTTGCGCAGGACCCGGCCACCGCACCCAACCTCGGCGCGGTGCAGCCCTGCACGCTACCTGCTCGGCCGCGGGCCGGCCTCCCGCCGGTCCCTACACCACCAGGACGGCGCAGTGCGCCTGGGCCATCACGGCGCGCGCGACGCGTCCCCGGTGCCGGGGCCCGCGGCGGGACCTGCTGCCGACGACGATGAGGTCGGCCCGCTCAGCCACGGCCACCCGGGTGATGGCCTCGACCGGGCCGGCCAGGACGGGATGGATGTCGACCTGCACGCACTCCCGCGCCGCCCGGGTCTTCAGGTCGTGGAGGAACACGTCGACCGGGTCCACCGGTCCGCAGGCGTACCGCAGCTCCTCGGGCAGGCGGGGCGGGGCGGGGCGCTTCGGGCGGAAGGCCGTCACGATGTGCAGGGTGCCACCGGAGGCCTGCGCCACCTCGATCGCCCGCCGCAGGGCGGCACCGGCCGCCGCCGATTCGGTCGCCCCCACCACCACGCTCTCAAACACGGGCCGGTCCCGGTTCCCGTGGCGCCGGACCGCGCCGCTCGCCCGGCGGGCTCGGCGCGATCAGCACGGGCAGCGACGTGAGGCGGGCCAGCTCCGCCTGCATGCCCTTCGAGAAGGGACGGTGCCGGATGCGGTCTCGCTCGAGGCCCAGCACGATCACGTCCGCCCCGAAACGGCCGGCCTCCCCGGCGATGGCCCCGGCCAGCCGGCGCGCCCCCCGGGGCCCCGCGGCCTCCCCCGTCCAGAAGATCCGGGTGGCCACCTCGAACTGGCGGCACATGCCCAGGGCGAGCGTCTTGCCGGACTGGCCCGCCTCGGAATCGTCGATGGCCGCCAGCACCCGGTGGAACACCTTCAGCCCTCGAACGCCCACACGCGGAACACGGGCCAACATTACAGGAACGTGAACTGAAAGCAAACACTGAGTAATCTTTAGGTTATCCACAGGTAAATCACAGCCCGGGTCGGCCCGGCGTCCCGGAGCCACCCGCCCCGCTTCCGCCCCCGTGGGACACGCCTGCCCTCGGGTAGCCTGACCGCGCTGCAATCCCGGAGGAGTGCGAGAGCGGCCGAATCGGCACGACTGGAAATCGTGTGTTGGGCAACCAACCGTGGGTTCAAATCCCACCTCCTCCGCCACATGGCCCCGACCCCGACGCCGCTGACCGACGATGCCGCCATGGGCCTCGCCCTGGCCCAGGCCCGCGCCGCGCCGGCCCACGGCGACGTGCCCGTGGGTGCGGTCACTCTCCGCGACGGCCGGGTGGTGGCGGCGCGCCACAACGAGCGCCAGCGCCTGGGGGACCCCACCGCCCACGCCGAGGTGCTGGCCCTGCGCGACACGGCGGCCGCCCTCGGGGGATGGCGCCTGGACGAGGTGACCCTCGTCGTGACGCTCGAACCGTGCCCGATGTGCGCCGGTGCGCTGGTGGCGGCGCGCCTGGGCCGTCTGGTGTTCGGCGCCAGCGACCCCCGGGCGGGCGCCTGCGGCTCGCTGTACAACCTGTGCGCCGACCCGCGCCTGAACCACGAGCTGCCCGTCACCCCCGGCGTGCGGGCGGACGCCTGCGCCGAGCTCCTGACCTCGTTCTTCGGGGCCAGGCGCGGCCCGGGACCGGACCCGGCGGGCCCGGCCCCGCGATGACGCGACCGCCGCTCGGTCCCGCCGCGCTGCTGCGCCCGCTGCAGCGCCGGGTGCCGCACTCCGCGCCGCGCTCCTGACCTCGTTCTTTGCCGACCGGGGGGCCTGATCCCCGGACCGCTCAGAATCTGGAGAAAAGCGCACCGACTAGGATCTCCCTCGGAGGGATGCGAGAGTGGCCGAATCGGACGGTCTCGAAAACCGTTGTGCCTCATGGGTACCGTGGGTTCGAATCCCACTCCCTCCGCCACCGGGTCGAGGCGGCCCGTCGCATCTCTGGCGAGTGTTTTTGCGGCTGAGCGGATGCTCTGCCGGCAGTACCTGGTCGTTCCGACGACTGGAAAGGAGTGAATCGTGGCACGCGCACGTTCGACATTTGGAAAGTTGCAGCGCGATCAGGCCAAGAAGGACCGGGCCCGCGCCAAAATGGATGACCGACAGTCCCGCCGTGACGACAAGGCCGCCGGCGCCACCGAGAGTGAGGCGCCGGCCGCAGAGGTGGTCGACCAGACCCACCTGCTCGAGCAATTCGCCGCGCTCCACGAGGATCTGGCCGACGGGCGGATCTCGCTCGACGATTTCGAGATCCGCCAGGAGGAGCTGCGCGCCAAACTGGTGGTGGACTGACCCTCAGACCTCGGCGTCGCGCCCCTCGAGCCAGCGACGGAAGCCGGCCGCATTGGAGTGGACCCCGTTCATGATGTCCAGCTTCTCCTTGTGCGCCGCGTCGATGTCCCCCATCAGCGGATCGAAGCGGGCGGCCAGCGCGGCCGCGATGTCGGCGCCCTCCCGGTAGGCCTGCTAGGCCGTCTCCGCCCACTGGCGCAGCGTGGCGTCGGCTTCGGCCAGGAGCTCGTCGGGCGCCGGCAGGAGCCCGTAGTGGGCCAGGGCGATGGCCGAGGGCCGCCGGGCCGCGAACTTGCCCAGGGAATGGAGCGCCTGCTCCAGATCGAAGTCGGGCGGCGGCGTCGAGGGCCGCAGCACGCCCCCGTCGGGCAGCTTGACCCCCACGGCGTCGCCGGCGAAGAGGATGCCGCTCTGGGAGTCGTGCAGGCCCAGATGGTGCTTGGCGTGCCCGGGCGAGTCCACCGCCACCAGGACCCGGTCCGGGCTGACCGCGATCTCCTCCCCGTCGGCCAGCACGTGGAGGCGCTCGGGCGGGGTGGGGTCGAGGCGGCCGTAGAGCGAGTCCAACAGCGGGCCGTAGACCCGGGCCGCCGAGTCGATGAGGCGGGCGGGGTCGGCCAGGTGGCGGGCCCCCTTCTCGTGGACGTACACCGTGGCGGCGGGGAAGGCGCGGGCCACGTCGCCCACGCCACCGGCGTGGTCCAGGTGGATGTGGGTCACCGCCACGCCGGCCAGCTCCGCCGGCCCCACCCCGATCTTCTCCAGCGCGGCCAGCAGCACCGGCACCGACGATTGGCTGCCCGTCTCCACCAGCACCGGTGCCGAGCCCTCAATCAAGTAGCCGGCCGTCACCCGCTCCCAGCCGCCCAGCAGGGTGTCGATCTCGAGCACCCCCGGGGCGATGGTCCTGGGCACGGGCACTTCGGCGGGTGGCTCCTCGGGCCGGCCGGGCGGCCCGTGGTGGCCCGGGCCGTGCGGGTGGCTGCCGCTCACGGTCCTCCTCCCCTTTCTCGTGCGCCCATCGCGTCCGCGCCGCCGGGGGCCTACGCCGACGACCGGCCGCGGGACTGCCGGCTCAGCGCCCGCTGGCGCAGGGCGGCCGCCCGGCTCTTCATCCGGGCGCTGCCCATGGCCGGGAGCAAGGCCTGCAGGGAATGCTCGTCGATCCGCCGGACGTCCCGGCCGTCGGCCATCCCGGTGTCGAGCGCGTCGTGCCCGGTCAGGCGGCAGGCCGAGTTGACCAGGGACACGTGGGAGAAGGCCTGGGGGAAATTGCCCACCTGGCGGCGCGCCACCGGGTCGTACTCCTCGGAGAGGAGCCCCAGCTCGTTGCGCAGGGCGAGGAGCCGCTCGAACAGCGCCTGCGCATCGTCGACGCGCCCGATCATGTGCAGGCAGTCGACCAGCCAGAACGAGCAGGCCAAGAACGCGCCCTCGCGGCCGACCAGACCGTCGACCGCACCGTCGGTGGACGTGCGGTAGCGCAGGACGAAGCCGTCGTCGACCAGGGTCTTCTCGATGGCCTCGACCGTGCTGATCACCCGGGGGTCGTCGGCCGGCAGGAACCCCACCAGGGGGATCATGAGCACGCTGGCGTCGAGGTCCTCCGAGTCGTAGGACTGGGTGAAGGCCCCGACCTTCTCGTTGTACCCCTTCTCGCAGACCTCTGTGAAGATCTGGTGCCGCAGGACCCGCCAGTCCTCGAGCGGTCCCCCCAGGTCGGGCCATTCCTCCAGGGTGCGCACGGCCCGGTCGATGGCCACCCAGGCCATGACCTTGGAGTGGGTGAAGTGGCGACGCGGCCCCCGCACCTCCCAGATCCCGTCGTCGGGCTCGGACCAGCCGGTCTTGAGGAAGTCGACCAGCTTCCTCTGCAGCGCCCAGGCGGCATGGCTGTGCACGCCGGTGGCGTGGGCCGAGGCGTACAGGGCCGACATGACCTCGCCGTAGACGTCGAGCTGGTACTGGCCCGAGGCGGCGTTGCCGATGCGCACCGGTGCCGCGCCCTCGTACCCGGGGAGCCACGAGGCCTCCCACTCGTCGAGCCGGCGCTCGCCGGCCGGCCCGTACATGATCTGCAGGCGGGAGACGTCCCCGGCCACGGCGCGCAGGAGCCACTCGCCCCACCCCAGCGCCTCCTCGAAGAAGCCGCCCCGCATGAGTGACTCGAGGGTCAAGGTGGCGTCCCGCAACCAGCAGTAGCGGTAGTCCCAGTTGCGGCTGCCGCCGAGCGCCTCGGGTATCGACGTCGTGGCGGCGGCCACGATCCCCCCCGTGGGCTCGTAGGTCAACGCCTTGAGCGTGATGAGCGACCGCATCACCTCCTCGCGCCAGGGACCGCCGTAGGTGCAGCGCGAGGACCACTCCTTCCAGTACGACTCGGTCAGGCAGATGGCGTAGAACGCGTCGAGCGGGGGCGGGGGCTCCTCGTGGGAGGGGAACCAGACGAAGGTGAACGGGTAGCGCTCCCCCTTGCTGACCGAGAAGTCGGCCACGGTGTGGAGGTCCTGGCCGACCGGTTCGACCCGGTGCCACAGGGCCACGGCGTCGGGCCCGGCCGTCATGCGCAGCATGCCCTGAGCCGCGGTGACCCAGGGCACCACGTCGCCGTAGTCGAAGCGCACCGTGAGGTCCATGCGCATGTCGACGGTGCCCGCCACCCCTTCGACCAGGCGCACCACATGGGGGTGGGAGTCGCGGATGGGCATGCAGTCGGTGATGCGGACCGTCCCCGTCGCCGTGTCGAATTCGGTCTCGAGGACCAGGGTGTCCTCCCGGTACCGTCGTCGCCTGGCCGTGACGGCCGCCTCCCCACCGGCCGGGGCCAGCTGCCAGAAACCGTGGCTGGCGTCGCCCAGCAGCCCGGCGAAGCAGGCCGGTGAGTCGAAGTGCGGCACGCAGAGCCAGTCGATCGACCCGTTGCCGCCCACGATGGCGGCGGTGTGCAGATCACCGATGACGGCGTAGTCCTCAATGGGCAGGCTCATGGGTTCATTCTGGCCCGCTTCCGCCCCCGGTCACCGGGGATGCCCGGTCAGCCCGCCGTGCACTGGCCCGTCCCGACCGGTTGGAACAGGCTCTGGGC
Source organism: Acidimicrobiales bacterium (assembly GCA_052148295.1). GTDB lineage: Bacteria > Actinomycetota > Acidimicrobiia > Acidimicrobiales > RAAP-2 > Bog-473. The sequence goes on from JBKQIP010000166.1 coordinate 26,255, forward strand.
CGTCTGCACCCGGGCCAGGACGCCCGGCGAGGTCAGGGCGTAGCCCACGGTGTTGTACACCGTCGAACGGGAGAAGACCACCCCGATGACCTGCCCTCCGTCGGCCATGAGGGGACCACCGGAGTTGCCGGGGCGCACGTCGGCGTTGAGGGCGTAGACACCGCGCGTCACCTGGCCGGTGTTGTAGATGTTCTGGCCGACGGCGGTGATCTCGGCGGTGACCCCGGCCGGGTCGATGGTCAGCGGCCCGTCCTCGGGGTACCCGAGGATGGCCGCCTGGGTGCCGCGACCCACCAGATCGGGGCTGATGGAGAGCACGGGGCCGAGCGGAGCCCGGGTGCGCAGGATGGCCAGGTCGAAATTCGGATCGAACAACACGGGCGTCGCCTTGTAGAGGTTGCCCTTGACGTCGATCTCGGGGTCCGCCTCACCGGCCACCACGTGGGCGTTGGTGGCCACCATGCCGGGCGCCACCACGAAGGCCGATCCCTCCTGCTCGTTCCCGCACGCGATGCCGAGCACCTTGACCGTCGAGAAGACGGCCGGGCTGGCCAGCGCCTGGGTCTGGGCATTGGTGGGCGTGGGCACCGCGGTCACCGACGGGGGGAGCAGGGTCGAGAACACCTGCGGGAAGCCCTGGGCATTGAGGAAGTTCTGGAGGTCCCCGTAGACCGAGGGGACCTGGGGGAGCACCTCGTCGATCGAGTGGAGGATGTCGGAACGGGACACGGCGGAGCTGAGCCAGGTGTAGCGACTGTTAGGCCCCGAGATCACGCTGGCCACCAGCCAGGCCGACAGCAACACCGCCACCACGGCGACGATCACCCCCAGCGCCGAGTCCACGTGACCCAGGTGATGGCGCCGCACGCTGACGTTGCTCCAACCCCCCAGCACGCGCCCGGCGAAGCCGAACGCGCTGGCGGTGAACAGGACGCCCAGAATGGTGGCGACCCCCCGGGCCGTCTCGTTCTGCATGAACGACAGCAGCGGGACCCACAGGAACGTCCCCAGCAGCATGCCCAGCCAGAAGCCGGCGAAGGTGAGGATCTGCACCAGCGCCCCGAGGCGCAGGCCGTGGACGGCCGCCAGCAGCATGAGCCCGATCAGCACGAGGTCGACCCAATCCACCCGAGCGAGGGTAGCCAAGAGTGCCCCGAGAATCGCCGCCACCACCACTATTGTCCTCCCGCGGTGCCCATGCCCCCGACGTCGCCTCCCCATTCTGCCCGACGCCGGAGCCGATTCCGGGCGCGGGCGCTGCTGGGCGCGGTGGCCCTGAGCTGCGCCGCCTGCTCGGTCCCCTCGCATCCGAGCAGCACCGCGGCGCCGCGCGTGCTGGGCCAGCAGTCCGGCACGCCGGTCGTGGTGGGGCAACCGGCCCCGGCCGGTACCGGCCAGCTGAGCGCCGTGTCCTGCGCCGACACCGAGCACTGCTGGGCGGTAGGGTCGGCCGAGCCCGACGCCGCCCCCGCCATCGACGCCACCGGGTCGGCCGGGCGGGCGACCACCACCCTCACGGTCATTGCGGCGACGGCCGACGGGGGCGGGACCTGGGCCACCCAACGGCTGCGCAACAACGCGCCGACGCTGACCGGCGTCTCGTGCCCCCGGGCCACCGTGTGCATGGCGGTGGGTTCGACCGGGACCGATCCGGGTGCCGCCACCGTGCTGACCACCCGCGACGGCGGGAGGACCTGGTCACCGTCCACGCCGCCGGCCGGCGCCATCGCCGTGACCTCGGTGCGGTGCAGCGCGTCGTCCCGCTGCACCGTGCTGGCCACCGACGGCATGAGCACCTGGTCGTCCACCACGACGGACTTCGGGCGGTCGTGGCAGCAGGAGGGCACCCTGCCGGCCGGCTTCGCCGGCGCGCCGAACCTCTCCTGCGATGTCGCCGGGACGTGCCTCGTCGCCGGCTTCGTCCCCACCACCGCGGGCCACGGGCAGGGTGCCGTGGCCATCAGCACGGACGGGGGCGCCACCTGGGCCGCGGCAACGGTGCCCCCCGGCGTGGGGCTCCTCCAGAGCGCCACCTGCGCCAGCGCCACCGCTTGCCTGGCGGCCGGGACCACGTCGACCACGGTGAGCGATGTGGTCCCCGCCATGGGGGAACTGTTGGCGAGCGACGACGGTGGCCACACGTGGACCACGTCCCCCGACGTGCCGCCGGTGGACGACGTGTTCGGGATCGACTGCCCCGGGGTGACCGCCTGCGCCATGGTCGGGACCAAGTGGCAGGGGTCACCCCCCATCGGCGTCGGAGCGGTGGCGGAGAGCAAGGACGGCGGCGGTACCTTCCTCGCCGCCACCACCGCCTACACCCCCGTCTCCCTGACCGCGCTGGCCTGCCCGAGCGCGCAGCACTGCGTCGCCGTCGGCGGTGACACCGTGGCCCGCATCACCCTGCCCCTCCCCTCGGCCGGCCACAGCTCCTGAGGGGCGGCACGCCGAGCGCCCCGGCGGCCCTGGGTCACGGCGTCCTCCTCGACCCCGGCATCATCAGGCGAGCTGCGGCACCACGCGCTCGCTGAGCAGGCGGATGTGGTCGAGGTCGTCCAGATCGAGCACCTGGAGGTACACCGTCCCGGCCCCGGCCGCGGCGAACGACCGCAGCCGCTCGACCACCTCGTCGGGCGTCCCCGCCACGGCGTTGGCCCGCAGGTCGTCGGGCTGGCGGCCGGTGGCGGCGGCGCGGCGGACCACCTCGGCCTCGTCGGTGCCGCAGCAGACGGTCTGGGCCGTGGACAGTTCGAGACCGTCCGGGTCCCGCCCCCTGTCCTCGCAGGCGGCGCGCACCCGCTGGAACTGTGCCTCGGTGTCGGCCACCGAGGAGAAGGGCAGGTTGAACTCGTCGGCGAAGGTGGCGGCCAGGCGCGGCGTGCGCGTCGGGCCCCCGCCGCCCACGATGAGCGGCGGGTGCGGGTGCTGCACGGGCTTGGGCAGAGCCGGGCTGTCCTTCAATTGGTAGTGCTTCCCCCGGTGGGTGAACGTCTCGCCCGCGGGCGTGGTCCACAGCCCGGTGAGGACCTCGAATTGCTCCTCCAGCCGCTCGAAGCGCTCCCCCAGCGGAGGGAAGGGGATGCCGTAGGCCGTGTGCTCGCCGTCGTACCATCCCGCGCCGAGCCCGACCTCGACCCGTCCGCCGCTCATGGCGTCCACCTGCGCCACCGTGATGGCCAGTGGCCCGGGCAGGCGAAAGGTGGCCGAGGTGACCAGCGTGCCCAGGCGGATCCGGCTGGTCTCGCGGGCCAGGCCGGCCAGGGTGACCCAGGCGTCGGTGGGGCCGGGCAGCCCGTCGCCGCCGATGGCCAGGTAGTGGTCGGAGCGGAAGAGCGCGTCGAACGCGCCCGCCTCCACCACCGTGGCCACGGCGAGCAGCTGGTCGTAGCTGGCCCCCTGCTGAGGCTCGAGGAAGATCCGGACTTTCATCGCGCCACGCTAACCGGGGGCCGCCGCCGTCAACCGCTGCCCGACCGCACGGATCGGACGGTGGCCAGCCCGATGGACAGCTCGATGACCAGCTCGATGGACAGCTCGGGGGACGGGTCGCGGGCACGACCGCTCGGACCCGTCGCACGGGGCAGACTGACCCCATGGAGATCGGCGTCGTGTTCCCCCAGACCGAGATCGGTGGCGACCGGGGGGCCGTGCGCGCCTACGGGCAGGCCGCCTCGGACCTGGGCTACGCCCACCTGGCGGCATACGACCACGTCCTGGGGGCCGACACCGGGGTGCACGGCGATCTCGGCGGTCCCTACGACCTCCACCACACCTTCCACGAGCCCCTTGTCCTCTTCTCTCATCTGGCCGCCTTCACCGATCTGAGCTTCGCCACCTCCGTCATCATCGGGCCGCAGCGCCAGACCGCCCTGCTGGCCAAGCAGGCGGCCGAGCTCGACCTGCTGTGCGACGGCCGCTTCCGGCTGGGGCTGGGCATCGGCTGGAACCGGGTGGAATACGAGGCCCTGGGCCAGTCCTTCGCCCACCGGGGGGCCCGACTCGAGGAGCAGGTGGGCGTGCTGCGGCGGCTCTGGACCGAGGAGAGCGTCACCGTGGACGGCCGGTTCGACCACATCACGGCGGCCGGCCTGGCCCCCCTCCCGCTCCAGCGCCCCATCCCGATCTGGCTGGGCGCCTTCGCGCCGGCGGCCCTGCGCCGCGTCGGCCGCATCGCCGACGGCTGGTTTCCCCAGGCCCGCCCGGGCGGGGGCCTGAGCGAGGCGCTCGAGACCGTGGCCGAAGGAGCCCGGGCCGTGGGCCGGGACCCCGCCCTCATCGCGATGGAGGGACGGGCCGAGTGGGCCGCGGGCGACCCCGATCGGATCGCGCACCACGCCGAGCGATGGCGCGCCGCGGGGGCGACCCACCTCTCGGTGAACACCATGGCCGCCGGCTGCGCCACGGTGGACGACCACATCGCCGCCCTGGCCGCCATGGCCGAGAGGCTGCTGTAGGCGGGCGACGGGCCGCCACCGCGGCCGGCGTCCCCCCGCACGGAGGAGCCGGTCGTCACCACCCCCCGGCCAGGTTTGGCAGGATGTCGAGGTGAGTGACAGTCCGGGCTATCCCGGTGCGCCCCCGGGCTGGTACCCCGACCCGGCCGGCGGTCCCGGCCGACGTTGGTGGGACGGCTACACCTGGACCGAGGCGGTGGTCCTCCCCGCCCAAGCTCCCCCGCCACCCCCGCCACCCCCGCCACCCCTGGCACCGGGCGCTCCGCCGGCGGGGCCACCCGCTTTCGGGGCCTCCGTAGGCGGGCCACCGGCCTACGTGACGACCGGAGGCGGGCCGCCCGCCTACGGGGCGACGGGCTACGGGGCGACCTGGCCCGCCGAGCCCGCCGGCCGCGCCTCGACGCTGCTCGGCGACGAGCTCCGGTTCACCCGGCTGGGCCGGATCTCCGTGGTCGTGATCGCCGTCTACTACCTGTGGAACATCGTCAACCTCCGCGTCAACACCAGCCGGTACCGGTCGATCGGGCGACAGATCCAGCGGGCGTACCGCGCCGCCGAGCACAATCGGGCCGCCCCGCCCATCACCGTCCCGAACAATTCCAACGGCGCTCTCGTCACCGTGGGGGCCCTGCTCGGCCTGGCCACCATCGCCGCGGTGGTGTGCGCCTGCATCTGGCAGTACCGGGCCGCCTCGACCGCCCGCGCCCTCGGTCTGCCGGCCAAGCACTCACCGGGCTGGGGCGTGGGTTCGTGGTTCGTGCCCGTCGTCAACCTGTGGATGCCCTATCAGGCCATCCGCGACTGCCTGGCCAAGGAGGACGCCCGCCGTGCCCTGGTCGCTTGGTACTGGGTCAGCCTCATCGGCGCGGAGGCCCTCACCACGGCCGCGACCGTGGCGTCCTTGTTCTCGAGCGGGGTCTCCCTCGCCCTCTGCATACCGGCAGCGCTGCTCTGTGTCGGCATGCTGGCCACGGCACCCCGTTTCGTCGCCGCCATCGCCGCGGCCCACCGCGATGCCCTTGCCGCCTGAGTGGCCGCACCCCCTGTGTACTGGTAATTCGTCGATTTTCGGCTGATTTTTCACTCTGCGATTTCGCTCTCGTTACGGAGAGTTCATCTGGCCTGGGTACCTCTATGACATGAGTTATCCGCCGGACTCCCCCCGGCTCGAAACGTGCACGGTCTCCCGCACGGCCCGGAGCGGCAGCGGCCGAGGCGCCCATGACCGACCCTGAGTTCAACGGGGCGCAGCGCGACGCCGTCGACGTCGTCGTCCCGCCCGCGGCGGGCATCGAGCCCGCCCTGCGCTCGCTCGATCCCGACGCCTCCCGGCCGCCGAACGTGATGCACGCGGTCAAGTTGGGCCTCGGGTTCGACACACGGGTGGTGCTGAGCGACGTCGACGTGGCCCTGTCCCGCGGCTCCATCACCGCCCTCATCGGCCCGACGGGATCGGGCAAGTCGACCTTCCTGCGCACGCTGAACCGCATGAACGACCGCGTGCCGGGGTTCCACCGGTCCGGTGACGTGACCCTGGACGACGTCAGCCTGTGGGCGCCCGCCGTGAACCTGCTCACCCTGCGCCGCCGGGTCGGCATGCTCTTCCAGCGGCCCAATCCCTTCCCGATGTCGATCCGGGACAACGTGGTGGCCGGGGTCAGGGCGCACCGCATCGCCAAGGGCAAACAGCTCGACGTCATCGCCGAGCGCCGGCTGCGCGAGGTCGGACTGTGGGACGCCGTCAAGGACCGGCTCAACGACTCGCCGTTCCGCCTCTCCGGCGGGCAGCAGCAGCTGCTGTGCCTGGCCCGCGCCCTCGCCGTCGGTCCCGAGGTCCTCCTGCTCGACGAGCCGACGTCGTCGCTGGACCCGGTCTCCACCGAGTCCATCGAGGCCCTCCTGCGTGAGCTGGCCCCGGCCCTCACCCTGGTCGTGGTCACCCACAACCTGGCCCAGGCCGTGCGCGTGTCGCACAACACGATCTTCTTCTACCAGGGGCGCCTGGTCGAGCACGGGTCCACGGACGCGCTCTTCTCGTCGCCGCGAGAGCCCGACACCGACCGGTATGTCAACGGCCACATGGGCTAGCGGGGCGCGCTCCCCACGGGAACGGCACCCCCGCCGCCGCCACATCCGCAGTACCACCAACCAAGGAGGAACCCTGTGACTCGGACCCCCCGAGCAACGCGAATGAGAATGCCCGCCATCGCCGCTGCCGTCCTGGGGCTGGCCTTGAGCTCCGCCGTCCTGAGCACGGGCGCCGGCGCGTCCGTCAAGCTCGGCAAGAGCGAGGTGGAGAAACCGCCGCCGGCCACGGTGAGCGAGACCGGCAGCACCCTGCTCTACCCGCTGTTCAACCTGTGGGTGGGCGGCTACACCCAGGAGTTCCCCAAGGTCGCCATCCAGACCGCGGGCACGGGCTCGGGCACCGGGATCTCCGACGCCACCAACGGCACGGCCGACATCGGCGCCTCCGACGCCTACCTCTCGCCCAGCGACGTCTCGGCCACGCCGACCCTGAGGAACATCCCGCTGGCCATCTCGGCCCAGCTGGTGGCCTACAACATCCCCGGTGTGCTGACGCACCTCAAACTGACCGGCAAGGTGCTGTCGGAGATCTACCGGGGCACCATCACCACCTGGAACAACTCGGCCATCACCGCGCTCAACCCGGGCGTGACCCTCCCGGACATCCCCATCGTGACCCTGCACCGGTCCGACAGCAGCGGGGACACGTTCCTCTTCACCCAGTTCCTGTCGAAGACCGATCCGTCCGGATGGGGCGCCAAGATCTCCTACGACACCACCGTGCCCTGGCCCAACGCCCCCGGCAACCTCGGTGAGATGGGGAACTCGGGCATGGTGTCGGGCTGCAAGGCCACCCCGGGGTGCATCGCCTACATCGGCATCAGCTACCTGACCCAGGCGCTGCAGGCCGGGCTGGGCTACGCCGAGCTGCAGAACGCCAAGGGGAACTACGAGCTCCCCACGGCGGCGAACATCGAGTCCGAGGCGGCGGCCTTCACCAGCAGGACGCCCGCCAACGGGACCATCTCGCTGATCTACGGGCCGACCGCCACCGGGTACCCCATCGTCAACTACGAGTACGCCATCGTGGACTCCAAGCAGTCCAGCGCCACCACGGCCAAGGCCGTCCGGTCGGTGCTCGAATGGGCCATCAACAAGAGTGACGGCAACAGCACGCAGTACCTGGCTCAGGTCAACTTCCAGCCGCTGCCGGCCAAGGTCGAGGCCCAGTCGCTGAAGCAGATCCTGAGCATCACCTAGTGGCGTCCGTCGGGGGCGCGGTGGGGCCCGTCCCCGCCCCGCCCCCCGGGCACGCCGTGCGCCGGGACCCGCGGTGGGGGCGTCTGGCCGAGGCCGCCCGGGCCGGCGAGGAGCAGGTGTGGCGGTGGGGGGCGCGGGTGGCCGTGGTGCTGCCCCTGGCCGCGCTGGTCTTCGCCCTGACCGTCCTGGTGGTCAAGGCCTGGCCGGCCATACGGGTCAACGGGTGGGGGTTCCTCACCGGGACCCAGTGGAAATACGGCAGCGCCTACGGGGCCACGGTGCACACCGACGGGGTGGCCCACCCCGGTGGATCGGAGTACGGCGCCTGGCCCATCCTGCTCGGCACCGTCCAGTCGTCGGCCATCGCCCTCATCTGGGCCGTCCCGCTCTCCCTCGGCGCCGCCTTCGCCCTGACCGAGCGCATGCCGACCTTCATCTCGCGCCCGCTCGGCTTCGCCATCGAGATCCTGGCCGGCGTCCCCAGCGTGGTGATCGGCCTGTGGGGCCTGCTCACCCTGGGTCCGATCCTGGCCAAGTACGTCTACCCCGTGGTGGCCGACCATGCGCCCGACGTGCCGGTGCTCCGCTACTTCCGCAACCCGGTCGGCGCCGGCGAGGGCCTGCTGACGGCGGGCATCGTGCTCGGCCTGATGATCGTGCCCATCATCGCCTCGACCACCGGCGATCTCCTCCGGCAGGTGCCCGTCCTGCCCAAGGAGGGCGGCGAGGCCCTGGGCATGACCGACTGGGAAGTGGCCCGCCGCGTCACCCTGCCCTGGGTCCGCTCGGGCATCATCGGCGCCACCGTGCTCGGCCTGGGCCGCGCCCTCGGCGAGACCATCGCCGTCGCCCTGATCGGGGGTTCGGTGCTGCACATCGCCCCCAACATCTACGCGCCGTTCACCACCATCGCGGCCACCATCCTGACCCAGCTCGACGGTGCGCTGGCCGACGGCACCGGGTTCTCCGTGGCCACCCTGGCCGAGCTGGGCCTGGTGCTGGCCGTGATCTCGGTCGGGGTGAACCTGGCGTCGCGGGGCATCATCACCCGGTCGTCGCGTGACGGCGCGCCGGTCGGGCGCGGGGCCTGACGCGGCCGTGACCCGGGCAGCGGCTCCCGGCACCCGCCGGCGACGGGTGGCGGCGACCGCCTTCCGCGCCTTCGCCCTCCTGTCCCTGCTCCTCATCGTGGCCCCGGCGATCTGGTTGCTGGCCCAGGTGGTGGCCCGGGCCGCGCCCCACTGGCAGTGGAGCGTGCTGACCACCACGCTCACCGCCCAGGGCGGGGGCCTGCGCGACCAGATTCTGGGCACCCTGATCCTCATGATCGGGGTGCTGATCATCGCCGGCACGGTGGGCGTCCTGGCCGGCATCCACCTGGCCGAGCTGGCCACACCGCGCCGGAGCGGGAAGGCCGGCGGGGGTCCCCTGCGGGTCGCCTCGGACGTCCTCTCGGGCTTCCCTTCCATCGTGCTGGGCTACGTGGGCTACGTCGCGCTGGTGGTCGGGCTGCACTGGGGGTACTCGCTGCTGCCCGCCCTGATCATCCTCTCCATCATGGTTGTGCCCTACATCGCCAAGACCACCGAGAACTCCCTGCGCCAGGTGCCCACCGGCTACCGCGAGGGGGCCGAGGCCCTGGGCATGTCCTCCGGCTACGCCCTGCGCAAGGTCGTGCTCAAGAGCGCGCTCCCCGGGATCGTCACGGGCCTGCTGCTGGCCATGGCCATCGCCAGCGGCGAGACGGCGCCGCTCATCTACACCGCCAACTTCGCCGACACGCTGCCCCACTCGCTCACCCACGGCTCGTTCCCGTACCTCACCTACGTGGTCTTCACCTTCTACAACGCGCCGGAGCAGCAGTACCACTACCTGGCCTTCGACGCCGCCCTGATCCTGGTCGTGATCATCCTGGTGCTCCTGGTGGCCAGCCGGGTCCTGGTGGCCCGCTCGCAGCGCCACGGCGAGGGTCGACGGGCCGGAGGCCGGCGCCGGAGACCGGCGCCGACCGGGGGCACCCTCCCCGCGCCATAGGCGCCCCACCGCCAGCGCCGGATCGCCGACGGCCGAGGCGACCCGGTAGGGTCGGCCCCGAGCGGTAGGGAGGTTGGCCATGTTCGAGTGGTCGGAAGAGCAGCTGGCGATCCGCGACGCGGTCCGCCGCTTCGTCGAGGACGAGGTCAAGCCCAACGTCGAGGCCCTCGAGCACGGGGACACTCCGCCCTACGCCGTCATGCGCAAGCTCTACGCCACCTTCGGTCTGGACGCCATGGCCCGGGAGAACTTCAAGCGCCAGCTGGACCGTACGCGGTCACCCGGAGCGGCGCCCGAACGTCGCGAGGGTGGCGGCAACGCCGCCCTGACGCTCATCCCCATCATCGAGCTGTGCCACTACTGCCCCGGGATCGTCACCGCCCTCGGGGTGAGCACCGGACTGGCCGGCGGCACCATCATGAAGCAGGGCACGGCGGCCCAGATGGAGCGCTGGGGGCTCGGCCTGCTCACCCTCGAGACCATCGGAGCCTGGGCCATCACCGAGCCCGACTCGGGATCCGACGCGCTCGGTGGCATGAAGTCGACGGCCCGCCGCGACGGCGACGAGTACGTCCTCAACGGGAACAAGACCTTCATCACCAACGGTCCCTACGCCGACACCATCGTCTTCTACGCCAAGCTCGACGACGGCGGCGACACCCCCGTGCGCCAGCGGCCGGTCCTCACCTTCGTGCTCGATGCGGGCATGCCCGGGCTGGAGCAGTCGAAGCCGTTCCGCAAAATGGGGTTGCACTCCTCCCCGACCGGCGAGCTGTTCCTGAACGACGTCCGGGTCGGCCGGGACCGGCTGCTGGGCGAATCCGACGGCCGCGGCGCAGGGGCGGGGCGGGAGAGCGCCAAGGGCAACTTCGTGACCGAGCGGGCGGGCGTGGCCGCCATGTCGCTCGGGTTGATCGAGGAGTGCCTGAAGCTCTCGGTGCGGTACGCCAAGGACCGGCTCCTCTGGGAGCGCCCCATCTCGGAATTCCAGCTGATCCAGCTCAAGCTGGCCCGCATGGAGATCGCCCGGCTCAACGTCGAGAACCTGGTCTTCCGCCACATCGAGATGTCGGCCGCCGGGCGGAGCCTCACCCTGGCCGAGGCGTCGGCCATGAAGCTCTACTCGGCGCAGGCGGCCTCGGAGGTGGCCATGGAGGCCGTGCAACTCTTCGGGGGCAACGGTTACATGTCCGAATTCCGGGTGGAGCAGCTGGCCCGGGACGCCAAGGTGTTCCAGATCTACGCCGGGACCGACGAGATACAGGTCACCCACATCGCCCGCGACCTTCTCTCGCGCTGAAGACCGATCCCATGGGCCAGGCCGCGGCGCCGTCGATCGACGCCTTCTACGACGACATGGTGGACCTGCGCCGCGCCGTGCACCGCCGGCCCGAGCTGGCCTTCGCGGAGCACGCCACCACCGCGCTGATCCGCCAGCGGATGGCGGCGCTCGAGATCGCGGAGCTGACCCGCTTCACCGAGACCGGGGGGATCTTCGCCCTGGAGGGCGATCGGCCCGGCCGCTCCGTCGTGCTGCGGGCCGACATCGACGCGCTGCCCGTTCACGAGGATGCGACGTACCCGTATCCCTCCCTGGTCGACGGCACCATGCACGCCTGCGGCCACGACGTCCACGTCGCCGCGCTGCTCGGCGTCGCCGCCGCCCTCAGCGCCCGGCGCGAGGACCTGGGGGGACGCTTCGTATTCCTCTTCCAGCCCGCCGAGGAAGCCCTCTGCGGCGCCAAGACCATGGTCGACGCCGGGGCGCTCGAGGTCATGCGCGAGGCCCGCCTGGTCGGCTTCCACGTCACCTCGGTCGCCCCGACCGGGATGGTGGCGCTCCGAGCGGGGACGGCCATGTCCGAGGCGCACTCGCTGCGGGTGACGCTGTCGGGGCCGGGCGGACATGCGGCCATGCAGAGCGACACGGGCGACGTCATCCGCGCCACGGCCGATCTGCTGTCGCGTCTGGGCGCGGTCGCCGACGGCCTCGTGTACGAAGGCGCGCGTTGCGTCTGCAGCGCCGGCATGATCTCCGCCGGTACCGCGGTCAACGTGGTGCCCACCACGGCCCACGTCTCGGGCACCCTGCGCACCTTCACCGAGGCGCAGCGGGCGGCGGCCCTGGCCCGGTTGCGCGACCTGTGCGCCGCCATGGCGGACACGCACGGGGTGAGGGTCGATCTCGACCTGCCCGAGCACACGCCCGCCGTGGTCAACGACGGTGCCGTGACCGACCTCGTCGAGGCGGAGGCCCGGGCCCTCCTCGGGGCCGGGAGCGTGCACCGGGTGCCCCCGGCGTCGCCCAGCGACGACGTCAGCGAATTCCTGGACCATCTCCCCGGCTGCTGGTTCTTCGTGGGTGGCGCCAGCCCGGACGGGACCTCGGGGATGCACCACAGTCCCGGCTTCTCCGTCGAGGACGAGGCGCTGCGGGTGGGCGCCGGCGTCGTCCTGCGCAGCGCGCTGGCCCTGGCCGCCCCCGAGCGCGCCCCGTCCATCACGGGGCCATGAGCGCCACCGACCTGTTCTCCATCGCGGGCAAGACGGCCCTGGTCACCGGCGGCACGCGGGGCATCGGCCGCATGATCGCGCAGGGGTTCAGCGAGGCGGGCGCCATCGTCTACATCTCGTCGCGCAAGGCCGCGGCGTGTGACGAGGTGGCGGCCGAGCTCTCGGAGCGGGGCAGCTGCACCGGGATCCCGGCCGACCTCTCGACCGAGGCCGAGTGCCGCCGATTGGCCGACGAGATGGCGTCGCGCGTCGGGAGCCTCGACATCCTGGTCAACAACGCCGGCGCCACCTGGGGCACGCCGCTGGCCGAATTCGACGAGGCGGCCTTCGAGAAGGTGCTGGCCCTCAACGTGAAGGGCGTGTTCCACCTGACCAGGTTCCTGGTGCCGCTCCTGCGGGCCGCCGGGAGCCGGGAGGAACCGTCCCGGGTCATCAACATCGGGTCCATCGACGGGATCGGGGTGCCCGCCCTCGAGACCTACTCCTACTCGGCCTCCAAGGCGGCGGTGCACCAGCTGACGCGGCACCTGGCCAAGCGCCTGGCGCCGGACATCACGGTGAACGCCATCGCGCCCGGCCCCTTCCCGACCAAGATGATGGCCGCCACCCTCGAAGCCTTCGGCGAGCAGATCGCCGCCGGGGCACCGCTCAAGCGCATAGGTCGACCCGACGACATGGCCGGGACGGCCATCTTCCTCTCGAGCCGGGCCGGGGCCTACCTGACCGGTGCCGTCATCCCGGTCGACGGCGGCATCGCCACCACGCGCTGACCACCACGGGGGGATCCCACATGTTGCTGCTGCACGAAGTCCACCGGGTGGCCGGGGCGCAGGAGGACGCGTTCGAGCGGGCCTACCGCGACGAGCTCCTCCCCACCCTGGCGGGGTCCGACGGCGCCCGGCTGCTGTGGTACCTGCGCCTGGCGCACGGGAGCGGGGCGGCCTACACCGTGGTCACCATCACCGGCTGCCGGGACGCGTCCGCCTGGTCGGCGCTGGCCGACCGGGTCCGGCGCGGTGACCTGCAGGACTGGTCGGGCCGGGTGGACGCCCTGCGCCACGGGTGTCAGGCCAAGATGCTCACGCCGGTTCCCTGGTCCCCGCGCCAGGACATCGACCTGGCCACGGTGCCGACGTCGGGCGAGGCGCATGATCCGACGCTCTTCATGGAGGACACGGCCTGGCCGTTCCCGGGCGGCCTGCAGGCCTACCTGCAGAAGGCGGGCACGCTCTACGACACCACCCTGGCCACGCAGAGGGAGAGCGGTCAGGGCATCATCGAGCTCGAGGCCGCCTATCAGCCGGTGTACGGCTCCCACACCACGCGCGAGGTGATCCTGTGGCAGCGGGTGGTGAACCACAAGGCACTGCTGTACCTGCTGGCGCACGACCTCCCGGACTCGGCCACCGCCCCGGGGACCTGGATGCACGACGCGCTGGCCGTGCGCGACCAGTGGGAGAGCCGCATCCTGCGCTCGGCCCCCTGGTCCCCCCTCTACTGATGTGGATCGGTGAGTCAAGGGGGGTCTTTCAAGGCTTTTTCGGGCGCGCCGAACTACAGGTCGGCGCTTAGAAGATTCTCTGGCAGGCGGCGGGGCCCCGACGTCAAGGTTGCTTCATTGCCTTGACGTCGGGGAGACGGCTGCTACGTCACCCCGTCTGTCGTGGCGGTGGACGAGCGAGAACTCGACCATGCGCCGGGAAAGAGTGCGTTGGCTGTCCGCCACTCTGATGTACGCGGGTTCTCACCGCAGGTCGGCGATGCGCAAGACGGTGCCCCTCACTGAGCACGTACCCTCCCCGAGGGAAGGGCGCACAGTAGACGCCGGGGATCTGTTCTTGCCGCGGCGGTCTCCCGGCGCATGGTGAAGGCCTCGCTCTTCGAGCCACGAAGAGGAGGTGGACGGTCAGGTCGGCGTCTCAGGCGGTTGCCATCTCGGCCCAGAGGAAGCCAGCGAGTTCTCGAGCGATGGCCGTGACGACGAGCTTGCGTGAGTTCTTGCGTTCGGCGAGACGCCGGAACTTGCCGCAGAGGTGGAGCTGGGCGTGCCAGGCCCGAGCGATGGTCTCGGGTGCACAGCGTGCTTGGCGCCGGCTGATCTGGGGTCCGACGTGGGGCCGGTGCTGGTAGGCCCAGGCCGCTTCGATGAGGAGGGCGCGCAGGTGTGTATTGCCGGCCTTGGTGATCGAGCCCCGTCGCTTCACCTCCCCGCTCGAGTACTCCGAAGGCACGAGCCCGCAAAAGCCCATGAGCGAGGTGGCCCGAGGGAAGCGCCGCCAGTCGCAGACCTCGGCGGCCAGGGCCAGGGCTCCGAGGTCGGTCACGCCGCGGTAAGCCGAGAGTCGGGCGGCGCTCTCGGCGAAGGAGCCGTCGCGCACGTAGAGCTTGAGATCGGACTCGATGGCGTCGAGATGGGCGTCGGCTCCACTCACGATGGCTCGATAGTGCGCAAAGGTCCGAGCGAGGGCAGGGTCGTCGAAGTGACGGCCGCGGAGCCACTGTTCGTGGGCCAGTGTCCACGCGGTGCCGGCTCGATAGACCTCGCCGTGGCGAAGCAAGAACTTGGAGAGGCGATGGCGCGCCCGGGTGCGGTCGATGACCACGTCAGCGCGGGCCCGAGCGAGGTCCCTGATCGCCTCTTCGGCTTCGGTCGGGATGTGCACCGCCGTGAGCTCGCCGGCCCGATAGAGGTGCACGAGGCGCCGGGCGTCGCGCTTGTCGGTCTTTACCCTGGCCCCGGGGGTGATCGGGATCAGCGAAGGGGCGATGACCTCGGTGGCCACACCCAGGCCCTGCAGCAGGCGGGCCAGGTCATAGCCGGTCGGCCCTGCCTCATAACAGGCACGCACGCCCCGGGGGTTGCCCACCGACTTCACGAAACGCCGCACGCTCGCCTCGTCGTGAAACCAGCGGTCGAGGACCGCCGACTCGGCTTCGGGAGCGAGAACGGCCGAGGTGATCGAATCACGATGGACATCGAGGCCTACCCAGGTCGTACTCGGTGAGGCAAAATGGCGGGTGGACACGGTCGGCTCCTTCCGTATGGTGGCTCGGTCCACGTCATCGTGGGCAACCCACGTCATATGCGGATCGGGCCGACCGATCCATTGTCACTGAGACCGACGAGGGTGTACCTTGCTTAATCATCTGTTTCGCGGCAGCGCTGTAGCAGTTGAATACCCCAAACACATTGACTTCAAACATTCTTCTGACATCGTCTTCTGTCAGGTCAAGCAGAGCTTTGACTTGTGCGATTCCTGCATTTGCGATCATCACATTCAGGGGACCAAGATTTTGAACGGAAGCT
>JBKQIP010000167.1:0-33003 GCA_052148295.1 Acidimicrobiales bacterium
AGTGCCCCGATATCGATTCAGCACCTGTTGAACCTCCTGCACAAACCTACTCGGACCCATCGCCTCGTTGGCGAACCGCGTCACCCAATTGATCTCCACGTCGCGCATGACGGTGCGCTGGAGCTCCTCGACGCTTGAACCCGCGCCATCGGCGCCAGCATGCTCAGCCAGGCCCGGTCCGGGACCGGGAGACCCTGGGATTGCAGGACCGTCGGATACCGACCGACCAGGCGAGGCCAAACTTCACCGCAAGGCAAGGATGCTGATGGCCACCACACCCGCACCATCGGACCAACCGGCCCCGCTCCGCCGAGTGGTGGTCGGAGTCGACGGGTCCGAGGGGAGCACCAGGGCCATCGACTAGGCCGCGGCGGAAGCCGAGCGCCTCGGAGCGGCACGTCCACTGCCCGGTCCCGCTCGTCGGCCCGCACGAGGAGCGGTCGTGACGTTCTCCCGTTCGGGACGGTCCGGACCGTTTCGAGCTGCCGTCCCTCCGGCGTGGGGTGCTCTGTGGTACGCCGGTCTTCGCCCCGGGAGGGGGCCTTCAGTCCCCGAGGATGTGCCCCGAGCCCGGCCACTCAGAGCCCGACGAGCGTGCCCCGGTCCGGGTGCGCCACGGTGGTCGACCCATCCCAGGTGAGCCGGCCACCGGACCGGCTCACCAATTGCGCCAGATCGGCCAGCACCTCCGAACTGGACGTATCGGGCGCGTACAGGGCGGACGTGTCCAACTCGAAGTCGCGACCGCCTTCGAGAATCAGGTCCTGGATCACGGAGACGAGGCTGGTCGCCGTTCCACCTTCGAGTGTCCCCGCCAGTCGGATGCGGATCGGAGCCGACTCGGTGTCGATCCACATCTCCAGCGCGACGTCCCGTCTCCACGCTGCGTCGGATTGGCACCACTGGGTGCCGTCCCACCATGCGCTCGAACGGCTGGCTCCCTCGACCACCCCTCCTCCTCTCAAGATGCCCGGCACCCAACCCCGGGACCCTCGATCCTCCTCTTCCATGCTGCGTTCTCTGCCCCCGATGGCCTAGAGCCGAAGGTCCCGACCTCCGCCGGCCGGGCCAAAAGAGACTTCTGACCCTGGTGGCCGTGGGCGCGATCCCCCATGGTGGATCTATGAGGAGTGGCCTGCTGACCGATGAGGCCGCCGGCGTCATCAATCGGGCGGCGCGGCCGGTGACGGGCGTGGTCGAGGATTACGACTCGTTGCTCGGCCTCATCGGGGATCGCCGCATCGTGCTGATCGGCGAGGCCTCCCACGGCACGCATGAGTTCTACCGCGAGCGCGCCCGCATCACCCGCCGTCTCATCGACGAACAGGGCTTCACCGTGGTGGCGGTGGAGGGGGACTGGCCCGACGCCTATCGGGTGAACCGGTACGTGATGGGCCTCTCGAAGGACCAGGACGCCGAGGCCGCTCTGGGGGGTTTCCGTCGCTTTCCCACCTGGATGTGGCGCAACCGGGACGTCCTGGGCTTCGTGCAGTGGCTCCGGGCCCGCAACGACGCACTGGCCCATCCCGCCGGCAAGGTGCGCTTCTTCGGTCTGGACCTGTACAGCTTGCGCACGTCCATTGAGGCCGTCATCGACTACCTCGACCAGGTCGACCCGTCCGAGGCTCGTCGGGCCCGGAGCCGCTACGCCTGTTTCGATCATGTCGACGCCGAGGGCCAGGCCTACGGACACTCGGTCGTCTTCCAAGGGGCCGCACCGTGTGAGAACGAGGTGGTGGCCCAACTGGTGGAGCTGAGGCGGCGATCGGAGCTGTATCTTCGACGCGATGGTTGGCTGGCGCAGGACGAGCAATTCTACGCCGAGCAGAATGCCCGGCTGGTGCGCGACGCCGAGGAGTACTACCACCAGATGTACCGGGCCGAGGTGTCCTCGTGGAACCTCCGAGACCAGCACATGGCCGGGACGCTGGACGCCCTGGTGGAGCATCTGGACCGGCAATCGACGAAGACGAAGGTGGTCGTCTGGGAGCACAACTCCCACGTGGGCGACGCACGGGCCACGGCCATGGGTCTGCGGGGCGAGCACAATGTCGGCCAACTGGCCCGGCAGCGATACGGGGGTGATGCCGCCCTGATCGGCTTCACCACCTTCGACGGCAGCGTGACGGCCGCCTCGGACTGGGGTGCACCCACCCAGCGCAAGCGCGTCCGTCCGGCCCGGCCGGACAGCTATGAGGCGCTCCTGCATGACGTCGGTCTTCCCCGGTTCTGGGTCTCCACCTCCGACCTCCCCGTCCACGACTTGCTGAGCGAGCCCCGGCTCGAGCGGGCGATCGGCGTGGTCTACCGACCCGAGACCGAGCTGCAGAGCCACTACTTCGAGGCCCAGCTGGCCCAGCAGTTCGACGCGGTGATCCACATCGACCACAGCCGGGCCCTCGAGCCGCTCGAGCGCACCCCGCTGTGGGACCGCGGGGAGCCGGCCGAGACCTTCCCCACCGGTCTGTGACATGACCGGCGTCGGCCAGTCCCGCCAAGCCATGGTGTTCGCCGACCGCCGGGATGCCGGCCGGCGCCTGGCCCAACTGCTCGATCCGCTCCGAGCCGACGACCCGGTGGTGCTGGCCCTGCCGCGGGGCGGCGTCCCGGTAGCCACCGAGGTGGCCGCCGCCCTGGGGGCGCCGATCGATGTCATCGTGGTGCGCAAGCTGGGCCTGCCGTTCCAACCCGAGCTCGGATTCGGAGCCATCGGGGAGGGGGACGTCCGCCTGCTCGATACCGACGTGATCTGCCGGGCCGGACTGACTGATCGTGACATCGTCCGCGTGGAGACCTCGGAACGCCAGGAGCTGATGCGCCGGGTCCGGCGGTATCGGGGCGGCCGGCCGCCCATCCCGTTGGAGGGTCGCACCGTGGTGATCGTCGACGACGGTCTGGCCACCGGGGCAACGGCGCGGGCGGCCGTGCGGGTGGCCCGGGCCCGGGGTGCCCGGCGCGTCGTGGTGGCCGTGCCGGTGGCGCCCATGGAGACGGTGCGGGACCTGCAGAGCGAGGCCGACCAGGTGCTGAGCCTCATCATTCCCCCTCGCTTCTTCGCCGTCGGCCTGTGGTACCGCAACTTCGGGCAGACCTCGGACGAAGAGGTCGCGGCGTTGCTCCGGCACCACGACCATCAGACTCCCGACACCGCCCTCCGGGACGATCTCGACCGGGAGGTCACCATCGACATGGGCGACATCCAGTTGGAGGGGCTCCTGAGCGTGCCTCCCGATGCCCAGGGGATGGTGCTCTTCGCTCACGGCGCCGGAAGCAGCAGGCACAGTCCCCGCAATCTGGCGGTGGCCCGCATCCTTCATGCGCGTGGCCTGGGCACCGTGCTCTTCGATCTGCTCACCCCCGAAGAGAGCGCGTACCGCCGCAACGTCTTCGACATCGAGCTCTTGGGCACCCGGCTGCTGGGGGCCACGGAATGGACCGGCCGACAGGCCGGCGCCGCCGCGTTGCCCCACGGGTACTTCGGCGCCAGCACCGGTGCCGCCGCCGCGCTCTGGGCCGCCGGCGCGCCGGGTCACACCGTCCGCGCCGTCGTGTCGCGGGGAGGACGACCTGACCTCGCCGGCGCCCGCCTGGGTGCGGTGCGCTGTCCCACGCTGCTCATTGTGGGTGGAGCGGACCGTGAGGTGCTCGAGCTCAACCGGTCCGCCTCCGCTCATCTCGTCGGCCCCCACGATCTGGCCGTGGTGCCCGGGGCCACCCACCTGTTCGAAGAGCCCGGGGCGCTGGCCACCGTGGCCCGCCTGGCGGGAGACTGGTTCGCCCGGTACCTGCCGGCGAAGCCCACGCCGACATGACCCGGGGCGGGAGGTGGGTGGTGGCTGCCGGTGGCTCGCCGGTGTGATGCGGGAGAGCGGAGCAGCATCCGGGATCGTCGGCATCGTCGACACGACCCGTCGGCGCGTGCTGCTGCTTCGACGCTCCGCCACGGATCGGAACTTCCCCTCTCACTGGTGCTTCCCGGGGGGACAGGCCAGATCCGGGGAGACGACCCTCGAAGCGACGGCACGTGAGGCCGAGGAGGAGACCGGCCTCAGCGTGGGGGATCTGGACCTGGTGGGCCGGCGGACGTCGACCGGCGCCACCGGACGGAGGTACGTGATCGATTGCTTCCTCACGGAAGCGTGGTCGGGCTCCTTGCGCACCTTCCCTTCGGCCGAGCACGCCGCCGCGGCCTGGCTGCCCTTCGAGGACCTCGCCCGTCTGGCGCCCGCGGGACCGGCCACCCGCTGGCTCGCCTCGACGATCTGCTCGCGCTTCGCGCGCACGGTGGAGGGGGCTCCCGAGGGTTGAGGTCGGGACTCTGAGGTCGGGACTCTGAGGTCGGGACTCTAGCGGTCCGCCCCGAACCTGCTGTTGGCCACCGCGAGGCGCTGACGGACCTCACGGTCGGCGTTCTCCAGTTCGGCGGCGGGCAGGAACCATCTCACCGTCCCGTCCATGACCTGCGGGCCTCCGCCCCGCACCCACTCGATCGGACCCTCACGGTCGGGCGAGACGGCCATCTGGAAGATCTCGGCCCATTCGAGCGGCGGTGTATCGCTCAGCGTCCATTCCACCTCGATCCGGTCACCCACTTCCTTGACGGTGGACCGGCCGACCAGCTCGACCTGCTTTCCAGATACGCTCATCGTCTCCCTCGCCGCTCCCGGCCCCCGCGGCGCCGCTACCTCGCATGCGGCCGGTCGGGCGCCGTTCGCCGACGTACGCGCACCACCTGCACCCTCGTCTCGGCCTGCCGGCGGATCCGGGCCACCGAGACGGTGACGCCGACCGCGAACACGGCTCCGACGGCGATGGCGACTGCGACACCGTGCTCCATTTCGTACCACCCTCCTGGTCGGCCGTCCCGTTCTGCCTTCGGCGTCCCTGCCGAGGCCTCGGACCAAGCCGTTGCCTCTTCAACCATCTCCAGTTTGGTCCATCTCGGCCTGGGGTCGTAGGGTCCAAGGTCCCTCGCCTCCGGCCCCGGCGGCGACGCGAGATCCGGTCCCCCTGTGGTGACCAAAGCCCCTAGCCCTGCAGGGACCGAGGGGGCATCCTCCATGCATGCCCAAACACGCCACCCCCAACGCTGGGCCTGCAGCGCACCAGTGCGATCTTCTGTGCCCGGTGGTGCACCTGATGCGAACCCCGACCAGGTTCGTGGATCCCGAGAGCACGCTGCGGGCCGCCTCTCATGCCATGGTCGAACAGGGCGTCGGCGCCGTCGTGGTACTCGGACCCCAAGGCCCGACCAGCATCGTGACCGAGCACGACATCGTCCGGGCCCTGGCGGACGGGGCGGATCCCGACTCGGTGTGGACCGCCGACGTGGCCTCGGGCCCCCTGGCGACCCTCGCATCCGCCGCGACCACGGCCGACGCCGTCCGCCTGATGGTCGATGACGGCATCCGGACCATCCCGGTAACGGCGAACGACGAGGTCGTTGGCCTGGTCACCGTCGACGACATTCTGGCCACCCTCGGACAACAGTGGTTCGGGTAGGGGCGGCGGTCAGGGTGACGTCGCCGCACGGCGGGCGGTGGGCTCGCCCGGGCGCCGCCGCATTGGTGGGGGCGGCTCGTGCCGCCGGGAGCTGAGGCGGCCGTGGCGTCACACCTGCCCGTCCTTCAGGATCTGCCCGACCCGAGCGGGGCACGGGTGCTCGTGCGCGCCGACCTGAACGTTCCCTTGCGCGCCGGCCCCGACGGCGACATGGAGGTGGCCGACGACTTTCGCATCCGGGCCCTGATGCCGACCCTGGCGTGGCTCGTCGACCGGGGCGCGGACGTCACCGTGTGCAGCCATCTCGGACGACCCAAGGGGAAGCCCGACGCCGCGCTCTCCCTGGCTCCCGTGCGCCGCCACCTCGAAGCGGAGCTCCCTGGTGTGGCGGTGATGGAAAACCTCCGGTTCGACCCCGGCGAGGAAGCCAACGACCCCGCGTACGTGGACCTCCTCGTCCGCGGGCAGGACCTCTATGTGAACGACGCCTTCGGTACCGCACACCGGGCCCATGCCTCCGTGGTGGGACCACCCGCCCGGATACCCAGCGCAGCGGGGCGGCTGCTCACCCGCGAGGTCGAGGTCCTGACCAGGCTGATCGATGCTCCGGCGCGGCCGTTCGTGGCTCTGGTGGGGGGAGCGAAGGTCAAGGACAAGCTGGGTGTGCTCACGACACTCAGCGAGAAGGTCGACACCCTGCTGATCGGCGGCGGCATGTGCTTCACCTTCCTGGCGGCGCTGGGACACGAGATCGGGGCATCGCTGGTGGATCTCGATCAGCTCGACGCCTGCCGAGAGCTGCTCCAGTCGCCACGCCGCATTCTGCTGCCCGGTGACGTGCTGGCCCTGGCGCCCGGCGGACCGGGCGGGCCCGCCGGAGCGGGGTCAGGGCAGGTCCGGTGCTTCGAGCGGGACCTGCCGAGTGGATGGGTGGGGCTCGACGTCGGCCCGGCCACCGTGGCCACCTTCGCCGACGTGATCGGCCAGGCCGCCACGGTGCTGTGGAACGGGCCGGTGGGGAAGTTCGAAGACGCGCGCTTCGATGGTGGCACCCGCGGCGTGGCCCAGGCCATGGCTGAGTGTCGGGGATTCACCGTCGCCGGGGGAGGGGACACCACGGCGGCCCTGCGCACCTACGACCTCGACCGCGCCATCGACCACGTCTCGACCGGGGGCGGCGCCACCCTCGAACTGATCGAAAAGGGCGACCTTCCCGGCCTGGTCGCCCTGCGGGCGAGCTACGCACGCACGCACGCCCCCGCCCGCTGAGCCATGACGTCCGGTCTGTCGCGTCCCCGGCCGCGGGCCTAGCCTTTCCCTATGCGTGTCGGCGACACCGCGGTGATCGATGCCGAAGGCCTGGAGGCGTTGATCACCACGCTGGCCGGGCTCGGGTACGAGACCAAGGGCCCGGTGGTCCGTGACGGGGCGATCCTGCCTGGGCCGGTGCACGGCGTCTCCGACCTGCCCGTCGGCACCCATGACGTGCAGGCCCCCGGCCACTACCGTCTGGAGCAGGGCGAAGACGAGACCGTGTTCGGCTGGGCCGTGGGCCCCGGGTCCTGGAAGGCGGAGTTCTTCCCCCCCACCCAGGAGCTGTGGCACTCGACCGTGGTCGACGGGACCGTCCAGGTCACCGCACCCGACCCCGAGGTGGCGCCGCTGGCCGTCATCGGCGCCCGGCCCTGCGAGCTGGTCGCCCTGGGGATCCTCGACCGTGTGCTGCTCGAGGGTGCCTACCCCGACCCGCGCTACGCGGCCCGGCGGGTCGGCGCGTTCGTGGTGGCGGCCGAATGCGGCTCTCCCGCCGCCACCTGCTTCTGCACATCGATGGATTCGGGACCGGGTGCCGAGTCCGGCTTCGACCTGGCCCTGACCGAACTCGATGACGAGGACGGTCACCGCTTCGTGGTGCGCGTGGGCACCGAACGGGGCGCCGACATCCTCAGCCGCCTGCCCGCGTCCGAGCCGACGGCCCGTGATCTTGCGGCCCGCGACCGGGTCCTGTCCTCGGCCGCCGCCACCATCGACCGCCGGCTCGAGACCGAGGGCCTGGCCGACCTGCTGGCCCGCAACATCGAGCACCCCCGCTGGGACGAGGTGGCCGAGCGCTGTCTGGCCTGCGGGAACTGCACCCTGGTCTGCCCGACCTGCTTCTGCAGCGACGTGTCCGACACCACCGACCTGACCGGCGACGTCCGCCGCCAGCGCACCTGGGCTTCGTGCTTCGATCTCGACCACTCCTACGTGCACGGCGGCCCCGTGCGCTCCTCGACGTCGGCGCGCTACCGCCAGTGGCTGACCCACAAGTTGTCGACGTGGTGGGACCAGTTCGACACCTCGGGCTGCGTCGGGTGCGGCCGCTGCATCGCCTGGTGCCCGGTCGGCATCGACCTGACCGAAGAGGCCGCAGCCATTCGTGCCAGCGACGGTGCCGTCCGGTCCTCGGGCGCTCGACCGGTGCCGGGCCCGTGACCGGGGCCGGGCCAATGACCACGACGATCGCCGAGCTCGTCGCCTCCCACCCCTTGCTGGCCGGCCTGCCGGGCGACGCCGTGACCGAGGTGGCCGGGTGTGCCCGCAACGTCGCCTTCGCACCCGGACAACTGCTGTTCACCGAGGGCGGCCCCGCCGACACCCTCTACCTGGTGCGGCGGGGCCGGGTGGCGATCGAGGTCCATGCGCCCCAGCGGGGGCCGATCGTCATAGAGACCGTCGGCCGGGGCGGCACCGTGGGCTGGAGCTGGCTCGTCCCGCCCTACCGGTGGCAGTTCGACGCCAGGGCCATCGGACCGGTGGGCGCCATCGCCGTCGACGCCGCCTGCCTGCGGGCCAAGGCCGACGCCGACGACGCCCTGGGCCACCAGCTCGTGAGCAGGGTGGCCGCCGTGCTCCTCGAGCGTCTGCAGGCGACCCGCATGCGGCTCCTCGACCTGTACGGGACCGACGGTGACCACTGAGGCCGGGGCGGCCGTGGCGACGTCGACGGCCGGTCCCGCGGCACCCGGGCCGGCCGCCGTCCCCGGAGCCGCGGTGCCCGTCCCCCACCGGGTCGTGGGGCGGCGGGACGAGACCGCCGACGTGGTCACCGTGTTCCTCGACCCCGTGGCGGGCAGCCCCATGGCGTTCCGGCCCGGCCAGTTCAACATGCTCACCGCGTACGGCGTGGGTGAGGCGGCCATCTCGGTGAGCAGCTCGCGGCGCGAGGTCGGCCCGCTCCGCCACACCGTGCGTGCCGTCGGGCCGGTGACCGCGGCCTTGTGCCGGGCGGTGACCGGCGACGTCATCGGCGTGCGGGGCCCGTTCGGCACAACCTGGGGCGTGGGGGATGCCGTGACCGACACCGGCGACGTGGTGGTCGTGGCCGGCGGCATCGGCCTGGCTCCGTTGCGCGGCGCCATCGACGAGCTGGTGCACCGGCCCGATGCCCAGGGCGGCCGCGTCTTCGTGCTGGCCGGCGCGCGCGAGCCCGGGCAGATCATCTTCGACGACGACCTACGGGCCTGGGAGCGTGACGGCGCCGTGGTGGCCGTCACCGTCGACATGGGCGCGCCCAGCTGGACCGGCCCCGTGGGCCTGGTCACCTCCCTCCTGGACGAGGCCGGCTTCGACCCGGCCACCTCGACCGCCCTTGTCTGCGGACCCGAGATCATGATCCGGTTCACGGCCCGGGCCCTCGTCGATCGGGACGTTCGGCCCGAGCGGATCCGGGTGTCCCTCGAGCGGAACATGCAGTGCGGCCTCGGTTGGTGCGGGCACTGCCAGCTCGGGCCGTTGCTGCTGTGCCGCGACGGGCCCACTGTCCCCTACGCCGCGGTGTCCCGCCTGCTCAGTGAGCGCGAACGATGACCGGGGTCGTCGGTGCGGCCGGGCCGCGACCCACGCTGGCGGTGTGGAAGTTCGCATCCTGCGACGGCTGCCAGCTGAGCCTTCTCGACTGCGAGGACGAGCTCCTCCTCTTGGCCGAGGCCGTGCAGATCGCCCATTTCACCGAGATGTCACGGGCCTCGGTGGCCGGCCCCTACGACGTGTCCCTCGTGGAGGGCTCCATCACCACCCCGGCCGACGCCGAGCGAATTCTGGAGATCCGGGCCAACTCCCGCCGACTCGTCACCATCGGGGCGTGCGCCACCGCCGGGGGAATCCAGGGACTGCGCAATTTCGCGGCGTCCGGGGCCTACGCCCAGGCCGTCTACGCCCACCCCGACTACCTCGCCTCCCTCGAGACGTCCACCCCGATCTCGGCCCACGTCGAGGTGGATTACGAGCTGCACGGATGCCCCGTCGACCGGAGACAGCTCCTCGAAGTGCTGACCGCATCGCTGGCCGGGCGTACGCCGGCCATCCCCGGACATTCGGTGTGCCAGGAGTGCAAGGGGCGGGGCACCGTGTGCCTGCTCGTCGCCGGCGCGACCCCGTGCCTGGGACCGGTGACCCGTGCCGGCTGTGGCGCCCTCTGCCCCTCCGTCGGTCGCGGCTGCTTCGGTTGCTTCGGCCCGGCCGACACCGCCAACACCGCGTCACTGGCCGCGCACCTCAGGCGTCAGGGCCTGGCTCCGGTCGACGTGGCGCGGCTCTTCGCCACCTTCAACACCGGCGCCCCGGCCTTCCGGGACGAGGCCGCCGCCCAGGGCGGTCCGGTCCCGGTGACGCTGGGCCGGACCGTACGGGCGGGAGGGGGTAGGGGTCGGCCGTGACCGGCGACCGGGGCACCTCGCGCATCGTCGGCGTGGAGGGTCTCTCGCGCGTCGAGGGCGAGGGTTCCCTGCGGGTCGTCGTGCAGGACGGCACGGTGACCGACGTGGCCCTCCAGATCTTCGAACCCCCCCGCTACTTCGAGGCCCTGCTGGTGGGCCGGCACTTCACCGAAGCCCCGGACATCACGGCGCGCATCTGCGGCATCTGCCCGGTGGCCTACCAGATGAGTGCCTGTGCGGCCATGGAGGATGCCTGCGGTGTCACCGTCGACGACCGGGTGGCGCGCTTGCGCCGGCTCCTCTACTGCGGCGAGTGGATCCAGAGCCACGCCCTGCACATCCACCTCCTGCACGCGCCGGACTTCCTCGACTGTGCCGACGCGGTCGAGTTGGCCCGGCGTGACCGGGGCGCGGTGGAGCGGGGTCTCGGCATCAAGCGCACCGGGAACCTGGTCATGGAGACGGTCGGGGGCCGGGCCATCCACCCCGTCAACGTCCGTGTCGGGGGGTTCTTCCGGGCCCCGGACCCCGACGCGGTGAGGGATCTGGCCGACCCCTTGCGACGGGCCCGCGATGCCGCGGTGGCCACCGTGGCGTGGGTCTCGGGGTTCGACTTCCCCGACGTGGTCGGCGACTACCGCTTCGTGGCCCTGCGCGATGCGGGCCGGTACCCCATTGAGCGGGGCCGGCCGACCTCCTCCGACGGCCTGGACACGAGCCCGGCCGCATTCGGCCAGTTGGCGGTGGAGGAGCACGTGGCCCGCTCCACCGCGCTCCACGCCCGGCTGGGCGGCCGCGACCCCTACCTCACCGGACCGTTGGCCCGCTACGCACTCAACTCGGCCACGCTCCCCCCGCTGGCGGCCGGGGCCGCGGCCGAGGCCGGGTTGGGCCCGGTGTGCGCCAATCCGTTCCGGAGCATCGTGGTCCGGGCGGTCGAGCTGGTCTTCGCCTGCGACGAGGCCCTGTCCCTGGTGGAGTCCTACGATCCACCCGACCCCCCCGCCGCCGACGTGCAGCCCCGCCGCGGCGCGGGGACGAGCGTGGGTTGGGGCGTGACCGAGGCGCCGCGCGGCCTCCTCCTGCACCGCTACGAAGTCGACGAGGACGGCACCATCGTCGCCGCCCGCATCATGCCTCCCACCTCGCAGAACCAGCTCACCATCGAGGCCGACCTCCGCCGCGTCGTCCAGGGTGGGCTCGACCTCGACGACGACGACCTGCAGTGGCGCTGCGAGCAGGCGGTGCGCAACCACGATCCGTGCATCTCGTGCGCCGCCCACTTCCTCGAGGTCACGGTGGTGAGGGCGTGACCGGGCCCCCACCCCGGGTGGTGGTGGCCGGGCTGGGGAGCGAGTATCGCCGCGACGACGGCGCCGGGCCCCTGGTCGCGGCGCGGGCGGTCGGCGAGGCCGGCGGCGCGTGCGACATCGGGCCCCTGGCCGACCCCCTGGACCTGCTCGGGGTCTGGGACGACGCCGACCTGGCCGTCGTCGTCGACGCCATGCGATCGGGGGCCGCCCCGGGCGCGCTGCGCGTCCTCGATCTGGCCGGCGGAAGCGGAGCCGACGTGCCCGACCATCGCGCCAGCACCACCAGCACGCATGGGATCGGGCTGACCGGTGTGCTGCGACTGTCCCGCGCCGTCGGCCACGCCCCCCGGCGGGTGGTCGTGGTGGGGATCGAGGGTGAGGATTTCGGACGGGGCCAGGGGCTGAGCCCGGCCGTCGAGGCCGCCGTGCCCGGTGCCGTCCACCGCGTCGTCGC
Organism: Acidimicrobiales bacterium; assembly: GCA_052148295.1. GTDB lineage: Bacteria > Actinomycetota > Acidimicrobiia > Acidimicrobiales > RAAP-2 > Bog-473. The sequence continues at coordinate 11,967 of JBKQIP010000167.1, forward strand.
GCTGATCATGGAGGTCGGCGCATGTGCGTGAGCCGTCTGCACCGGGTGGTGACCGCGTCCGACGGTGCCGTCGAGGCGGAGGACGTCGACGGCACCGTCCACCACGTCTCGCTGCTGGCCCTCGACGGTCCACCCCCGCAGGCGGGAGACTGGCTGGTCGTCCACAGCGGCTATGCCATCGACCGGGTCGGCGCCGACGAGGCGCAGGCGATCGCCACCGAGCTGCGAGGGATCGGATCGGCGGGGGCGCCATGACCGGACCGGGCCCGACCTCCCCGACCCCCGGCCCGGTCCTCTTCGCCCGCTACGCCTATCCGCCCCACGCGCTGGGCTACTGCGGGACGGGAGATCCCTCGACCCTGCTCGACGAGCCCACCAGGGTCGACGACCTGGCCGCCTTGGCCCGTCGGGCGTCTCACTTCGAAGGGGCGTGGCCCTACCTGCGGCTGCTGGCGGCGTGCAACGGCATCGCGGACCCTCTGGACCGGCGCGTCGTGGAGGCGTACTGGGTGGGCAACGGGTTACTGGCCCACGTGCCGCCCTCGGCTCTGGCCGACGGCATGGGCGGGCACGCCGCGTCGCCAGGGGCGGTCGTTCCCGACGGCGGCGTGCCGCAGCACAGCTTCCACGTCTTCGCCGTCTACCCGTGGCTGGGACTGCTGCGAGCCGGCGTGCCGGGACCACCGCTCGAAGTGCTCGACCGCTGCCGCATCCGCTGGGGACGGGTGGAGGCGGTGGACGGAGAGCTGGTCACCGTGTCGGACCGGGCCCTGGCCTTCGACGGGTCGCACCTGCGGCTGGGACCCCACCGGGTGGAGCAGGCCCGCTGGCGCCTGCACGGCAAGGGATTCGTGGCAGACCTGCGACCCGGTGAGACGGTGTCACTGCACTGGGACTGGGTGTGCGATCGGCTGTCCCCGACCTCGTTGGGCTGGCTGCGGTACTGCACCCTCCGCAACCTCGAAGCAGTCAACGCCACGGCCACCGTGCCGCCGGCTCCGGTGGGCCAGGCCTGAACCACCGCGGCACCGAGCGGCAGCAGGCCCACCAGCAGAGCGGTAGCCTCGGCTCCATGGCCACCGGCGTCTCCAAGGTCGATCTCTCGAAAATCTGGTTGTTCTCGACGTGCTCGGACAGGAACCTCCGTGCCATCCGCAAGGCCCTGGTGCCGGAGGTCGTTCCACCGGGACGCGTCCTGTGCAAGGAGGGCGACACCGGCCGGGAATTCTTCCTCATCGTGGACGGGCGGGCCGCGGTCAAGCGCCACAATCGCAAGACCGCCACCCTGGGGCCGGGACAGTACTTCGGCGAGCTGAGCCTGCTGGACCTCCGGCCCCGCTCGGCCACCGTCGTGGCCGAGACGGACATGCACCTCCTGGTCCTGGGGCAGCGCCAATTCGACGAGCTCTTCGACTCCATCCCCGCCCTCTCCAAGTACCTCATGGCCGCCATGGCGAACCGGCTGCGGGAGTCCGACGCCAAGTCGTTCAACTGACCCGGGTCGGGCCGGGGTCGGGCCCGGCGCCGGTCTCAGACCTACCTCGGGAGATCGTGGGTGAACGGGCTCGGGGATTGGAGATCGAAGATGGTCATGCGGATGTCGGCGACGACTTGGTCGAGCTCGGCGACCATCTCCTTCAGGCGGTCGGCGGCGTCCGGGGGCACGTCGTCGAGTACCGCGCTCAGGTGCAGGGCCACCCCGAACGCCCGCTGGATGACGCGGTCATGCAGGTCCCGATCCATCCGCGCCCGGTCGTTGGCCGCCTGCAGAGCTCGTCGCTGCTCGACACCCTCCTCGGCCCGGAGCTCGGGGGCGGCCACCGGCTCCGTCCTCCCTCGGGCCGGGGACGTCACCTGGTGGCTGATGTGCCGACCGCTCACGGCGGCCAGGGGAATGCGCACGTAGCGGTCTCGGCGCCCATCGGCCCAGGGGGTCAGAGGGATGTCGTGCAGCCGGTCGAGCTCCGCCCGGTCCTCGACCGGGATGCAGCGGCCGACCACCAAGACGCTCCACCCCTCGTGGTAGAGGGAGTCCTCCCCGTCGATCTGGAAGGCCACCATCTCCCCGTCGGCGACGGCATCGAGCTCGCCCCCCCGCCGCGTGCGGAACACGATGGCGTCGTCGTCGACGGCATAGTTGATCGGGTAGACGATCGGGCTTCCGCACACCGTGCACCCGATCCGACCCACCCCCTGCGCCCGCAGCCGGCGCATGCACTCCTCTCGATCGAGCGCCTGTAGGCGCTCGCTCCGTACCTGGCGCATCATCTGATCATGATCGCCCGAACCACGGCACGTCACCAGGGTCTTTGGTCCGGATCTCGGCCATCTCGGAGGCGCGGCGCCGGGATCGCCACGGGGACCTTTGACCCTGGCCCGGGGGGACGACCCGGATCACCATGGTCCCGTGAGCCGGCCCGACGTCGACGAAGCGCAGGGCGAAGCCGGCTGGCCCGGTGAGGGCGGCGGGCCTGCTCGCCCCGCCCGGCACCACCGCATCCGGTGGGCCCTCCTGGGTGCGGTCGGCCTGGTGGTCGTCCTCGTCGTGGTCTCGCTCCTCATTGCCTACCACGGCCGCGCCCGCCCGGTCAGCGTGGGCCAGGCCACCAGCCAGTACCACCCCGGGGCGGCCGAGGACACTGGTCCGCACCCGGCCCCGGGCGTCTACACCTACACCGGTTCCGGGACGGATCGTCTCAGCCTCCCACCGCTCTCGCAGCCCGAGGGCCCCACCCTGCCGGGCACCGTCGAACTGGAGGCCAAGGGCTGCTGGAGCTTCCGCATCGACCTGTCCACCAACCACTGGCAGAGCTGGACCTACTGCCGACACCCCGCTGGTCTCGCCGAGGCCGAGGAGCAGGTCTGGCAGCGCTGGATGGTCGGGCCGGTGGCCGTCACGAATCTGACCACCCTGCACTGCGACCCGGGGTCGATCATCCTCCCCGCCGCCCGCTCGGTCGGGCAGTCCTGGCCCGTCCACTGCTCCGGCAGGTCGACGGAGATCTCCGGATCGGTGGTCGGGACCGGCACCTATCGGTTCATGGGCGAGTCGACCATGACCATCGGCGGGCGCCACGTCCGCGCCGCCCACTTCCTCCGCCACTGGTCCCTCCGCGGGGCGCAGGTGGGCCCCGAACGCGACGACCTCTGGTTGGATGCGGCCACCGGCCTCCCGCTCGAGAACCGCCGGGACATCCGGGTGCGGACCGCCACCCCCTTCGGCACCTCCACGTACACCGAGACGGGGACCTACGTGCTGCGTGCCCTCACACCGGTGACCTGATCCGGGCGCGATGGCCATGGGGACAGCGCGGGCGACGGACCGCTCAGGGTGGGTGCGAGGGCCGATGTCGTCGAGACGGTTCTCCTCGATGTTCCAGATCGGCGCGTGGCGCCTCCCCGGTCTCGACCGACGCTCCAGTGTCGCCCTGGGCGCCAGCGCCCGGCAGGGCCATTCGTCCCGGTTTCCGGCGGCAGGACCCTGCCGATTCGTGACCTCGGACCCTGGGCGCGAGGTCTGTGGTGCCGTAGATTCGCGGTGAGGCGGTGCCCGGGGAGGGACGATGAGCGACCGGTCCGAGCTGTTCATGAGGGACAGTGATGCGTTCTCGTGGTACCTCGAGAAGGATCCGGGGCTCCGCTCGACGATCGTCGCCGTCGCCTGGCTCGACGGGCAGCCGGACTTCGAAGCGCTCTCGTCCCGGCTGGAGCGGGCGACCCGGCTGGCCCCGCGCTTCCGCCAGCGCCCGGTCGAGCCCCCGGGTCGTCTGGCCACCCCGCGGTGGGTCGACGCTGATTTCCACCTCCCCCTGCACCTGCACCGGATCGACTCGCCACCTCCCCACACGCCGACCACCGTTCTCGACGTTGCCCGGGTACAGGCCATGAGTGGCTTCGACCGGTCGCGGCCGCTGTGGGAATTCACCCTCATCGGTCACCTGGAAGACGACGGTGCTGCGCTGGTCATGAAGGTCCACCACTCGCTGACCGACGGCATCGGCGGCATGCAGCTGGCGTTCCTCCTCTTCGACACGACCCGGGACGACACAACGAGGCACCCCGCCGCGATCCCGGACCTCGGGCCCGAGCCGCCCCGGCGCGTGCCCGGCACCGCCGATCTGGTGCGCGAGTCGGTCGCCTACGAGTGGGACCGTGTGGTCGAGACCGCTCGGCGCGCGCTGGCCGACGCACTACCGACGACGCTGCACATCATCCGCAACCCGCGGCGCGCCGCTTCCGACGCGCTGGCCACGGCCCGCTCGGTCGCTCGGTTCGTGGAGCCCGTCGCCGACACCCTGTCCCCCATCATGACCGCGCGGAGCCTCGATCGGCGCCTGCACATGCTCTCCGTGGACCTTCACGATCTGAAGCGGGCCGGGGCCGCGGTGGGAGGCACGCTCAACGACGCCTTCGTGGCCTCGGTCACCGGCGGGCTGCGCCGTTACCACGAGCGGCACGCTGCCCCGGTCGAGGAGCTCCGGATCACCCTCCCCATCTCCATCCGCAAGGAGGACGACCCCGCCGGCGGCAATCGGATCACGCTCGAGCGGTTCAAGGTGCCGATCGGGGTCATCGACGCCGCCGAGCGAGTGCGGCTCACGGGACGTCACTGCCGAGCGGCTCGGGACGATCGCGCCCAGCCGCTGAGCAACGTCATCGCCGGCATCTTGAACCTGCTGCCTTCGGGCGTGGTCGGCAGCATGCTGAAGCACATCGACTTCCTGGCCAGCAACGTACCGGGGGTCGACATCCCCATCTACCTCGGTGGGGCTCCGGTCCTGGGGTACTACGTCTTCGGGCCGACGACCGGCTCGGCCGTCAATGTCACGCTGCTCTCCTACCAGGACACGTGCTGCATCGGATTCACCATCGATGCCGCGGCCGTCGCCGACCACGAGGTGCTCATGGAGTGCTTCCGCGCCGGATTCGAAGAGGTGCTCGCGCTCTCCGGGGACCACCGACCGGTGGAGCGGCCGGCCGGTGGACCCGCTCCCGCTTCGGGGGCTCAGGCCCCACCGTCGAGGTGACCCGGCCTGGAACGCCGGCAGGCAGCGTCGTGGCGGGTTCTGCCCGAAATGATCGTCCTCCCCACATGGTCGCCCCGAGTGGTCGTACTATCCATGGTGGTCCGAAATCCGACAACACGCCGCCCTCGGGGGGAAGCCGAACGCAGGGACCTGGCGGAAACAGGGCGGGAAGCAGCCACAGGGGAGGGCGAACATGGCAGTAGCCACAGCCGAGGCACCGGTTCCGAACCATGGTGGACTGCTGAACGCTCTGGGGATGCGGCAGCTCTCCAACTAACCCTAGTCGGTCCCGCGCCTCGGGTACCTAGGGATCGTGACGCTCACGACCATCATGCTCTACTACCTCTACTACGAGGAGGGCGCCCTCACCCCGTTGATGCTCCCGTACTACCACATGTCGTTCCAGTTCTTCCTCTACCTGCTGGTGGTGTCGAATGCGATCGGCGCGTTCTCCGCCCTCATCGGTGGGCTCTCGGACAAGCTCGGCCGGGCCAACATGACCATCTACGGCACGCTGGTGGTCGCGCTGATGCAGCTGGGCATCACGGACATCCACTCCAAGTTCGGCTTCGCCGCCGCCTACTGCGTGATCGGGTTCGTGGAGGGCATCATCCTCGTGTCGACTCCCGCGCTGATGCGAGATTTCTCGCCCCAAATGGGACGGGGCGCCGCCATGGGGTTCTGGGCGCTCGGTCCCACCATGGGCGCCCTGGCGGCGAGCCTCGTCGCCACCCACACCCTCACACATCTGCACCCCTGGCAGGACCAGTTCGTGATCTCGGGCTTGGTCTGTCTGGGCGTCGTGGTCATCGCGTTCTTCTTCCTGCGTGAGCTGTCCCCACAGCTGCGCGACCAGCTCATGGTCTCCGAACAGGACCGGGCACTGGTCGAAGCCAGGGCACGAGGATTGTCCGAAGAGGATTTGGAGACCGCCACGGCGCGCCCCTTCCGCTCGATGCTGCGGCTGGACCTGATCTCGTCGTCGTTGGCCATCTCGCTGTTCCTGCTCTTCTACTTCGCGTCGGTCAGCGTGCTCACTCTGTACTGGGTCGTCATCTTCGGGCGCACCACCGCCGACGCCAACGGCATCAATGTGTGGTACGCCGCCGTCCTCTCGGGGACGCTCGTCCTCTTCGGCGCGCTGTCCGACTGGCTGCGCGTCCGGAAACCCTTCATGCTCGTCGGTGCGCTGGCCTGCATCGTCATGACGGTGGTCCTCATCCTGCAGGTTGACCATCCCCACACCGGCTATTACTCGAACGTCCTGGTCGTGGTGCTTCTGGCCTTTGCCATCGGCTGTGCCTATTCGCCGTGGATGGCGGGCTACACCGAGCAGGTGGAGTGGCACAACCCGGCGCTCACGGCCACGGGACTGTCGGTGTGGGGCTGGATCCTGCGCATCGTGGTGGCCCTCTCCTTCCTCGTGCTCCCCCGGGTGATCACCACGTCCACGACGCTGGTCGACAACCAGGGAGCCGCCACCACGCTGCAGGCCATTCAGGCGGCGGTGCCCTACGCCCCCTCGACCACGGCGTGTGCCACCAAGAGCGCCCCGGCCACGGTCATCGCCGCGCTGCGGGCGTCGGACGAACCGGGTCCCGACACCCTGGCCACCATCATCACCGCCTGCGACCGCACGCACAGCCTGCTGGGGTCCCTCACGACAGCGGGCGGGCTCTCCAACCCGCAGGTCCAGGGACTGCTGGCCTACAACTCGCTGGCCGTGGCCATCGAGAAAGGCCATCCGGTGAGCGACAGCGAGATCGCCGCCAAGGTGGGGACGCACTCCCAGAACCTGGCCAACCTGCTCCTGGCCGAGAAACAACTCGTCCCTGCGCAGAACGCGTCGCCCAACCAATGGAAGCGGTGGTGGGGGGTGTGCGTCGGGGGCCAAGTCATCTTCGCCATACTCGTCTTCTTCATGCGGGGTCGATGGAGCCCGAGAGCGGCCCGGCTCGACTTCGTGGAACACGAGCGTGTCGTGGCGGCCGAGCTGACCTCCATCCACCAGGACATGGCGCTGGCCGGCGCCGGTGATGCACCGGACCGGCTGACCAGCTGACCGGCCGACGTCCGGCCCCGGCGGCGTTACGGCTCGGGGAACGGCTGATCGATGGGTACGGCCCGCACGTGGAATCCGGGTGGCAGCTTCTCGTCCGATCGTTCCGCCGGAGCGTCCGGCGCCTGCTCCTCGGGCACGCGGTTCTCCTCCGCCGCGGCCTGATCGCCTATCACCTTGACGTGCGCCCGCGCCGCGGCGGGGCTGGGGTCCCGCTGCGGCTCCCCGGCCAGTTCGACCAGCTGCCGCTTCGCCCGACGCCGCCGGAGCGGGCCACCCGATGGCGCCGCTGTGCGCCTTCGTCCCATGGATGCGAGCCTAGAGAGTCGCTCGGCTCGTGGTGGCGCATCCCAGAACGGGGCAGCTCGGTGTCACGCCGGCCGGTCCCGGGTCCGCTCACCCGCCGTCATCGGTCACGGTCACGGAGGCCACCGGGTCCCGCTCGACCTCCCGGCCCGGATGGGCGTTGATCAGGATCCCGCCGACGACCGCGCCGAGCGTCAAGAAGCCCGCGGCCCATCCGCTGGCCACGGCGAAGCCGTGCACGGTGGCGTCGGCCTCGGCGCTGGAGCTGTGGACGTGCGAGGCCAGGTAGGCCGCGGTCGCCGTAGCGGCGATGGTGTTGAGCAGCGCGGTGCCGACCGAGGCCCCGATCTGCTGCGACGTGTTGGTGGTGGCCGAGGTGATGCCGACGTCACGGGGCTCGGCCTTGGTGGTGGCCGTGCTCACGCACGGCACCATGGCCAGGCCCAGTCCCAGCCCGAGCAGGAGCTCCGTGGGCAGAACATGGCTGGCGTACGGGGCATCGGGTGTCAACTGGGTGAGCAGCGCCACGCCGACGGCCGCGATCAGCATGCCGGGGACGACGAGCAGCCGCGTGCGGAGATGCGGCATCAGACGACTGCTCAGCTGGGTGGCGGCCAGGCCGTTGACGACCATGAGCGGCAGGAAGGCCACCCCCGTCTTGAGGGGCGAGTAGCCGTCGACCGTCTGGAACAGGTAGGTCAAGAACAGGAAGGTCCCGAACATCCCCATCACCGCCAGAATGATGGTGAGGAAGGAGCCGGCGCGGTTGCGGTCGGTCAGGATGCGCATGGGGAGCAGCGGGCTGGACACCCTGGTCTGCACCAGCACGAAGAGCGAGAGCAACACCACCGCAACGGCCAGTGGTCCGAGGACCCGGGCCGAGCTCCAACCGTCGGTTCCCGCCTCGCCGAGGCCGTAGACGAGCGCCACCAGGCCGCCGCACCCCAGGACCGCGCCCGGGACGTCGAGACGGACGCCGCCGCGGCCCGAGCGGGTGGGGATCACGGTGAACGCACCGATGACCACGACCACGGCGATGGGCAAGTTCACATAGAGGCACCAGCGCCAATTGAGGTATTGCGTCAACAACCCTCCGAGTATGAGGCCGAAGGCGGCACCGCTGATGGCGATGGAGGCGTAGATCCCGAAGGCCCGGCCCCGCTCCCGGGGTTGGGTGAACGTGGTGGTCAAGATGGAGAGCACCGACGGAGCGAGCAGAGCGGCGAACATCCCCTGGAGCGCCCGGGCGCAGATGAGCATGCCACTGGTCTGTGATGCGCCCCCGATGGCGGATGCGGTGGCGAAGCCCACCACGCCGATCATGAGGGTCCGCTTGGGTCCGATCATGTCGCTGATCCGGCCACCGAGCAGCAGCAGCCCTCCGAAGCCCAACGTGTACGCGGTGACCACCCACTGCCGGTCGGCGTCGGAGAATCCCAGTGATGCCTGTGCCGACGGCAGCGCGATGAACATGATGGTGGTGTCGAGCACCACCATCAGCTGCGCTCCTGCGATGACCACCAAAATCCACCAATGATCGCGGGTCGGTGCGCCGGACCCGGTCGCCGATGCGTTCACCGAGTCGACGCCGGTCACCGGCCCTCTCCGCGTGCTCGGCCCCCGCGCCCCAGGTCGCCGGCCTTGGGCCGAGACGGCCGACGGCCGGGCACCCCTCCGCGCCGCCGGGAGGGATCGAGACGGCGGGAGGGATCGAGATGGTTCGACTTGGGCTTCACGACCGGTTCAGTCTGCCCCGCTCGGGGTCGCCCGCACGAGTCCGGGTGCCCCCCCGACCCGGGCCCGGGCCGTCCCGCCCTGGTGACGGGCCGGACCGGCGCCCTTCAGCCGACGTGCGGATGTCCGAAATGCAGCGGTGTGCGAGCGAACAGGACCGTTCCCAGCAGCCGGTTCGACGGCATGGCCGTGACCACGACGGCCAGTCGTCCGGCCGTCCGTCCGTGGGGATCCGCCACGGACGACTCGCTGAAGCGTCCCTCGAACTCGACCACACAGACCCGTTGCGATGTCGCATGCCCGGGAGCGACCGCCTGGTACACCAGCGGAGCCACGTGCCGGAGGGTCCCCAGCGAGTACAGGTGCACGCCCGCCAAGCGCCCCTGGCGATGGACCGCCCGCGCCGCCGCGGGGAGGGCCAGGTAGCACGAGCTGTCGGACGTCCCGAGGTTGCTGCGCGCCGAGGTGCAACCGGCGCCGACGGTGGCGAGCAGCACGCAGCCCGCCACCACGCTGATCAGACGGTGCTTCACGGCTCCTCTCCTCTCCCTTGGTGCCTCACGTGCCGAGCGCCGTCGGTGAACGCGCGGGCGCACCGGAGTCGGCCCGCGACCTGAGCGCGACCTCGGGGCCGGCCGCGATGTCGGCGTCCCGGACGAGACGGCTCCACTTCCCTCGGCGCACCTGCAAGGCCAGCAGCCCCCACAGGGCCCAGCCCACCACCAGGACCAGCCAGAAGCTGATGAACCGATACAGGAGCACGGCGTCAACGGTGGTCACCTCGACGCCGCCGAACGCCACCAAGGCGATGGTGATGCTCCCCTCGACCACACCCAAGCCGCCCGGGGTGATCGGAAGGGTGGCGGCCAGTTGACCGGCGCCGTAGGCCAGCAGCAACCCCTTCCACGGAACGGGCGACCCGATGGCCCAGAACATCATGGCGAAGCAGGCACAGTCGAACAGCCAGTTCGCCGTCCCCCAGAGCAGGATGTTCCTGATTTGACGCCACCCGAGCCGCACGGTGGTGACCCACGCGACGATGCGCTCGATCTCCGCCGTGGTGTCGCCGCGGGGACGCCCGATCAGCCTGCGCGAAGCCCTGATGGCCCAGGAGACCACCGCGAACAGCGGCCGCTCGTAGACGAACAGGACCCCGAGGGCGACGGTGAAGAGGAGGACGCCGATGAGGACGGGAACCAGATCGAGGGAGGCGCCCTCCCCGGTGGCCAGGACCAGTCCGCCGGCGGCCACGAGGGAGAGCGTGACGGCGGTGGCGACCATGGTCCCCGCCAGCGACCACGCCGCCAGCGTGTCGTCGGCCCCGAAGCGCCGGTACCAGCGGAAGGCGTAGATCGCCGCCACAGCGTTCCCCGCCGGAAGGGAGTTGGCCATCGCCTGCGAGGCGAACGTCATGTTGAGCAGCGGGACCCGGGGCGCCGTGAGGCCGCCGCTCCGCAGGAATTGTTGCTGCAATGCCGCGAAGCAGACGAAGGACAATGCCTCGGCCACCACCGCGGGTGGAATCCACCACCAGTTGAGGTTGGCCAGGACGTGGGAGAAACCGGACAGCTCGTAGCGGTGTGAGGACAGCACCCACAGGGCCAGGCACAGCACCCCGATGCCGAGCAGATACCGCACGATCGACCACAGGCGACGCGACCTCGTGGCCGGTACGCGGGGCCCGTTGTGCCGCGTGGCCGGCGCTCCACCGGACGGGTACTCATCGGCCTGAGCTCCCATGGGTGAAGTGTCTAGTCCAGCGCGGCCGCCGGTGAGCGACATCGACCCGCCCACTGACGTTGCTGCGGCAACGGTGCGCCTCGTCTCCGGCCGCCGCCGGAGCGCCGCCACCAACGGCGACACGATAGGTTTTGCCGACCCTGGTGGCGCGGTCGAACTCCGGGCCATGGCATGCGGGGACGACGCATCACAGAAGGACCGCGGTGACCGATCTCGACGCCTTGGAAGAACAGGCCCGGATGCTCCTGGAGCCCGGCGTCTACAACTTCTACGCCGGCGGGGCCGACGACGAGTTGACGCTCACCGACAATCAGGCGGCCTGGTCGGAAGTCCGTTTTCGACCCCGGGTGCTGCGCGACGTGCACGAGATCTCCACGTCGACGACCGTCCTGGGCGTCCCGATCGCTCTCCCGGTGCTCGTGGCGCCAGTGGCCCACCAGCGCATGGCTCACCCCGGGGGCGAATCAGCCATGGCTCGTGGAGCCGCCGCCGCCGACACGGTGATGGTCGTCTCGACCCGTTCGTCACTGCCGCTCGAAGAGGTCGCCCAGGCCGCGCCGTTGGCTCCCCACTGGCTCCAGGTCTACGTCCTGCGCGACCGCGGTTGGACGGCGGATCTGGTTGACCGGGCCCGAGAGTCTGGCTACGGCGCGCTCGTCCTCACCGTCGACACCCCTCGACTCGGGCATCACCGCCGCGAGACGCTCGACGGCTTCAGGCTGCCGGCCGATTTCGGATGGGCCAATGCGCCCAGGGACATCCCGCGGGCAGAACGGCACCGTTGGGAAGCCAGCGGTCATCTCGATCAGACGACGGACCTCACCTTTGACGACATCGGGTGGTTGGCCGATCGCTCCGGACTCCCGGTCATCGCCAAGGGCGTCCTCCGCGGCGACGATGCCCGAGCGTGCCTCGACGCCGGAGCCCAGGCGGTCATCGTCTCCAATCACGGCGGGCGACAGCTCGACGGGGCCGTCGCCACGGCTCGTGCGCTCCCCGACGTCGTCGAGGCGGTCGAGGGACGCGCCCAGGTCCTGGTCGACGGGGGCATCCGGCGCGGCACCGATGTCGTACGCGCGCTCGCCCTGGGTGCGGCGGCGGTGCTCGTGGGCCGACCGGCCCTCTGGGCGCTGACGGTCGGTGGCAGCGAGGGGGTGGCGGCGGTCCTCGGCGAGCTGCGCGCCCAGCTCGAGCTGGCCATGTCGCTCTGCGGCGCCGCCCGAGTGGGAGATCTGACCGCGGACCTGGTGATCCGGGTCGGTGGGCCGGCATGATCCAGATGGGTACCGCGCCCCGGCCCGAGGGCAGGGCGACCATGCGGGCGTGGGGACGGGATGTCCTTCCCTAGCTCCGCCGCCGCGCCTGAGCAGCGTCGAGGCACGGCAGACATCAACGGGCTAGAGCCGACCACCCTGGCGTCGCGCCATCCCCAGCGTGGCGCCCCCGTCGACCACGACCTCGCTCCCGGTGAGGTAGCTCGAGGCCTCGGAGGCCAGGAAGGCCACGAGGGTGGCGATCTCCTGCACCGTGCCCACCCGGCCCAGCGGAAGGTGGTCGAACGAGACGTCGTCCGGCATCTCGCCACCCCCCCACGCCATGGGTGAGTCGATGGTGCCCGGGAGGACCACATTGACCCTGATGCCACTGGGACCCAACTCGGCGGCCGCGGTCTTGGTCAGGCCGCGGATGGCCCACTTCGACGCGCCGTAGGAGCCGTGGAACCGCAAGCCGCGCATCCCGGCGATGGAGGCCACATTGACGATCGCGCCGCCACCCGATGCCCGCATGGGAGCGATGGCCGCCTTGATCCCGAGAAACGTGCCCCGGAGATTGACCCCGAGGAGTCGATCGAATTCCTCCACGGTCTCCTCCTCGATGAGCCGGAGCCAATGGACCGCTGCATTGTTGACGAGGACGTCCAGACGCCCATGGTGCTCCATGACCTCCGCCACGAGCCCGTCCCAATCGGAGGGGCGCGAGACGTCGACGTGCCGGTATGTCGCCCCGATCTGCTCGGCCAGGTCCTCGCCCTCCTGGTCCGACACGTCGGCCATGGTGACGAGGGCACCGAGTTCACGGAAGCACCGGGCCTCGGCGGCCCCCTGACCCTGAGATGCGCCGGTGACGATGGCGACCTTCCCTTCCAAGTCGATCGACGGCGTGGTCACGGGCGGTCCCCCTCGGGCGCGAGCAGTGCAGCGGACTCTCGAGGATGTGGGAGAGCCGGTCTCGTTCGGCGCCCACTGTAGTTCTGTGAAGGGTGTGGCTCATCGGCATCGTGCGCAGCGGGAGGCAGTCCGAGGGAGTCCTCCGGTGGCGTCGACCGGGCTCGGCCCGAGCCGCGGCCCCGGCCTCCCGGCTGTCCCGTAGTGTCGCGGCACGGTCCGCAAGGACATCGTGCACGGACGAGATCGGAGTCGTGGAGACGCTCCATCGGGGCTGACCTCTCAGGTGGCCCGTCCCGCAGCGCCGAGGAGCGACATGGAGGGTTCAGAGGGGCAATTGCTGGCGGATCGGGATGTCCTGTCCCCCGCAGGGACGGTCTGGGCCGACGTGCACCCCGGCGCCGGTGACCCGAACCCTGATGCACCGGCAGCCACCGGCCTCCTCGGCTGGCCTCGTCGGGGCGGCCGGTCGTGGTGGTCGACACCGGCCATGGTGCTCATCGGCGTCCTAGCCGGCGTGCTGTACTTCTACCAGCTCTCCCACAACGCCTTCTCCAACACCTTCTACGCCGCTGCGGTGAAGAGCGGCACCGAGAGCTGGAAGGCTTTCTTCTTCGGGTCGCTCGACCGCTCGTCCTTCATCACCGTCGACAAGCCACCGGCCTCCCTCTGGGTCATGGAGCTCTCCGGCCGCCTGTTCGGCTTCTCGAGCATCAGCATGCTGGCCCCGATCGCCCTGGCCGGCGCGCTCACCGTGGTGGTGCTGTTCCATCTGGTGCGGCGCTGGACCGGCGACGTGGCCGCGGTACTGGCCGCCACCGCGCTGGCCGTCACGCCGGTCGTGACGGCGATCTTCCGCAGCAACGAGCCAGACGCCATCATGACCTTCCTCCTCGTCCTGGCGGCCTGGGCCCTGTGGTCGGCGCTGGAGACGGGTGCCACGTCACGCCTGGTCCTCTGTGGCGGGCTGCTGGGGCTGGCCTTCCTCACCAAGATGCTCGAGGCCTTCGTCGTCCTCCCGGCCTTTCTCCTCGTCTACTTCTTCTTCGGCCCACCCAAGCTGGGGAGGCGGCTGGCGCAGCTGGTCTGGGGCGGGCTCACCCTCGTCGTCGCCTCGGCCTGGTGGGTGGCCATCGTCCAGCTGTGGCCGGTGGGGAGCCGACCCTTCATCGACAGCAGCGGGGACAATTCAGAGCTCAGTCTCATCTTCGGCTACAACGGTTTCGGGAGGCTCCTCGGGACGTCCCAGCCCTACCGGATCGCCACGGCGAACACCCGGGTCGGTCACCGCTTCTCGGACGCCATCACCGACGCCACCCACTTCGGGAGCCAGCCCGGTTGGGAACGCATGTTCGCCCCGGCACTGGGCTCCCAGATCAGCTGGTTGATCCCCGCCGCCGGTCTCGCGCTCCTCGCCGGGCTGTGGGCCACCCGGCGGGCGCCCCGGACGGATCTGGTCCGGGCCGGTTGCGTCTTCTGGGGGACGTGGGCGATCTGCGCCATCGTCGTGCTGAGCTCCGTGCAGGGGATCTTCCACACCTACTACGTCGTCGAGATCGCGCCGGCCCTGGCCGCGCTGGCGGGCGGCGGGGCCGTCGTGATGTGGCGCCTCGGCCGCGCCTCGCTCCGCTACGCCTGGCTGCTGCCGTTGGCGGTGGTGACCAGCGCGCTGTGGGCGGCCCATCTCCTCGAGCGGGCGCCGCATGTCTACCCCGCGCTCCCCCAAGTCGTGGAGGTCAGCGGGGTGGCCGGGGCCTGCATCCTCCTGGTCGCCCTGCTCGGTGCACATCGGCTCCCACGCGTGGTGATGGTCACGGTAGCGGCACTCGGCGGGGCGTGCGCCGTCGTCGCCGCGTTCGCCGGCCCGGCGGCCTACTCCCTCTACACCGTCCAGAACCCGAGCGACGCCAGCAACCCGACGGGTGGCCCAGGCGCGGTCAGTGCCACGGCGATCCTGCCCCGACCGTTCGACACGGCGACGATAGCCAAGATACTGGCCCGCCTCGACCGCCTGAACGAGGCGGAGACGGAGGCGAACGACGGCATCCCGCCGGTGGGGGGCGTGTCGCCGGGGATGATCCGATTCCTCAAGTCCCACCGCGACGGCGCCGACTGGATCCTCGCCGTCGGCGGGTCGACCACGGCCGCACCGTTGATCCTCCTGAGCGGGGAACCGGTCATGTCGATGGGCGGGTTCACCGGCTCGGAGCCGGTGCCGGCCCTGGGCCGGTTCGAGCGGCTGGCCGACGCCGGCAAGATCCAGTACGTGCTCCTCGGTGAGAGCTTCGGCGGGTTCAGCGGCTTCGGGGGGGGATTCGGTGGGTTCGGCGGCTTCGGGGGAACAGGACGGTCCGGCACCACCAGCACGCCCGCCGGCACGGCGGCCGTCGATCGCTGGACCCTCGAGCACGGCGTCCGGGTCCCCCCGACCGCCTACGGCAGCCCGCTGGGCGGTGGGTTGCTCTACTACGTAGGCCCTCCATCCGCGGCCCCGGAGCAGACGTGAGCCGCCGGGGGCCGGGTCGACGCCATCGTCGTCCCCAGCCGTGCCGCCGAACCGATCGGGTGCGGCTCAGGCAAGGAGGTGGAGGATGTCGTCGACGACCACGGTCCGGCCATTGGTCACGGTCCCGTCCGGCTGGGCCAGGAGCCACCGCACGGCGGCGCCGACGACGGCGGGATCCTTGCCGCCCCGGGCAATGTGGCGCAACGACGGCGTGGCCCGGACCCGCTCGGTGGCGACCATCCCGGGCTGCAGGTTGTAGCACCGGATGTTCCGCGGGCCCAGCTCGCACGCGATGATGGCGGCCGCCCGGTGCAGGCCCCCCTTGGCGCAGCCGTAGCCCAGCGCCCATCCGCCCTGGTCGACCGGGACGGTCGGGTTCGACGTGGCAACTCCGGAGGTGAGGTTGACGATGGTGCCACCCCGATGGTCCAGCATCACCTGGGCCGCTCGTTGGGCCAGGAGCAGGGCCGCGGTGAGATCGCCGAATATCCGTCGCTCCAGCTCGGTCGGGTCCACGTCGACGAAGCGCCACTCGTTCTGCGGGCCGACGTAGACGGCGTTGTTGACCATCACGTCGAGGCGCCCCCACCGTGCCACGACCGCGTCGACCGCGGGGGCCAGCGCCTCCCGGTCGAGCAGGTCGAGTCGCAGGGGAAGGGCATCGCTCCCCGCCGCGGTGATCATCGCCCCCGTGCTCTCGAGACTGCCCCCGACGCCAGCGGGTGCCTCCTGCTCGGTGACCGTCCGGGCCGTGACGGCCACGGCGTAGCCGGCCTCCGCCAGGGCGACGGCAACGGCCCGGCCGATGCCCCTGCTGGCTCCCGTCACGAGGGCGACCGGCGGCCCGGCGCTGGTCACCCGCGGGGGGTCACTCCGGCAGTTCCGGCGTCCAGGCCACGCCGTTGATGTGGCTGCCCCCGTCGACGAACAGCGTGTTCCCGGTCAGGTAGCGCGCATCGTCACTGGCCAGGAAGACCGCCACGGGGGCGATGTCGTCCTCGGGATCGCCCAGCCGACCCATGGGGTTCATGTCGTCCGCCATGGCGGCGATCTCCGGATGCCCCTTCGCCATGGCCCGGAACGCCGCGCTCTTGGCCCCCGGGCATATGACGTTGGCCACGATCCCGTACGGGGCCCACTCCCGGGCCGCCGTCCGGGTCAGGCTACGGAGTGCCTCCTTGGCGCAGTTGTACTCGGCGGTGCCGATATGGGCGTTGACCCCATTCAGCGAGCAGAGGTTGATGATGTTGCCCCGCCCCTGTGACCGCATGATGGGGAAGGCGGACTGCATGGCCCAGAACGGGCCGAAGTAGGCCACGCTCATCCCGTGGGCCAGCAGCTCGTCGCTCTTGTTCTCGAGCCGGCTCAGCTGCCCGCCGCCCCACGCGTTGTTGACCAGGACGTCCACCGTGCCGAAGCGCTCGACCGTGGCGTCGATCATGGCCACCACCTGATCCTTCTCGCGCACATCGACGGTGCGCGCCTGCGTGTCGGCGCCCGCCAGGTCACGCAGTGAGCTCGCCACGCGATCGGCCGCGTCCCCGTTGATGTCGGTGACCATGACGCGAGCGCCTTCCCGGGCGAATCGGCGGGCCATGCCCTCGCCGATGCCGTCGCCGGCTCCGGTGATCACCGCCACGCGGCCGTCGAGGCGCCCCGTCACCGTTGCTCCCCCGAGTGTGCCGCGGCGCCCGGCTCCTCTCCCGCTCCGGCCCAGAAGCGCCGCCACGAGGCCCAGCTCTCGGGCACCGTGCCCCAGCCGTCGTGGTGGGCCGGCCAATTGGCCGGGGGAAGACCCAGGGGATTGACCCCCACCTCCGCCCCGTAGAAGAGCCGGTGCTTGCGTGACACGAACTGCCACCGGCCGGCTCGGCGCTCGTAGCGGTCCTCGTAGACGATGGCCTGATGGATCCATCGACGACCGTCTTGGATCTCGGCCTTGCAGTAGACGCTGACCGTGGCGTGGTCCTCATCGACCAGGTCGATGACGTGGGTGCCGACATTGAGAATGGAAACCCCGATGGCGCGTAGTGAGGCGTCGAACGAGTGGCGCAGCGCGGCACGACCGTGCTCTGCCGTCCCGACGCGGACGTCGTCGACGAAGAGGGCGGCCAGGGTGTCGACATCGCGGGCGTCGACCGCCACCGCATAGCGGGCGGCCAGCTGACGGATCTCTTCGTAGGCCAGCAGTCGGTCCAACTCCATACGTCCCGGTGTCATGCCGCTCGCCCCGCTCGTGCCGTGCGTCCAGCTCATGCCGAACGGTAGTGAATGTGCGCGCCGTCTGCAACGATCGGCGGTCCGGCCGCCACCCCACGGATGGCCGGGCTCGACCCGCCCTGCCGGCCGCGAGCAAGGGGTGGGCCTTCCGAGAGCGGACCGGCGGTGGCTCACGGGCGGTGGCTCACGGGCGGAGGCTCACGGGCGGTGGCTCGCGCCGAGGGCCCGCTCCCACCGCTGGGTACGCCCACCACCCCACCTGGGGTGGGACGGGCGACCCCCAAGAGAAGGTACCGTGGTCCCACCCTTCGGCACACCCCGCCATGAGCCGACGGCAAAGGAGAGGACCATGGCCTTCATTCTCGGTGCCATCTACATCGTGCTACTGGTCACGTTGGGCATCATCTCGATCAGGAAGGGCCACTGGGTGATGTTCATCATCGGATTGTTCATACCGCTCTTCTGGATCATCGGTGCGCTCCTGCCCAGGAGGGTTCATTGATCGCGCGGCGACCCCCGGCCGCGGGCGACCACCGGTGAACGACGATCTCCGCCCCGGCCCCATCGGCCCGACGGACCAGCCGTCCCGAGGGGACGTGTCGCCGCCCCGGCCGCTGACATGACGGCGGATCGCATGCTGGACCTGGTGGGACGACCCGACGGGCCCCTGGCCGACGCCTCCCTCTGGCGCCTCGAGGTGATCGATGCCGGTCCCCTCAGTCCGAACCTGCATCGGCTCGTCCTCACCGCCCCGGGCCTCGGCGATCTCCACCATCGCGCCGGTCAGGATCTCATGCTGCGGGTGCCGCAACCGGGAGGGCGAGTGGTGAACCGCCGCTACACCATCCGCCGATTCGATCGGGCTCGACCGTCGGTCACCCTCGACGTGTCCTTGCACGGCCGGGGACCCGGGACCGACTGGATCCGCGCCGCCCAGGTGGGCCATCGAATCGACGCCATCGGCCCGCGCGGCAAGATCACCCTGCGCGACGACGCCCAGTGGCACCTGTTCGTCGGCGACGAGACGGGGCTGCCCGGCGCGCTGGCCATGATGGAGGCCTTGACACCGGGCTCCACTGCCATCGCGCTCCACGAGATCGACTCCCCCGCCGACGAGCAGCAGCCCGGCACCGCCCCGACGCAGGGGTTGGACGTGCGGTGGCACCATCGGCTCGGGCGTTCGCAGCCGGGTGATCCGGCGCCCCTGCGCGCGGCCGTGGGTGACACGGCATTCCCTCTCGGGCACGGTCATGCCTACGTGGCGGCCGAGGCGCGCGTGGCCCGGATCGTCCAGCGGGCGCTGATCGAGCGCGGCCTCGGTCCCGATCAGATCTCGGTCAAGGCCTACTGGAGACGGGGACTGCCCAACGCCGACCACGGGGAGCCCACCCGCGAGGACTGAGGCGGGGTCCCGTGCTCGTCCACGGCCGACCACACGATGGCGATGTCCGCCTCCCGCGAGCCCGGATCGAGCCAATGGCGTTGCGGTACGACTGCTCCTTCACGGCGACCCGAGAAGAATTCATCTTCTATTCATCATCCCGTGCGCACGGCCGTTTTGCGGGACGCCGCAAATCAATTCAGACTGAACGTGGTACCGATCCTGAGGTACTCCCAAGCGTGCACCAATCCGAAAGAGGAGGAGTAATGCAGAAACGTAGTGCGGCTGAGGTTGTCCGCCTTGCCGCGGACGAAGGGATCGAGGTCGTCGACCTCAGGTTCTGCGACCTGCCCGGTTTGATGCAGCACTTCTCCATGCCCACGCACTTGCTCACAGAGGACGCGTTCGAAGAGGGCTACGGCTTCGACGGCTCGTCCATCCGGGGGTTCCAGGCCATTCAGGAGTCGGACATGATCCTGCTGCCGGATCCGAACACTGTGGTCATCGACGAGTTCCGGCAGCACAAGACGCTCAACTTGAACTGCTTCGTCCACGATCCGGTCACGGGCGAGAGCTACAGCAGAGACCCCCGCTATGTCGCGCTGAAGGCCGAGGAGTATCTCAAGTCGACCGGCATCGCCGACACCGTCTACTTCGGTCCGGAGGCGGAGTTCTTCATCTTCGACGACGTCCGATTCTCCCAGGACCAGCACTCCGCCTTCTACCAGGTCGATTCCGTCGAAGGCATCTGGAACTCGGCGCGCGAGGAGAATCCGAACCTCGGTTACAAGCCGCGGTACAAGCAGGGGTACTTCCCGGTCCCCCCCATGGACCATTTCCAGGACCTGCGCTCCGAGATGACGCTGGCCATGGAACGGCTCGGCATCGAGATCGAGGTCCAGCACCACGAGGTCGGCACCGCCGGTCAGGCCGAGATCGACATGCGGTTCGACACCCTGCTCACCATGGCCGACAAGCTGATGCTCTACAAGTACATCGTCAAGAGCGTGGCGCTCAACGCGGGCTACACGGCGTCGTTCATGCCGAAGCCGCTGTTCGAGGACAATGGCTCGGGCATGCACGTGCACCAGTCCCTCTGGAACGGGAACGAGCCCCTCTTCTATTCCGAGTCGGGGTACGGGGGGCTCTCGGACATCGGGCGCTGGTACGTCGGCGGCATCCTCGAGCACGCGCGGGCCATCCTCGCCTTCGCCGCACCCACCACGAACTCGTACCGGCGCCTGGTGCCCGGTTACGAGGCGCCGGTCAACCTCGTGTACTCGCAGCGGAATCGCTCGGCGGCCTGTCGCATCCCGCTCTATTCCCCGAGCCCGAAGGCGAAGCGCATCGAGTTCCGGTGCCCGGACCCCTCCTGCAATCCTTACCTCGCCTTCTCCGCCATGCTCATGGCCGGGCTCGACGGTGTGGCCAAGCACACCGAGCCGCCGGCCCCCGTCGACGAGGATCTCTTCGATCTGCCGGCCGAGGAGCTGGCCAAGGTCGGCCAGGTACCGTCCTCGCTCGAGGAGGCGCTCCAGGCCCTCAAGGACGATCAGGCCTTCCTCAAGGAGGGGGGCGTCTTCACCGACGACCTCATCGAGACGTGGATCGAATACAAGACGCTGGAAGAGATCGACGCGGTCCGCCTGCGCCCCCATCCGTGGGAGTTCATGCTCTACTACGACATCTGATCCGCCTCGAAAAGTGGCGCTCTGAACTGGAGTTTCTAAGAGGCATTCACTAACGCTGCGATCGCGTCTAGGTTTGCGTCTAGAATCGTCCCCGTGAAAGGGACGATGAAGGAGACCCGCCCCGGTGTCTGGCGCCTGCGCGTGGTGGTCGGCTACCGCCCTGATGGTCAGCCCCGGCAAGCGTCCAAGACCGTCCGCGGCAACCAAC
>JBKQIP010000168.1:0-2943 GCA_052148295.1 Acidimicrobiales bacterium
GTGGCGATGAGCGCGGCGATGCCCCTCAACACCGAGGCGCTGCGCAAGGACTTTCCGCTTCTGGCGCGCACGGTGAACGGGCGGCCGATCGTGTATCTCGACTCGGCGTCTTCGGCCCTTCAGCCCCAGTCGGTGATCGGCGCCATGTCGCGCTACTACGAGACCACGCATGCCAACGTGCACCGCGGCGTCTACGCCACGGCCGAGGAGTCCACCCACCAGTACGAGAGCGCCCGGGTCAAGACCGGTCGCTTCATCGGCGCCGCGGAGCCCGCGCACGAGGTCGTGTTCACCAAGAACACCACCGAGTCCCTCAACATGGTGGCCCACACCTGGGCCCGTGCCAACCTGGAGCGGGGCGACCGCATCCTGCTCACCGAGATGGAGCACCACTCCAACGTCGTGCCGTGGCTGATGCTGGCCGAGGAGATCGGTCTGGAATTGCGCTACATCCCCATCGACGGCGATGGTCGCCTCGACCTCGACGACCTGGACCGGCTGGTCGACGGCGTGCGGCTGGTCGGTCTCTCGGCCATGTCCAACGTGCTGGGCACCATCCCCCCGGTCAGCGAGATCGCCGCCGTGGCGCACGATGCCGGCGCCCTCGTCGTGGCCGACGGGGCCCAGTTGGTGCCGCACGCCCCCGTCGACGTGAGGGCGCTCGGCGCCGATTTTCTCGCCTTCTCCGCCCACAAGATGATGGGTCCGACCGGCATCGGCGTGCTCTGGGCCCGGGGCGAGCTGCTCGATGCCATGCCGCCGTTCCTCGGGGGCGGGGGCATGATCCTCGACGTGAAGCTCGACTCCTTCCGGTCGGCGCCGCCCCCCGCCCGGTTCGAGGCCGGCACACCACCGATCGCCGAGGCCGTCGGCCTGGCCGCCGCCATCGACTACCTGGGCGACATCGGGATGGACCGCATCCGGGCCCACGAGCTGGCCCTGACCAACCATGCGCTGGCGCGCCTCGACGAGAAGTTGGGGGGCGACTGCCACATCTTCGGCCCCCCGGCGGGCGAGGACCGGGGCGGGGTGCTCTCCATCGCCTACCGCGACGTGCACGCGCACGACCTGGCCCAGGTCCTCGACCAGTTCGGCGTCTGCGTGCGTCCCGGGCACCACTGCGCCAAACCGCTCATGCGCCGGTTAGGGGTCCAGGCCACGGCTCGCGCCTCATTCTCCCTGTTCAGCGACGAGCACGACATCGAAGTGCTGATTGAAGGGCTCCTGGAAGCCGGTAGATTGTTCGGGTGACGTCTCATGCGCCCGGGCCGGCCTGATGGCCGACCTCGACGATCTGTACCGCGAGATCATCCTCGACCACTACCGCTCCCCGCGCAATCGAGGCGAGCTCGAGTCGCCCCCGGCGCACCGCGTGGAGGGGTTCAATCCCCTGTGCGGTGACGAGGTGGTGGTCAGCCTCCTGGTCGAGGACGGCACCTTGTCCGATGTCAAGATCGGCGGCTCCGGCTGCTCCATCAGCCAGTCGTCGGCATCGCTGATGTCCTCCGCGGTCAAGGGCCGGTCGGTGGACGAGGTCCAGCAGCTCATCCGCACCTTCAAGGGGATGATGTCGATCCACGAGGCCCAGCTCGGTCACGACGGCGAGATCGAGGAGCCCGAGGCCATCGACGTCGACAAGCTGGGCGAGCTGGCGGCGCTCCAGGGGGTGGTGAAGTTCCCCGTGCGCATCAAGTGCGCCACCCTGAGCTGGAACGCCCTGGCCCAGGGCCTCGAGGAATTGGCAGTCGGGACCACCTGAGCATCCGCGCCCGCGGCCGATCAGCAGGGGCGCGGGTCGTAGGGCGGCACCGTGGTCGTGGCCAGCGACGGGGCCGGGCTGGCGGTGCTCGAGCCCGACGCGGGGGCACCGGACGACGCCCCGGCGCCCGACGCCGCGCTACCCGTGGGGACCGCCGTGGACAGGGGCTCGCCGTACTGGTCCAGCGGTGGGGTGGAGGGGTCGCCGGGGGCGGTGCCCAGGAACTGGGTGATCATCTCGGTGGCCTCGGGTTCCTGGACGATCTCGACGTCCTCGCCGCCGTACGGGGCGTAGGCCGCCCCCACCGTCGGCAGGGTGTAGGTGGTGAGGGCCGAGCCCGAGAAGGCGTGGTACTTCTCCGCCAGGTCGAGCAGCGTGGTGGCGCTCAGCTTGTTGTCCAGCGTGACGTCGTGGGTGAGCGACGAGATGAACGAGACGGCCCTGATCGGGTTGTAGGTCGACTTGGCCTTGTTCACCAATGCCTCGACGATGAGGTTCTGTCGCTCGATGCGGCCGATGTCGCCCGAGGGGTCACTGATCCACTGCCCGTCCTGCTCGTACTCGAAGTCCCGCGAACGCGAGAGGGCGAGCGTCTCGGCCCCGGTCAGGTTCTGACAGCCGGTGGTGGCGATGTCCAGGCCGCTGCAATTGGTGTAGGAGCCGCCCGGCCCGCACGGGCCGTAGTCCCGGATCGGGTCGGGCACATCCATCTGCACCCCGCCCAGAGCGTTCACCGCGTCCATGAGGCCGAAGAAGTTCACCACGATCCAGTGGTTGATCGGGATGCCGAAGGTGTTCTGGATGGTCTGCACCAGGCCGTTGGCGCCGGTGCCGTCGGGATCCGGGTCGTTCGGGCCGGCGGCGAAGGCGGAGTTCAACTTGTTCGGGTTGGACACGCCCGAGGACGCCGGTACGCCCGAGAGCGTGACGAAGGTGTCGCGGGGCAACGAGAGGATGCTGGCCGTGTCCGACTGCGGGTCGACGTGGATGATCTTGATGGTGTCGCTGCGCTGGCCGCCCGCGTTCGACTGGTTGCCGAACTCCTGGGCCTCGGCCGCCGTCTCGCCCACCCTGGAGTCTGAGCCGATCACCAGCACGTTGTAGGGCGCACCGTTGACGGCGGCGGCACAGCTGGGGCACGGCGCCGTCGTGATCCTGCTCCACTCGTAGCGGAAGTAGCCGTA